>JBBQUX010000058.1:0-19305 GCA_038212135.1 Bacteroidales bacterium | reverse complement strand
AGAGTAAAGATGAACTTGTTGCATTGATAGACACACTTGCCGGCATTTACAGAACCTGATCAAATCCTTCCAAAAAATTCCTTGATTGATTTAACCTCCAAATCTTTCCATTATGATATCCGGAAATAGTTTACCAACAATCGCTTTTCTGCTGTTTGCAGCAGTAATGATAACCACAAGCTGCAATAAAAACAGCCGCCAGCCGGGCAATTCAAAACTTGAAGAAATCAAAGGCGGGGAAGTTGCGGTTTTAACGTTTGCGCCAAACGTTCCGCCTCCTATAAGCCGTAAACACGCCACTAAAGTAATTGTGAACCTGGAAGTTATAGAGAAGGAAATGGAAATGATGGATGGTGTTAAATATAATTTCTGGACCTTTGGCGGACAGGTTCCCGGAAAGTTTATCCGTGTCCGCGAAGGCGACCTGGTTGAGTTCCACTTAAAAAATGATCCTTCCAGCAAACTGCCTCACAATATCGACCTTCATGCAGTTACCGGACCCGGAGGAGGAGCGGTTTCCACATTTACGGCACCGGGGCACGAAACCCAGTTCTCCTTCACCGCTCTCAATCCTGGTTTGTTTATCTACCATTGTGCAACTGCGCCTGTCGGTATGCATATTGCCAACGGGATGTACGGATTAATACTGGTTGAACCCAAGGCTGGACTTCCAAAAGTTGATAAGGAATTTTATGTTTGCCAGGGCGATTTTTATACCAAAGGCAGCTATGGCGAATCAGGACTACAGCCTTTCGACATGGAAAAAGCACTTGAAGAAAACCCTGATTATGTGGTGTTTAACGGAAAAGTAGGTGCTCTCACCGGTGATAATTCGTTAAAAGCCAAAGTGGGCGAAACGGTTCGGTTGTTTGTCGGAAACGGCGGACCGGGTTTGACTTCCAGCTTCCATGTGATTGGAGAAATATTCGATAATGTTTATCCTGAGGGAGGAAGCACACTTAATCACAATATACAGACTACACTGGTTCCACCAGGAGGTTCAGCTATTACAGAATTTAAACTGGATGTCCCCGGTAGTTTTATACTCGTCGATCATGCTATTTTCAGGGCATTTAATAAGGGTGCGCTGGGAATTCTCCAGGTTGATGGCCCAGAAAATAAGAATATTTTTTCGGGGCAACAGGACGACAGGATTTACCAGCCCGAAGGAGGTGCTGTACAAACCATGCCAACAACCGGTGCTGAAGTATCAAAGCCACTGTCGAAAGCAGAGAAACTTGCCCTGGGGAAAGCTCTGTATGCCAGCACATGCCAGGCCTGTCACCAGGCTGACGGGAAAGGAATTGAAAAAGCATTTCCACCCCTGGTTAAGTCCGATTATTTCTCTTCAGATCCTGAAAAAATTATCCGCGTGATTACGCATGGTTTATCAGGTCCGATTACTGTTAACGGTAAACTATTTAACAGCGTTATGCCAAAACAAACCCTAACCGATAACCAGATCGCTTCTGTAGCAACCTATGTACTGAATAGTTTTGGTAACAAAGGCGGGGAAATAAATGCTGCTGATGTAGCCAGGGTAAGAAAATAGAAGAATGAAAATATTTCTGCTGATATTGAACAGCTTACTCTTGATTTCCGTTTCCGGACAGGTAAACCCACAGCCTGCTGCTATGGTGAAGATCAGGGGAGGATCGTATATTCCGTTGTATTCAAAAGATATTCAGAAAACTGAAGTGAAAGGGTTTGAAATGGATATTTACCCGGTAACCAATTCCGATTTCCTGGCATTTGTAAAATCCAATCCTGAGTGGAGCAAGAGTAAAGCGAAAAGTATTTTTGCCGACAGCAGTTACCTGAAACAATGGAATTCGGATGACTCGTTCAATGAGAAAATTGCCAAAAGCCCGGTTGTGAATATTTCGTGGTTTGCAGCTAAAAAATACTGCGAATGCCAGGGCAAACGGCTGCCCGAAACTGCTGAATGGGAACTGGCTGCAAAGGCAAGCGAAACGAAGGCCGATGCAAGCAAAGATCCTGCTTTTAACCAGTGGGTCTTGAATTGGGTAACAAAACCAAGCCTTTCCACACTACCCTCAGTTGGTACAACGTATAAAAATTTCTTTGGCGTTTACGATTTGCATGGTTTGGTGTGGGAATGGACGTATGATTTTAACAGCGCACTAACTACCGGCGAATCGCGCGGCAACACCAGCCTCGATAATACTTTGTTTTGCGGAGGCGGCTCATTCGCATCAAAAGACATTAATAACTACGCTTCATTTATGCGCTTTGCCATGCGCTCAAGTGTGAAGGCAAAGTATTGTGTTGCCAATCTTGGATTCAGATGTGTAAAATAAAAAAACCAGTCATGAAAATATCAATCGTATTAATAATCTCTTGCGCAGCCATAGTAATGTCGTGTACTAAAAATGCGGAAACCAAAGTCAAAAGCTGTTGCAGCAAGGAGAAACATACTGAGGCTTTAAAGGAACTTTCGGGCGAATCAGTTTACAACCTCTCCTCGACATGGACAACACAAAAAGCAGAGAATCTGAAACTGAACCATTTCAGGGACAAAATCATGATTACGGCAATGATTTTCACACACTGCGAATCGGCCTGCCCCCGCATAGTTGCGGATATGCAGCACATTGAATCCGCATTGACTGAAAATGAACGACAGCAGGTTTCTTTCCTTCTTATAAGCATGGACCCGCAAAGAGATTCACCTTCAAGACTTACAGAATTCGCTGAAGATCATAAGTTAAATGCCAACTGGACGCTGATTTGTTCCACCCAGGATGCAACAATGGAAATAGCCAATGTGCTTGGTGTAAAAGTAAAAAAGCTGGAAAACGGTGGATTCGATCATTCCAATATAATTCATGTTTTTGATCAGCAAGGTGTTATTGCGAACCAGCAAATCGGATTTGCCGTGGAACAGGAAGAGACTCTTACGGCAATCAGAAAATTAATTAAATAAATGAGCAACTGTCTAAATGTCAATTTACTAAATCAATCAAACAACCAAAACTAAAACGCATGACAACAAAAAGACTCTGGATTGGCTTTATTGCCGTAATGGTTATTTCCTTTGCTGTATTAGGATACTATGGCAGGGAAATTTACCGGAAAGCACCTCCCATTCCGGCTAAAGTAATTACAACGGGTGGGGTAGTCCTTTTTACGGGGCAGGATATAAAAGACGGACAGAATATATGGCAATCCATTGGCGGCCACGAAGTGGGAACCATATGGGGGCACGGATCGTATGTAGCTCCAGATTGGTCAGCGGATTGGCTTCATCGCGAAGCCATTTTTATTCTTGATCAATATGCTTTCGAAAATGACAGCACAACATTCGATGCCCTGTCCCCCGAAAAACAGGCGATGTATAAGGTTCGTCTGCAAAAGGAATTGCGCACAAATACATACGACGAAGCTTCTGACAGCTTTATTATTTCCCCATTGCGGGCAAAAGCAATTGCCTTTGTAAGCAAACACTTCTCAGGCTTATTTATGAATGATCCTGCATTGGATGAATTGCGCGATGATTACGCTATTCCTGCCAATTCCATTAAAACTCCCGAACGGATGGCGCAGATGAACGCATTCTTTTTCTGGACAGCATGGGCTTGTGTTACTAACCGGCCCGACAGCGATATTTCCTATACTAACAACTGGCCTTCTGATGAATTGGTTGCTAACCGACCCACCAGCGCATTAATATTATGGACAGGCTTCAGTGTAATTATGTTACTCATCGGGATAGGATTGCTGGTATGGTTTTATGCTTCCACAAAAAAGGAAGAAGAACCTGACGACCTTACAAAAGATCCATTTTATGGTCAGATAAGTACCCCCTCCATGAAAGCAACGCTGAAGTATTTCTGGGTTGTAACTGGTCTTATTCTGGTACAGGTAATAATGGGTATAATTACCGCGCATTACGGAGTCGAAGGTCAGGCATTTTATGGTTTTCCGTTGTCGGATTTTCTTCCGTATTCCCTTTCGCGCACCTGGCATGTGCAGATAGCGATTTTCTGGATTGCTACTTCCTGGCTGGCAACGGGATTATACCTGGCTCCTGCCGTATCAGGGTATGAACCGAAATTCCAGAGACTGGGCGTAAACTTTCTTTTTATTGCTTTGCTCGTAATAGTGGTAGGTTCACTGATCGGGCAGTGGTTTGGTATCATGCAGAAATTAGGTCTTGTAAGCAACTTTTATTTCGGGCACCAGGGTTATGAATACGTCGACCTGGGTCGTTTCTGGCAGGCATTCCTGTTAATCGGACTTTTACTTTGGCTGCTGCTGATGGGTCGTGCCATCTGGCCCGCTATTAAAAAACGTGACGAAAACCGCCATTTACTTTCCATGTTCCTGATTGCATCGGTAGCCATTGCTGCATTCTATGGTGCCGGGCTTATGTGGGGCCGTCAGACCAACCTTGCCATAGCTGAATACTGGCGATGGTGGGTGGTTCATCTCTGGGTGGAAGGATTTTTCGAAGTTTTCGCTACCGTGGCTATTGCTTTCCTTTTTGTAAAGCTGAACCTTCTCAGGGCTGCAACTGCCACAAGTAATGTGCTCTTCGCAACTATTGTTTTTCTTTCGGGCGGTATATTAGGAACGTTCCATCATTTGTATTTTACAGGAACTCCAACGGCAATACTTGCGATTGGCGCAACATTTAGTGCACTGGAGGTAGCACCGCTTGTACTGATTGGTTTCGAAGCATACTCAACACTGAAAATATCGCGCTATAATACATGGATACGGAATTACAAATGGCCTATTTACAGTTTTCTGGCGGTTTCATTCTGGAACCTCGTGGGAGCTGGAATTTTTGGTTTCCTCATCAATCCTCCGATTGCATTGTACTATATGCAAGGCTTGAATACAACCGCAGTTCACGGGCATACCGCTCTGTTCGGAGTATATGGAATGCTGGGAATAGGATTGATGCTTTTTGTACTTCGCAGCATGAATGCCGGTGTGGTTTGGAAAGAAAAGTACATTCGTTTTGCTTTCTGGGCAATTAACATAGGACTGGTATTGATGGTACTCATAAGTGTGCTTCCTGTGGGACTTGCCCAAACATGGGTAAGTGTAAAATATGGATTATGGTATGCACGCTCGGCTGACTTTATGCAAGGCGATACCCTTTCAATTTTTCGATGGCTGAGGGTAATAGGTGATACTATTTTTGCACTGGGAACCGTAGCATTAGCATGGTTTATTGTAGGATTAAAAACAGGTTGGAGTATCGAAAAACAGTAATTATAAAGCAATAAATTTTTTGCGTTCCGAAGCGGGTACTGCTTCGGAACGTTTTTTGTTATAACAATAAGCAACCTTTTATTCCAGGAACACTGATACATTAACGATCAGATCTTCGTCAGGGTACAAATTTCATTCAATGATCCCCCGTTAATCCTTAGATTCTTCCAAGCCTAAAAAAATCTATATTTGCAACATGTCCTGTTAAATTCAGGCAATATTAATAAAAACCAGCCTGCACTTTTTTTTAATTGTGACTGCTAATCAATTCCAAATCATGAAAATCATCTTACCTGTACTATTCATCCTGCTGCAGATCAGTGCTTCTTCGCAGCCATCCACGCAGTATGACAATATCCTTCTAAGCACACCAAAAGAGTACAGGAAAGCTGAGCCCCAGGTTATTCTTGCAGCTGATTATGTGTATGCATCCCCGATTGACAAAGACAACCTGAACAGGCAAAATGCCATTTCGTTTATTATGAGATGGATGTCGGGAACACCTGATTATTCTTTTGTTCCCGATAAATCAGTTATGAGAATCACCAACAATGATAACGAGCTGCTTGGAGTGTATTTTGCCTGTCTGGCGAAATATGCACTCGAAAAAGGCAAAGCTGTTGAGCGGGAAGATTTAAGGATCAATTCATATAAATTACTTGCCATTTATTGCGAAAACCCTGATAATAATTACAAGCCCAGGGGAGAAATAAAAAAACTGATAGAAGCTAAAAATCAAAGTAAATTGAAGGAATACCTTGATTCGAAAATAAAATAAGCCTTCCTCTTGCGAAGAATCTTCCTCCCTGTACAAACAATTATTTCAGCCAGCTGTTTTATAAAGCATTAACATAAACCTGATGCAATAGCTGCAATAGGTCCAGAATTACCATGTCAGATAAAATAGTTGAAGTAAAACACCTCGAAAAACAATTTGGCAAAATCCGGGCTGTTGAAGATGTGAGTTTTGATGTTTATAAAGGTGATGTTTTCGGTTTCCTTGGGCCTAACGGGGCAGGAAAAAGCACCACTATCCGGGCAATGTTATCGCTTATTGCCCCAACCTCAGGCACTATAAGGCTTTTTGGTAAAGAACTCCGGAATAACCGAGGTTTTATCTTGTCCAAAATAGGTTGTATTGTCGAGAAACCAGATTTCTACCAATACCTGTCTGCTGAAAAAAATCTTGAAATATTCGCACGCATCTCCGGATCTTCTGTTTCCAGTTCAAGGATTCATGAATTGATTGAATTTGTAGGTTTGAAAGGCCGCGAGAAGGATAAGGTAGGCCACTTCTCTCACGGAATGAAACAACGGCTAGGTATTGCGCAAACTATTCTCCATGACCCGGATCTGATTATCCTCGACGAGCCGAATACGGGCCTCGACCCTCAAGGCAGCATTGACATCCGCAATCTTATCCTGCAGCTAAAAAATGAGCGAAACAAAACTATCCTGCTTTCTTCGCATATTCTCTCCGAAATCGAACTGATTGCCAACCGGATGGTTATTATTGCAAAAGGGAAATCAATTATACAGGGGAATGTTTCCGAATTGCTTAACGAGCAGGAACTTATTGTTTCCTTTGAAGTGGATCAGCCCCAAAAAGCCCGGCAGATAATCAGTACAAACTTCTCGCCTGAAACAATCGGGATTATTGAAAACAATATGCTCCAATTTCATATTGCACATAAGGATATTCCGAGATTAAATCAACATCTGCTGGATAATGGTATTAAAGTATTTGGAATTGATTCGAAACGAAAGCTCGAGGATTATTTTTTAAAATTAGTGAGTAACTGATGTTCTGGAAAAGCACTTACAACGAATTTATTAAAATAGCAGCCAAACCCCGCTCTTACATCGGGCTGGGTGCCATAACAGTGCTGGTTGGCGTTATCCTGTTTGCCATGAAAGTTGATGGGCTGGCTTATATTTCCTTTATCACCGCTTCATTTGAACAAACGCTGTCGTTTCAGGGCAATGTGCTCAACGGAAACCTGATGGCATTTATCGTGCTTCAAACACTCATTATTCAGGTTCCATTGCTTGTGGCTTTGGTTACCGGCGACCTGGTTTCGGGCGAGGCCGCTATGGGTAGCCTCCGTATGTTGGCAACCAAACCTATATCACGTACCAAACTGTTACTTTCTAAATTTCTTGCAGGAAACATATATACATTGGTCATACTGCTTTGGCTGGGAGTTATGGCTATTGGTTTCGGACGCCTGCTTTTCGGTACAGGCGATTTGATGATCCTGAAAAGTGAAGGACTTGTTATACTCCAGAGCACAGATGTGATGTGGCGTTTTTTAAGTGGTTTTGTGATTGCTTACCTGGCTTTGGTAACTATTGCAACTTTGTCCGTTACATTATCGTGTTTTACCGATAATTCAATTGGACCGATTGTCACTACCATGGCTATCATCATCCTTTTCACAATAATCGGAACGCTTGATGTACCGGTCTTTGATAGTATCCGTCCTCTTCTTTTTACAACCCACATGGCCTCGTGGCGGAGTTTTTTCGATGATCCTGTTCCGAAACAGCAAATTGCTAATTCCGTAATTGTATTGCTTATTCATATAGTAAGCCTGCTGGGTATTGCATTATATAAATTCAATAAGAAAGATATTTTATCATGAAGAATAATTGTGTTAAAACCGGTTTCATACTATTCGTATTATTACTGATATCATGTCCTGATAGTGCTGCGCAAAAAACACCAAATCAACTTTTGCTCAATGTGTACGGAAAAATGATGAAGGTGAAAGATTATTCTGTCGAAGCCAGTATCCGGGCTGATATTCCGCTGATAAAAATATTGCCGGTGAATGCCGTTGTATATTTCAAACAGCCAGATAAATTCAAGGTTGACTCAAAAAGCATCGCGATAATGCCTAAACAGGGTTTCAGCGATTTATCAAAAATAATCCGCGATTCTACAACGTACACTGCTTTTTTTACCGGAAAAGAAAAAATCGGAACTTCACTTACACAAATTATAAGTTTGATTCCTTCGGTGGATACCGGAGATCTGGTTTTGGCAAAATTCTGGATTGATTACGCCCGGAACCTCGTTATCAGATCGCAGCTCACCACACGCTCGAGCGGAACGATACAAATTGATTATTTCTACACTTCGCAAATCGGTTACGGTTTACCCGACAGAATGATTTTTACCGTTGACGTGAAAAAGTTTAAGGTGCCAAAAGCCATTGCCACCGATATTCAAAACCCTCAATCGAAACCAAAGGCAAACGAAAAAGATTCAAAAAAGGGAGTAATTGAAATTGATCTGAAGAATTACAAAATCAACAAAGGTTTGAAAGATGCGTTCTTTATCCAGAAATGACAGTCACCCTGAGATAGATTTTTTGAAGGGATTTATTTAACCGTTTTCTTTTATGATGTCGGATGCCGGGTTTCAACACCCAACGCAAAGTAAAAGAATGTAGTGTTTCAATATCAGCTTAACTCATCACATTATTAGTTCATCGAATTTTCACATTGCCGGATTGTCACATTATCGCATTATCACATTGTCACATTATCACATTGCCACATTATCACATTATCACATTACCGAATTGCCACATTGCCCAATTGCCACATTGCCACATTGCCGAATTGTCACATTATCACATTATCACATTGCCGAATTGCCGAATTGTCACACATTGTCCCATTAACACATTGTATTCCGTTCCCTGGTAAATTTATCCCCCCTTACCCATTCTCCCTATCCCGCTTCTCCTTGTCCTCGTGTCCCCATGCCCCCACTCTCACCGCACTTTTTGTCAATTTATAATTTTTGGCTACCTTTGCCGCATGGCACAAAACGAAGAAATTTTCAAAAAAATTATATCCCATGCCAAGGAGTATGGGTTTGTATTTCAGTCGAGCGAAATTTATGATGGCCTTAGCGCGGTGTACGATTACGGGCAGAATGGCGTAGAACTGAAAAACAATATCCGCCAGTACTGGTGGAAGTCGATGGTACAATACCACGAAAATATTGTGGGTCTGGATGCAGCTATTTTCATGCACCCGACTACCTGGAAAGCTTCCGGTCACGTGGATGCTTTCAGCGACCCGCTTATTGATAACCGCGATTCGAAAAAACGTTACCGCGCCGATGTTCTGGTTGAAGACCAGATGGCTAAATGGCAGGATAAAATCGATAAAGAAATAGAAAAAGCCGTAAAACGTTTTGGCGATACTTTTGATAAGAACCAGTTTATTGCCACCAATGCACGTGTACTGGAATACCAGCAGAAAATTGATGATACTACAAAACGTTTCTACAATGCCATGGAACGCAACGACCTGGCTGATGTAAAAAAACTTATCGAAGACCTCGAAATCGTTTGCCCTGTTTCGGGAAGCCGGAATTGGACCGATGTTCGTCAGTTTAACCTGATGTTCAGCACATCAATGGGTTCAGTTAGTGAAGACGCTAATGTGATATATCTCCGACCTGAAACCGCACAGGGAATATTTGTAAATTACCTGAATGTTCAGAAAACCGGCAGGATGAAAATTCCGTTTGGAATAGCACAAACCGGTAAAGCATTCCGTAACGAAATCGTGGCCCGACAGTTTATTTTTCGTATGCGTGAATTTGAGCAGATGGAAATGCAGTTTTTTGTTCGCCCGGGCACCGAACTCGAATGGTTCGAAAAATGGAAAGTAACCCGCATGAACTGGCATCTTTCGCTTGGAATCCCTGCTTCGAAATACCGTTTCCACAAGCATGAAAAACTGGCGCATTACGCCAATGCCGCTGCTGATATTGAATTTGAATTCCCTATCGGTTTTAAAGAACTTGAAGGTATTCATTCGCGTACCGATTTCGATTTAAAAGCCCATCAGGAGCATTCAGGTAAAAAAATCCAATATTTCGACCCCGAACTTAATGAAAATTACGTGCCATATGTAATTGAAACCTCCATCGGCCTCGACCGTACTTTCCTTGCTATCCTAAGCCACGCTTACACCGAAGAGAAACTCGAAGACGGATCGGAACGTGTTGTATTGCGCATACCTCCGGTTCTTGCTCCGATAAAATGCGCTGTATTACCTTTGACAAGCAAAGATGGATTGCCCGAAAAAGCCCGCGAAATTATGGATACGCTCAAGTACGACTATATGTGCCAGTACGAAGAGAAAGATTCGATAGGGAAGCGCTACCGCCGTCACGATGCCATAGGCACACCCTATTGTATCACTGTCGATCATCAAACACTGGATGATAATACGGTAACCATCCGCGACCGCGATACTATGCTTCAGGAACGCATACCTTTGGACAAAATCGGTGAGCTGGTAAGGATCAAGATCAAAGGATAAACCCGTCACCGGTTTGTTTCAATAAAAAGAAAAACACTAAACATTGAATGAAGAATGTAAAAGTGATTTAGCATTTGGCTCATCCCTTGTTTTCGTTCCTTTAACATTCTGCATTTTGTGCTACATGTTTAATGTTCCCTTTCAAAAAAACCTATGAAAAACACCTTCCTTGCCATCGACCTCGGTGCCGGCAGCGGTCGCGCTATGCTCGGCGAACTGACTGACGGGCAACTCATAATCAGTGAAATACATCGCTTTGTAAATGAACCTGTATTTGCTGATGGTCATGGCTACTGGAATATTGACTTTCTTTTGCAGGAAATCAAGAAAAGTCTTACTATAGTTGCCGAACAGGATATTCCTGTCGAAAGCATAGCCATAGATACCTGGGGTGTCGATTTCGCACTTCTTAACGAAGAAGGAGAACTGACAAAACCTTTTATTTACCGCGATGTAAAAAATGACGGCATGGTGGAAGCTTTTGCCGAACTGATGTCAGCGGATAAACTTTACGGACAAACCGGCGTTCAGATTTCACAGATCAATTCTCTTTTCCAACTTCTTGGGTTACAAAAGATGGGATACGAGCCGATCTTAAAAGCCAAGCACTTGCTTTTTATGCCCGATATCTTCAATTATCTTTTAACCGGAATCATTCAAACTGAGTTCAGTATTGCTAGCACTTCGCAATTATACAATCCTGTGAAACGAATATGGGATCAGGATATTTTTAGAAAGTTGGGAATACCCGTCAGCATTATGCCCCGCATTGCAGAACCAGGAAGTATTATAGGCAGTATTTCGAATACTATTTCATACGAAACAGGCATTGCACGAATCCCGGTTGTTGCTGTGGTATCGCACGATACAGGATCGGCAATTGCGGCCATACCGGCAACCGGAACCAACTGGGCTTATATAAGTACCGGCAGCTGGTGCCTGATGGGATTTGAATCAGCTACCCCTGTTGTTACCAAAAAATCGCAGCAGCTCAACTTCACCAACGAAGGTGGGGTCGCGCATACGTTCCGCATACTGAAAAACCTCACCGGACTCTGGCTGCTGCAGGAATGCCGCAAAGCCTGGAAAGAGAACAATTATTCATTTGCCGATATGGTAACCCTTGCCGGTGAAGCTAACCCATTTGCTGCGTTTATAGATACCGATCACGCTTCCTTTTTTCACCCGGATAACATGCCTGCTGCCATAACTGCTTATTGTGAAAATACAGGCCAATACGTTCCTGAAACCCATGGCGAAATTATCCGGATCATACTCGAGGGGCTTGCTTTCAAATTCAGGGTTGTAACCAGTCAGATTGAATCCTTGCGCGGAGGAATGCCTGAAGCTATATATATGACAGGAGGAGGAATTAAAAACGAATTGCTTTGCCGGTTTACTGCCGGTTGTTGCGGAATTCCAGTAATTGCTTCACTCGATGAAGCGACTGCTACCGGCAATATTATGGTACAGGCCCTGGCTCTTGGAATAGTAAAAAACATATCCGAAATGCGCGAAATTACAGGAAAATCATTCCCTCCAAAACGGTACGAGCCTGAGGATATTGAAATATGGGATAATGCGTTTAAAAACTATTCAGCAATTATAAACCGGGTATAATTGATTTTGGGGGTAATTTGCGATTTCGTTTCTGTTCCGAAGTAATAATGCAATATTACTATTCCCCGCCCAGTTTTTCTTGTTTAATGTTGGATTTACATTAAGGAAGAATGAGATTTGATTTTATTAATAAATATTGAAAATAGTCTGATAATCAACTGATTTTTCGTGCAAAAAATTCCCTTTAAAGGCTTATCTAAATCACGCTTTATCAATAACAAGAGTAAGTTGATAGTGTAACTTAAGCTCTTCCCTTACCCTTAAAAAATGTCAAAACCACTGTCCCGCAGGATATTTGTTACTGGTGGACAGTGGTTTATCAAATAATTATTTCTATTAATTAACTATTGTGTATTACTACTTCAGGCTTATCTACATTCTCAAATTCAGCAGCGTCGTTGTATATTTCTTTTGGTTTTCCAAACAAGGAAATTACTTTACCGGAAAATAATCCGCCGGTAATTGCTAAGAAAACGGTAACTAAAATTCCTATCAGCTGAGCACCGGCATTAAGAGTAGGAATAATGGCGATAGCTGTCAGGCCTCCGAATATGCCGGGTATACCATGAAGATTCGATACGCCGCAGGAGTCAACAATTTTATGAAATTTTTCCTGTATTTTTTGAAGGACGCCAAATCCAAAAGTTGAAATAGTACCTGCAATCAGCCCGATAATCATTGCCTGAAAATGGGTGGCATGATCGCAGGTAGCGCCTATGGCAACACCGCCGGCAAGAGCTGCGTTCGCAATATCGGCAGCATTAATTTTCCCCCTGATTGAAATGGAAGCAACATAGGTAGCCAGTGTTGAGCCGCAAAGGGCGATTATTACATTTACCACTGTTAAAGGAATCAAATCAACAGCAACCAATGCAGCACAGAAACTTGGCCAGAAAACCCATAATACCATGCTTCCGAGCAAGGAATATTTGTCGGATGTGGCATCCGATTCGATCGGTATCTTCATTTGCTCATGAGTTGTAAGAAATGTGGCAGCGGAAATTCCAAATATGGCTCCGAAGGCATGAATAACAATTGATCCACCTGTATCAGCAACTTTACCTATAAAATGGAAATAGTCGCCAATAACAACCAATTCGTTGAACATATAAAAAGGCACAAACAGCAATCCAAGTATCAGGTACTGGTACATTTTTATTCGTCCTAAAATAGCTCCGGTGGCAATAAGTAAACTTGCAGCACTGAATTCGGCGAGGATAAGTTGTTCCATTTCGCTGCGGCTTTCGAAAATACTCATGCCGTGAATGGCTAAATAGGCAGGCAACGAAACACTTACCAGCAGAAAAGTTGCTGTTAATGCAGAACGTCCGTACTTTTTGATAAACACCATTAAAAAGCCAAAACCAATCAAAAGCATGGCCATTATATGAATGGCACGCTCATACTGCTGAACCTGCAATATCGAATTAATTTCGGGTTTTACAATTTCCTGCGCACTAACATTAAACGAGGCGCTGAGCAGACATAAGGTTAAAAAGGCAAACCTGGTAATTTGTTTTTTCATAAAAGGTTAGTTGGTTTAGTTGCTTCAAATATAATATTTTGCAATTATACCAAACGATTCTGAAACGAAATAAATATAATTATGTTCAATACTTTAAAAACCAGCTAAAAATATTTGTAACATTAATGTAATCAGGAAGATGAGAAAATAAAATTCACTGGGTTAGTCATAGCTTGATTTATAATATGTAAATAATTAGTAGCATATACAAATATGTTGTGCTGTTATATACAAACCGGTACGTTACACACATACGTAAATGTCGTACGTTGAAACAAATGAACGTAATGATGAATCAAAATATACTTATCTCAAATAGAGCAGGCACTTAAATTGTATTAAGTAATATACTTAAAGGCGTCAAAGAATCTCTGAATTATGCAGAATCATTTCTGAATCCAATTCGCAGGATCGTGAGGAATTCAGCGTAAAATTTTCTAAAATGGGAATAGTTTAATTGATCGGAAAGGAGAGTGTTCAAAAATTCTTTCAAAACAAAAAATGGCCGGTATTAAAAACACCAGCCATTTCAATTCTATCTCGAAAATCGTTTATTCAAACGATTTCCTCGGGTTAGTATACGCCTTAAAAATCCGTTTCCTTGGGAAATCACCGCCTTGTGAAGGTGCTTTTTTCTCGCTACGGGCCGGTGCATTCCTGCCACCCGAATCCCTTTGCGGACGCTGCGGCTTTGCGGCAGGCTTGCTTACCGAATGATCCATTAAGGGATAAAATTTATTTTCGGTAACCGGTATGGTTTTACCTATCAGTTTCTGAATATCGCGTAAATATTCCTTTTCCTCGGCATCGCAGAAAGCAATGGCAATTCCGCTGGCACCTGCGCGGCCTGTACGGCCAATGCGGTGCACATACGATTCGGGAATATTCGGCAGTTCGTAATTGATAACATGCGAAAGATCATCAATATCAATTCCTCGTGCGGCAATATCGGTGGCAACCAGCACACGGGTGAGCTTCGACTTGAAGTTACTAAGCGCATTCTGCCTTGCGTTCTGCGATTTATTGCCATGTATGGCCTGTGCGTTGATTCCTGCACGGGTTAAATCTTTTACAACCTTATCGGCACCGTGTTTGGTACGCGTAAAAACGAGCGCCCTGTCCACTTCGGTACCTTTCAATACCTCTATCAGCAGGTGTTTCTTGTTATTTTTATCAACAAAATAAACTTCCTGGTTAATAATATCCACCGTACTCGAAACGGGAGTTACTGACACTGTGGCGGGATTAACCAATATGGTTGAGGCTAATTGAACAATAGGTTGCGGCATGGTTGCCGAAAAGAACAGCGATTGTTTTTTCGCAGGCAGCTTGGCAATAATGCGTTTTACATCGTGTACAAAACCCATATCCAGCATACGGTCGGCTTCGTCGAGCACAAAAAACTGAACGTTCATCAGGTTAATATATTTTTGATCCATCAGGTCGAGTAAACGGCCCGGTGTGGCAATAAGCACATCAATTCCGGCAAGTAATTGTGCAACCTGCGAATGCTGGTTTACTCCGCCGAATATAACCTGGTATTTCAGACTGGTGTTTTTGCCATAACTGGCAAAGCTTTCGGCTATCTGTATGGCAAGCTCACGGGTTGGGGTTAATATCAGGCTGCGGATCGGGCGTTTAACGCGCGGTGGCTGAACGTCAGCGCAAAGCAGCTGAATAATAGGAATTGCGAATGCGGCGGTTTTTCCGGTTCCTGTTTGCGCGCAGCCAAGTATATCGCGGCGATTAAGTACCAGCGGGATTGCTTTTGCCTGAATGGGAGTTGGAATGGTGTATCCTTCAGTTTTTACAGCCCTGAGGATGGGCTCAATCAGATTTAAATTTTCAAATGACATTTATGAGTATTTATTCGACCGGTAATTTAAATTATAAAGGTTCTTAATCGCCGGTCGGATGAAAAGGAAGTCTTTTTGCTGTAAGTACTGCTTATTTTTTGCCTGAGCAAAATGTTTCAGCAAGAATTTACAGATGAAGTTTCCTGGAAAACTGATAAAATATCATGAATTAACCTAAAAACTTCGCGCTGTTTTTAATTGATTTCTGATCTCCGATATTGTTTCTGGGTAACATTGGGTGCTCAGCACCTGGCTTTTATTGTCCGGAAATAATATTAAAACCTGACCATTTCAATTGATTTCACACACCTTCGTGTATAATACTCCTTATCGGGAATGGAAACTTTAATAGCTTTTTAATTTAAAATCAGCACTGCAAAGGTACGCTTTAATAGTAAGCAGATGGGATATATTTACAATAACATGATTTTCAATGAGATAATCAAGTAACGGGCAATTGCTAACAATTGCCCGTTACTTTTTGTGCATTCTTAGTGTTTTCGTGCCTTAGTGGCTAAAGAGGCACGCCACAAAGGCGCAAAGCCTCTAAGAATCACTGATTCTGACTAAAATTTTAATATTGATTGATCCTGATAATTCAACTACTTTATATCTCAACCGCGGTCACTTGTTCCAGTTTCAGCTCTTCAAGCAACTGAACCGCTTCAGCATAATCATGTGCCCGCATAAACCTGTCGCGCCAATGAGCTGCACCCGCGAAACCGTTCAGGTAAATTTTAAAAAAGCGTTTCAACACATTATAGTCCTTACCATTGCCCCATGTATCGAGGTAAAGCATGATATGGCGGTGCATCAATTCAATCCTGCGTCCAACAGTTATTTCAACCGCTTCTTTGTTAAACATCCAGGGATTTTTAAACACACCAGTACCCACCATCACTCCATCCACACCGTATTGTGAAACACGATCAAGAGCTTCGGAATAGCTGCAAACATCGCCGTTGCCAATCATAATTGTGGAGTTCCCGGTTTGATTTCGCAAAGCCACGGCTTTCCCTATCTCATCCCATAATGCAGGTCCGTTCGACATCATCTTTCGCGTACGGCCATGAACTATAATTGCTTTTGGCGCGGTTTCGAGCAAATGCCCTATCCATTCCTCGGTATTGATGCGGCTGAATCCTATCCGCGTTTTAACACTTACCGGCAACGCTGTGGATTCCATTGTAGCGTAAACGATTTCTTTTGCCTGATCCGGGAAATTGATCAGGTTGGCGCAACTGCGGTTTTTCACCACTTTTTTCACCGGGCAGCCCATATTTATATCGATACCGTCGAAAAGCTGCATTTCTGTTATCATCGCAGCACTCAGGCGGAATTTTTCAGGATCGCTGCCCCATATCTGGGCAACCAGCTTTGTATTGCGCGATTTGAGTAATTGCATTTCGCTGGCATTCACCAGCAGGCGTTCAATTACTTTTGGCCGGCCAATTTCGTGACACACGCCATCGGTGGAAGTAAATTCAGTAAAAACCACGTTCAAAGCATCAGCATCCGAAACCGAAAGCACCACCTCGCGGAAAACCGTGTCGGTAACATCTTCCATGGGAGCAAGGGCAATGATCGGCTTTTTAAGCGTTTGCCAGAAATTATCTATCGATGGCAGCAGGTTGTTCAAAGGCAATGTGTTTATTTAGCAAAGATGGGGAAAGTTTGCTTTTGTAAATTTTACTGCCGGCATATTTTCTGTGGTTAATAGCCCGGAGTTCGCGGCGTGCTTCAAGCGGCAGCTTGCTAATATCAGCACATTCCTCCGAACAGCATTTATCGTATATTGCGGCACATTCGCTGCACTGGATAAACAGCAGATGGCAATCGTCGTTTGCACAGTTTACATGTGTATCGGCCGGTTTCCCGCACTGGTGGCAGTGTGAAATCACTTGCCCATCGACAGTTTCGCCCAGGCGCTCATCGAAAACAAAATTCTTACCGATAAACCTGGATGGTAGTCCAAGGTGTTTTATCTGTTGCGCATACTCAATAATACCGCCATGCAACTGCGAAACATCTTTAAAGCCGTTATGAATCAGGAAGGAGCTTGCTTTTTCGCAGCGAATACCGCCTGTACAATACAAAAGTATTTTTTTGTTCTTTTCCTGTTCAAAATCACGTACCACCATTTGAATAGCATCCTTGAATGTATCCGCATCGGGGCAAACCGCATTTTCGAAACGTCCGATTTCGCTTTCGTAATGATTGCGCATATCTATAACCAGAGTTTCGGGCTGTCCGGCCAATTCGTGAAATTCGGGAGCGGATAAGTGGTTCCCTACTTTCGAAAGATCATAAGTGCCATGTTCAAGACCGTCGGCAACAATTTTCGGCCGGACCTTTATCGTAAGTTTATAAAAGGATTTCCCGTTATCGACCAGGGCATATTTTATTGGCATTTCGGAAAGACCGGGAACAGAATCAAGCTGTTGCAGGAAATGTTGCAGGTTGTGTTCGGGAACACTCATCTGTGCGTTGATCCCTTCGCGGGCAACATATATTCGTCCGAAGCAATTCAGTTCCGACCATTTGCGAAATAAATCATCGCGGAATCCGACCGGGTTTTCAATGGTTACGTAACGGTAAAAAGAAAGTGTTTTTCGCCGAAAAGTTTCATTTTGAAGATGTTGTTTAAGAATTTCTTTGTTTACTCTGTTTTCAAGCATAAGTTATTCGATGTAATTGTATTTTTTGTGAAACATTCACGGTTTTAACCCCAGTTCAGACTTAGAAAATTGTGACCCGGTTAAGTAAATCAGTACTACGGCTCTTTTATAACCTTCTGATTGTGCAATTTGGCTTTAACTTGAAAGGATTTAACAGGTGGGAATAACAATAACGAACCCGTAAATGTTTAACCGGATACTTTAAATAACAGAATTCCCGTTTAAAGAAAATTAGTAAAAGTTATTTTTATTTACTCCCAAACACTACATCCAGTGTCGGCCACATCTGCCATTTGGGATTTTCGTAAGGATATTTTCCAAAAGCCAATATATAACCACCTCTTATCCGTAGCGACTTACCTAAAGCCCACATGATTGTACCTGTATTCTCGAAAAAGAAATTATTCTCCGGGCAGGTAATTATAAACGCCTGTACGCCTTCTTCATAAAACCAATTGGCACCCAGACTCCCTTTAACACTTACTCCAGGCCTGATGGATGCACCTTCGTAATAATGTGCCATACGCGGGTAGAAAACCGGCAGGTCAACGGTAGCTTGCGGATCGGGTTTGCCGGTGCGAAGTGCAAATACAAATCCTGCCTTAGCGGTAAGCAAAAGAGAATGCGCGACTTTCCGGGTTCCAAGTATTGAGTTACTTACGGAAAGTATAAACGGGAAGGTGTACTCAGGCGATATCAGCCCGCCAATACCTTTGCGACTCATAATAGTAAGAAATGGAGTGGGAACGCTCAAGTTGTGCTCGCTTGCTATCACAAAATCATTCCATGTCCCGTGTGCGTATTTGAGTCCGGCAGAAGGAATAAACGGAAGCATAAGTACAGTGGTGAATACTTCCATTTTGGGGTTAATCCCATACCTGAACGGCTGAAAAAGTCCGCTCTC
Source organism: Bacteroidales bacterium (assembly GCA_038212135.1). Taxonomy (GTDB): domain Bacteria; phylum Bacteroidota; class Bacteroidia; order Bacteroidales; family UBA4417; genus UBA4417. The sequence goes on along the minus strand of JBBQUX010000058.1, from coordinate 123 downwards.
CCATTTGCCGGCAGGCATCAGGTATGCTGTATTGTAACTCCACTTTTTAAGTAAAGCCGTATCCTGAGCAAATCCAGCTATAAAACTGCAGGTTAGGATTATACAAACTATAAATTTTCTTAT
>JBBQUX010000057.1:0-19714 GCA_038212135.1 Bacteroidales bacterium | reverse complement strand
AGGGCTTACTGTTATGTTGCCAAACATAGTTACTGCTTCTTCAATGTTATGAAGTAAGAAACCAGCAGTTAATAAAGTGAAGGCTTTACGCGAAGTGAACCTCGAAGTTTTCATAAAAAATATCAATTAAACTATTAGAGTTCCGCAAATATATAAATCACATCAATGTGAATCGGTCTGAATTACAGTTTTCGTAAAAAAAAGGCTCCCTTCCGGAAGCCCTTTTTAAAAATGTGTTTTTTACTGGAATTCTTTAAAATCAATCTCTTCTCCCCATCTCTCCATCTCTCCATCTCTCCATCTCTCCATCTCTCCAACTCTCCATCTCTCCATCTCCCCCATCTCTCCATCTCTCCATCTCTCCATCTCTCCATCTCTCCATCTCTCCAACTCCCCATCTCTCCATCTCTCCTACTCCCCATCTCTCCATCTCTCCAACTCTCCCAACCCAGCCTTTTATACCAGTCCTTGTGCCATCATAGCCTCAGCTACTTTCACAAATCCACCGATATTGGCACCCTTTACATAGTTAATGGTTCCGTCAGTTTCTTTGCCGTATTTTTCGCATGTGCGGTGAATGTTAATCATAATAGTATGCAATTCCTGGTCAACGCGTTCGCGGGTCCAGTTCAGGCGCATGCTGTTCTGGCTCATCTCGAGGCCTGAGGTTGCAACACCGCCTGCATTGGCAGCTTTACCAGGGCCATAAAGAATTTTAGCTGCAACAAAAAGCTCAGCAGCTTCGTTGGTCGATGGCATATTGGCACCTTCCGAAACTACGAAACATCCGTTGGCAAGCAAGGTTTTGGCATCAGCTTCGAGCAGTTCGTTTTGGGTAGCACAAGGTAAAGCTACGTCGCACTTTACGCCCCATGGGGTTTTGCCTTCAACATACTGGCAATTGTATTTCTTGGCATAGTCGCTGATACGTCCGCGTTTGATATTTTTAAGCTCCATTACAAAAGCAAGCCTGGCAGCATCAATTCCTTCAGGATCGTAAACATAGCCGTTCGAATCGCTGAGGGTTACTACCTTGCCGCCCAGTTCTGTTACTTTCTGACAAGCATATTGAGCTACATTTCCTGAACCCGAAATAACAACAGTTTTACCAACAAAACTCTGTCCGCGGGTTTTCATCATTTCTTCAGCAAAGTAGGTGCATCCGTAGCCGGTTGCTTCAGGACGTATTAAACTTCCGCCCCATTCGAGACCTTTGCCTGTAAGAACACCGGTGAATTCGTTGCGGATGCGTTTGTACTGCCCGAACATGAAACCGATTTCACGGCCACCAACTCCGATATCACCTGCCGGTACGTCGGTATCAGGCCCGATATGACGTTGCAATTCAGTCATAAACGACTGTGTGAATTTCATTACTTCATTGTCACTCTTGCCTTTCGGATCGAAATCGGAACCTCCTTTACCTCCACCCATAGGCAAGGTAGTGAGGCTGTTCTTTAAAACCTGTTCGAAAGCAAGAAATTTCAGAATTCCAAGATTTACCGTAGGATGTAAGCGTAAGCCACCTTTGTAAGGACCGATTGCACTGTTCATTTCGATGCGGAATCCGCGGTTGATCTGAAATTCACCTTTATCATCAAGCCAGGGAACGCGGAAAATGATAACACGCTCGGGTTCAACCATACGCTCCAAAATACCTTTGTACTTGGGATTGTCCTCGATAAAAGGCATGAGCGACTGAACTACTTCCTTAACTGCCTGGTGAAATTCGACTTCCCCGGCATTCTTGGCAATAACTTTTGCCATAAACTGTTCAACCTTTTGGTCAATAATGCTGTTTGACATAATGTTAGAAATTTAGTTGTTGAGTACAATATTTTAATGGGGCAATATTAATACTATTGATAGTAATAGCAAGTTTTTTGAGTTATTTTTGCTTTGATATAAGTATCTGATTTGCAATAATATGTAATTTGTCTAGATAAAATAAGTATTTCACTGATAAAATTCGGTAAATCACTGAATCGCGAAAGTCTAAAAACCTGAACTTAAACAGTTCCAAACTACCTGATTTTAATTTCAATGCATTTTGATGCAGGTTTATAAGCGTTAAAAAATTAATTCTTTTTACAGCGAGTTTTGGCATCTGTTTTTTACTCATTTTTGTTAAGTGTTTTATTGAGGTATAAAGAAATATAAAATGACCGAAGAAGATAAATTATTGAACGACCCCCGCGAGATCAGTAAACTGATTTTTGAACGTACCGAACGACTGAAAGAACTGGCAGCAATAAACCAGACCAACGATATTCTTCGCGAAGGGAAACCGGTGGATGAAACATTGCAACAGCTTGCAAAATTATTTCCGGGTGCCTGGCAATACCCTGAATTTACAGTTTGCCGTATTGCATTCAACAGCAAAGAATACCAATCGCCCGGCTTCGCCGAATCGCGTTGGATGCAACGCCAGTCCTTCGAATCTATTGACGGAAGTACAGGGTATATCGATATTTTTTACACCCGCGAATTTGTTCACCTCGATGAAGGCCCGTTTCTGAAAGAAGAACGGCATTTGATTTCGAACCTTGCTACTGCCATCGCTGGCTACCTTAACAGCATTGCGGCCAGGGAACTGTTGAAAAAAAAGCGTTCTGCCGAAAAGAACAGATCCAGCGAAAGCCAGCGTGAAGTTCACATCACAGGCAAACAACTGCTGCAGCGATTCCTTAATAAAAATAATTCCGATAGGGATGTGTACCATGATCTTTGTCCTTTCAAAGTGAAAGAAATTTTACTGGTAGCAAATCTGTACGATGCTTATACTATTGAAAAAGAAGGCCGTTTTTCGGAATACGTTCTGGGCGAATACCATCAGCTAAGTCTGACCTCAGTGCCTCGTATAACAGGGGTTTCGTCGGCTGAGGAAGCAATTGTACAGTTAAATGAGAAACATTATGATCTTGTTATATTCATGGTAGGCGTTGATAAAACACTGCCCGTAAGCATTTCGGCGCAAATCAGGAAAGAATTTCCTTATATCCCCATTTTTGCGCTGCTGAATAATAATTCGGATGTCGAATATTTTACTTCTGTGAGCGAACGCTTTAAGAATATTGATCGTGTTTTTGTATGGAATGGCGAAAGCAAGGTATTTTTTGCCATGATTAAATTACTCGAAGATAAAATTAATGTTGAAAACGACACAAGGGTTGGTTTAGTAAGAGTGATTCTGCTTGTAGAAGACAGCCCGCAGTATTATTCGCGCTACCTGCCGCTGCTTTATGGAATAGTGATGGATCAGACACGACGCATTATTGACGATGTTAGTACTGACGAACTCTATAAAGTTCTGCGCCTCCGTGCCCGTCCCAAAATAGTGCTTGCAGCCAATTATGAAGAGGCTTTGGAAATTATCAACGATTACCAGGATTTTTTGCTTTGCCTTATTACTGATGTAAAGTTCAACCGAAACGGGAAAGAGTATGGCGAAGCGGGATTCGAACTGGTAAGTTATGTGCGCGAATCCAATGCTGATCTGCCTGTAATCATACAGTCTTCCGATCCTGATAACGCAAACCGGGCTTATGATTTGCGTGCCACATTCATTGATAAGAATTCGGACAGCCTGTCGCAGGATTTCAAGAGTTTTATTGCTCACTACCTTGGATTCGGCAATTTTATTTACCGCGATAAAGAAGGAGTGCAGATAGCAGTTGCAAAATCACTGCGCGAGTTTGAGAACCACTTACGCACCATTCCTGACGAATCGCTCATGTTTCATGCCCGGAAAGATCATTTTTCACTTTGGCTTATGGCCCGTGGCGAAATACAGGTTGCTAAAATTATTAACCCTGCCAAAGTAACCGACTTCAGCACTCCGGACGAACTCCGTGAATACCTGATTGAAGTCATCCGGCAGTTCCGTAACGAGCAGAACAAAGGTAAAGTGATCCCATTCGAAGAGTCAGCTTTGCTCGATGAGCATAATGTAGTTACCCTTGTGCCCGGTTCGCTGGGTGGAAAAGGAAGAGGACTTGCTTTTATCAACACCCTGATTTATAATTATGATTTCAACAAGCATGTTCCCGATATCAATATCAGTTCACCGCTCACATCGGTAATAGGAACCGATGAATTCGAATATTTTATTGAGCGAAACCGCATCAGGGAAAAAATAACCGATTATGAGAATTATGAAGAAATAAGAAAGATATTTACTTCGGGCTTACTCACCGATACATTGATACGAAGGCTCAGGATTCTGCTAAAACTCATTGAAAAGCCTTTGGCAGTGCGCTCATCGGGTTTGTTTGAAGACTCCATTTCACAGCCATTTGCAGGAATTTTCGAAACATACCTGTTGCCGAACAATCATCCGGATATTAACGTAAGGCTTACTCAACTGATGGATGCAATAAAACTCGTTTATGCATCTGTATTTTCGCCCGAGGCCCGTGGTTATATCGAAGCCATCAACTATAAACTCGATGAGGAAAAAATGGCTATCGTAATTCAGCAGGTTGTCGGTAATCAGTATGAAGATGTATTTTACCCGCATATCAGCGGTGTGGCACAGTCATACAATTATTACCCTTTCGCTCATATGAAACCCGACGAAGGCTTCGCCGTGGCGGCACTCGGTTTGGGGAAATATGTTGTTGACGGTGGTAGCGGTTACCGTTTTTCGCCTGTGTATCCTGCTGTTGAAATTCTTACATCAAAAGACCTGTACAAAAACTCACAGGTTAAATTCCTGGCTGTTGACCTCGCCAAGAGCAACGTTAACCTGCTCGAAGGCGAAATGGCCGGCTTACGTGAAATGGACATTGATATAGCTGAGCATCATGGCACACTTCGACACCTGGCCTCGGTTTACGATCGCGACAACCAGCGGATGGTACCTGGCATAACAACACCCGGCCCGCGTGTAATCAATTTCAGCAATGTGTTGAAATATGATTACTGCCCTATGGCAAAAACTATCGAAACTGTGCTTGATATTGTAAAGGAAGCCATGGGAACGCCGGTTGAAATTGAATTTGCTATTGATCTTAACCGGGATGCTGATTATAAAACTACTTTTTACCTGCTGCAAATCAAGCCTTTAATAGGAGCAGAGCTTGATTACCAGGTTAATATGGATGAAATAAAACGCGAAGAAATAGTCCTTTTTTCTGACAAAGGCATGGGTAACGGCCTGGTTTCCGATATTACCGATGTAATTTATGTGGATAAAGATGAATTCGATAAGAGTAAAACCCAGGAGATGGTAATAGAGATTGAACACCTCAACAACCTGATGAAGAAGGAAAACCGCAAATACATTCTTATTGGCCCGGGACGCTGGGGAACCCGCGACCGCTGGATTGGCGTACCTGTAAACTGGCCGCAGATCAGCAATGCCAAAACAATTGTGGAAACAAGCCTCGAGGGATATCCGCTGGATGCTTCTTCCGGTTCGCATTTTTTTCATAATGTAACTTCTATGAATGTGGGTTATTTCTCAGTGCAACCCGAAATGGGAAAGAGTTATATTGACTATGACCTGTTGAAAAAACAGAAACTAATCAACAAAACGAACTTTTTCAGGCATGTAAGGTTTCATAATGCATTAAAGATAAGGATGGATGGCAGGAAAAGGATTGCGGTGGTAACCTGGGAATGACAGTGTTCCTTCGCTTTGCTCGTAATGACAGTGAATAATGAATAATGAATAGTGAATAATTAATAGTGAATAGTGAATAGTGAATAGTGAATAGTGAAAAGAGATGCGCTGTGGCCAAAGCGGGGAAATCAACTAACGTTAAACAATGTCACAAACGGGAACTACTTACTGACTATCATTTGAAATTACTGTTTATTGAATTGAATTTAGTGAAAATCTGCTTTATCTGCCCTTTTTCGGCTCCGTCGGGTTGGGGTAAAACGAAAAAGGGCAGATGTAAAATACTGAAGAAATTTAGACTGTTAATTTTGCAAAAAATGTCCCGTCAGTATCTGATTAATTAACTGTAGATTGTGCTATGATTAGATGAAAACAGAAAGGGAATTATAGTTTTCCTGGTTACTTGCAATGTACTTGTTCGTTGGATGTTGTTTAGGTTGGCTTGTACTGTTGAAAGCATTTACAACAACACCTGATATCGTTTTTCGATATTTCGTTCCCTAACCCCAAAACCCTAACCCCCAATCCCTCAAATCAAAATTATGACTGAATCCAAACCATTGGGCAAGAAAACATTACTCTACCTGCTGCTGGCGAGTTTCTTTATCACTAACGCGCTGATTGCAGAGTTCGGTGGGGTGAAGATTTTTTCGCTGGAAAAATTGATTGGCATAGCTCCTCTTCAGCTGAATCTATTCGGCATGATTACCGATCTTAACCTGAGTGTCGGCGTTCTGATCTGGCCGATAGTATTTATATTTTCGGATATCATTAATGAATATTTCGGCAAAACAGGGGTTAGGCGGATAAGTTTTATAACTGCCGGCATGATTGCGTATGCTTTTGTTATTATACTGATGTGGACGGATATGCCTCCGTCTGATTTCTGGCTTCAGTTGAACGGAGTTGATGCGCTGGGTCGGCCTTTCGATATTAACTATGCATACAACACCATTTTCAGGGCTGGCCTTGGGATCATAATAGGATCGTTGATGGCATTCCTGGTGAGCCAGTTGGTGGATGCTTATGTTTTTCACTATTTTAAAAAACTTACAGGGCATAAATTTCTATGGCTTAGGGCAACAGGATCAACTGTTGTTTCGCAACTTATCGACAGTTTTGTAATACTTTTTATAGCTTTTTATTTGCTTGGCAACTGGAGCCTCGGACAAGTTTTCAGTGTGGGTATGACGCAATATCTATATAAAATACTAATTGCCATTGCATTAACCCCAATAATTTACCTTGCACACAAGGTTATTGATTCTTACCTGGGAAAAGAAGCATCCGAAAAATTTATTGAAGAAGCTGACCGCAACTGGGAATAAAAGCTGGAATAGAGGCCGAATTGCCGAATTGCCGAATTGCCGAATTGCCGAATTGCCGAATTGCCGAATTGCCGAATTACCGAATTACCCCTTCTCCCTCGGCTTTAGTTGACAAACACATTGTCCTGACAATCTTTCTTTTATATCAATCACAATCGGAAGTCCCGAATGTTCCCAGTCAACCAGTCCGCCCGAAAGATTGGCGCATTTCCCTGCAAAGCCTTTTTCCATAAGCATTCTTACTGCTTCAGGACTGTGAATGCCGCTGGCATCGGCTATAATTAACGGTTTGTCGCCCGGCAGATTGTCAATAAGTTCATACAATTTCTTTTTCGGACAAAAAACCAGACAAGGCACATCAAATATCTTGAAACGGTTCAGGTATTCTTCGCGCACATCCACTATTACAGCACCTTCCTTGCACATTTTAAATGCCTGAAGTGGAGAAACATTATAAATGCCATTTAATAAAATAGCTTTGCCTTCGAAGTAATTGTTCATTTGATGTCAGATAATGAATTTAATCATGAGTGTAAAGGTAGAATGATATTTCAGAAACCAGGCCTGTTTTATGAAACTAAAATCATTTTTAGGTCCTGCTTAAATAGTGTCACCAAGAAAACTCATCATTTTACGTAAAAATGCTCATTTTCTTTAACTTTAGGTTTGGCAGGCAAAACTCAATCTTCTGTGCGCGAGGACTTTCCCTTTCCGGCTGCTGAGCGATGGTTGGTGAGCGAAGCCGAACCAAGCCGAAGCAAAGGGGTGAGCGTGGGCAAAACTCATTTTAAACTAGTTTTCTTATACGCACTAAATACTGAACCTCGTTTTTAGTTCCGGGTGGTCAGTTAAATGCTTCTGGTTCCGGTCGCGAATCACCTCGTTTTTTAGCCTGTTTGTAAAAATATAGAGGATTCTTTGTATTTTTGAAGTTTGTAATTGGGTGACCTGCAAAATAGTTCGAATTATAAATTTGCATTAAGGATTTTATATCGGCTTTTTTTAAAGCATTAATTAATTCCTGGAATTTATATGAATACATCAGCATTGCTTGAACGTATTAAACCTTTTCACATTGTCGTTACCTGTTTGGTTTTCGTTGCGCTTGTTGTATCCATAAATTTGTTATCAGCTCCCTCCGCTGTAATTGAAATTTTTAATGCTGCTTTCGAAGTTTTCGTATCGGGAATAGTAACCAGTATTTTCTTTGTGATGTACCTGGTTGCGAAAAAACGGCAATATATTTTTACGCGTACCCTTATGTGGATGGGTATTGCATTATTAGCCTGGGCTTTAGGCGATGCATTGTATCTCTACCATATTTTTTATAGTATTGATCCATTTATTTCATATGCAGATTTATTTTATATCACAGCAACGCTTTTGGTGATTTCTGCTGTATTATTTATTCCAGTTTCACAATCGGCTTCCCGGAGACGGAATATGGTGTTTATCGAGATAAGCATACTCGTTTTGTCTGCAACAATAATCTTTACTGTTTTTTTGCTTGTGCCTGGTAAGGCTGATTTGAGTTACGATCCGATTACCATGTTAATGATATTCGTTTATCCGGTATTGGATGTAATATTGCTATGGATTATTATGATAATGTTTTTTACTTACCAGCTAAGGAGTAGCCAGAAAGTATTGGGATTGTTGTTTGTTGGGGCACTTTTTATTTTTTTCAGCGATTTAATTTACCTCACTAACAACCTCTACTCGCCATTAATTGACGAATATTTTGTTGATATGGGTTATTATTTTTTCTATGTGTTATACTTTCTTGCAGGTTTCACCGGTTTTAAGGAAATCAGGGAACGACCCAAAGGTGAGGAAAAAGTTGTCGCAGTATACAAGCAAGGCAATTGGATTGTTTTTCTTCCCGGAGTTTTCCTGATAACAGTTATAGGGTTGCTGCTGGTATTTGTATTAAATCAATCCTTTGTGCTGTTTCATGGAATTGTGGTTCTGATTGCCCTGGTTATTATTCTATTCATCATTCATCAATACCTGGTCATAATTGATAATATGAAACTTACCAGGGAAATGAGGCTGATAAATTCGCAGCTTGAAGAGAAAGTACTACAGCGTACGTCCGAATTAAGCAAAACAAATAATGAGCTTCAGGAAGAAATGAAAGAGCGGCAAAAAGTTGAAGCGCACCTGGCCGCAACAAACCTTGAATTATCCGTTGTAAACAGGGAAAAGGACAAACTCTTTACCATCATGGCTCACGACCTCAGGAGTCCTCTGGGCTCTATCATGAAACTTTCTGAACTCATGGTCGAAAATATTAAAGATTTCGAAGAGGATGAACTTCTTGAAGTTGCAGATACGCTGAGTAAAACTTCAAAACAAACTTTTCTGTTACTGAATGATTTATTAGCCTGGTCTGCTGTACAACTGGGACGTGGCGACAGGAAAAAGGAGCAGTTCTCCATTGCAGAAATTATTTTTGAAAATTTAACCCTGATTACTGCTGAAGCACAAGCTAAGGATATAAACGTGCAGGCTGATATTGATAAGACATTAGTTTTATTCACCGACAAATTTGCCATACAAACGGTTGTGCGGAACCTTATAAGCAATGCTGTTAAATTTACTCCACAGGGCGGCAGCGTTTCAGTTTCAGCTCAACCTACTGGCAAACATATAAAAATTACGGTAAAGGATAGTGGGATAGGTATTTCAAAAGATAAGCAGGCAAAACTGTTCAGAATTGATGCGGTGAATTCCACACCGGGTACCGAAGGCGAAAAGGGAACCGGATTCGGATTGTTATTGTGTAAGGATCTGGTTGAACGAAATGGCGGTGAAATAGGGCTCGAAAGCGAAAAAGGCAAGGGCAGCACTTTTTATTTTACTTTACCGGTTAAGGCCGAAAATGAAACGATTTCGCTGCAGCCCGAAATAAATAAGGCTGCCAGAGTAGATTCTAAATATGATCATACAAAGAAACTGGCATTTAATATTATGGTCGGTGATTTTAATTTTGACACTTTAAAAACTGAATTGAACCTGATTTGGAATCAAAACAGCTACATGCGTGACTACTCTGCACTCATTGACTTGCGGCAGGCTACTTTCAATTTCGAACTTAAACGCATTCAGGATGTTTTGGAAATTTTTATGAATATGCCTGGTAATTCGTTGAACCGAAAGTTTGCGGTACTGACTTCCACGCCTCAACAGGTTGCATATTCAACAATGATAGGACAAAACGTTAAGAGTAAGTATCCGTTCAGTGTGGAAATATTCAGTACGTACGAAGCCGCAATAAACTGGATTGGCAGCTAAAATTGTGAAGTAAGTAAGTCCCAAATCCCAAATCCCAAGTTCCAAAGCACATGCTTGCTTCAGGCTGAAAAGTCAGGAATGTAAACCCTTTTTGAGTTTCGTAATTTATAATTTATACCTTGATGGGATAATCCCCGACCTTCAGGTCGGGGATTGATGGGATAAATTAGCCCCGACCTTCAGGTCGGGAAATATTGATAGCCAATACGATATAAGCTTTGCCTCATTAATCGATGTGCGGAAATTTATCCCGTTTACAGTGTAAATAACAGATAAATAGAATGATATAAGTTTTTATGTGTCTATAGATTTTTTTTTGAAGAAATATGCCGTATTTATACGTTATATCAAATTGTGTCGTATTTTTGCGTCACAATTTTTAAAGCAATCATGGCAAAAACTGAATTATTTGACGAATCGCTCCAACAGGCAGCCGTTTATTTCAAGGCTTTATCGCACCCTGCCAGGCTCGCCATTATTAATTACCTGGCTGAATCCGGAACCTGCATCACCGGCGATATTACCGAAGAACTTCCGCTAAGCCGCACCACAGTAAGCCAGCATCTGCAGGAACTTAAAGATTGTAACCTGATACAAGGCACAGTTGATGGCGTAAAAGTGAATTACTGTATTAATTCCATCGGCCTTGAAGACGTTTTAAAAACCCTTCAGGAACTGATCACAACCCTCGAAAAATCAAAAAGCTGTTGTTAGATAGGCGTTTACCTGTTAAAATGAATCAGTAAGGAACAAAGAATCATGGAACGATCAGAAAAGGCATTGGAATATTTCGACAATAAATTTAATTGTGCCCAGTCGGTTTTTGCCGTTTTTGCGAAACAGTTTGGGCTTTCCGAAGATGAAGCACTACGTGTGGCCTGCGCATTTGGCGGAGGCATTGGCCGTCAGCAACTTACCTGCGGTGCCATTACAGGTGCGGCAATGGCACTGGGGCTTAAATTTGGCAAAGGCATATCCGATAGCGATGATAAGAAAATTATGACCTACGAAAAAACTGTGGAACTTTTTAATGAATTTATAAAGCTGAATGGATCAACTGAATGCTTGAAGTTGCTTAACGACCTGAATATGAGAGATGAAAAGGAATACAACCAGATAACAGAGCAAAATCTCTTTCATTTCAATTGCAGGAAATATGTAAGCGATGCAGTTGGTATTGCGGAAAAAATAATTAACAACACTAAATAAACTTCAGCATGGAAAACATTAAAGAAATTGTAAAGGAAAAGTACAGCGAAATCGCTAAACAAACCAAAGAAAAAAATGCGCCATCGTGCTGTGGGGCTGTATCGTGCGGTTCAATGGTGGATTACTCTGTTTTTAGCGAGAACTACGAAAAACTCGAAGGATACAACCCCGATGCCGATTTAGGTCTGGGCTGCGGCTTGCCGACCGAATATGCCGGAATTCAACCGGGTAACAGTGTGCTCGACCTGGGGTCGGGAGCAGGCAACGATTGTTTTGTAGCCCGCGCCTTGGTTGGCGAAAATGGCTACGTAGCCGGTATTGATTTTACCGAAGCCATGGTTGAAAAAGCGCGTGAAAATGTACGTAAACTTGGCTTTGCCAACGTGGATTTTATCCTCGGCGACATCGAAAATATCCCTGTAAAATGGGGCGTTGTGGATGTGGTTATCAGCAATTGTGTGTTAAATCTGGTTCCCGATAAAGCGAAAGCATTCAGCGAAATTAACCGGGTTTTGAAACAAGGTGGCCATTTCTGTATTTCGGATGTTGTACTCCGGGGTGAGCTGCCTGAAAAACTGAAGACTGATTCAGCTATGTATGCCGGTTGCGTTGCCGGTGCTTTGCCGCGTGAAGAATATCTTGAAATTATAAAGGAGGCCGGTTTTGTGAATGTGGAAATTAAAAAGGATAGAAAAATAGAACTTCCTGACGATTTGCTGCTTAAATATATGTCAGAAGATGAACTGGAAAAATTTAAAACCGGCGAAACCGGCATTTTCAGCATTACCGTTGTAGGTAAAAAACCCGAAGGTTGCGGCTGCGGATGTTCCTGTTCGTAATCTTCTTATATTTATTCTCCACAAATGGACATAAATTTTTCTTAGAATGAGCAAAGTTAACGGAAAGCCATGGTTCAGCCATTTAACTCTTAACTCATTTTACTCAGATCAATTTCCTGTCCGAACTGCAACATGTATTTGTTGTTATCGTAAATCGCAAATTCGCGCATGCCATATTCGAAATTATCGATCGGATACACTACTTCTACCTTATCCTTGAACTCTATCCAGAGTTTTTCCACATCGTCGGTATAAATATAGATGCTTCCTGTAAACTGGGCTTCTTTAAATTCGGGATGATTCTTTGGCACAGCCAGCATTAGCTGTATATGATCCCGGCTCAATGAAGCCCAGCCGATATCTTCGTTTAGTTCATCGCATTTAAATTTCAGGATGTTGGTATAAAACCCAACAGTCAGGTTGAGATGTTTGGTCCACAGCATAGGGGCAAGGCCGAGAAGTTTCATGGGTCAGGAATGTTAGAATTAATCGTTTTTACATTTCATGATAAAGGTATCACGAAGTGTTGAAATGCGCAAACGCAAAACCAATAAAATTCAGATTACCGGTTTTCAAGCCGTGAAACGAAAAGATTGTTTTTGCCTTTTGTATGGCTTACTTTTCCGATTCAATATTCACAATCCGGATAGACTCCAATGCTTTTATTGCCCTATCGGAAAAAAAATCAGCCGCCGGAAATAACTGGAAAGCCCCGCCGTCAGTCCCATCGCCCAGCACTGGAACAACCATGAATTCACTCTGGTCGTTACGGTTCATTACTTCGCTAAAACTGAAAGTGGCATGGTATCCATCTTGTCCTGCAACGACAAATATGCCCGTTTTTAGGTTTTTATCATTTAAAATCACATACTTTGACAATAGTTCTTTGAGCATGATACCAGTAAATGGAGTTGTACCGTGAATGCCACGTCCCCTGCCGTAAAAAACAGTAGGGTAAGTGAGTGTTAGCATGTCTTTATCTAAGGCATTAATTTCAGCTATTTTTTTAGTATCCTCCGAAATTGAAAAGCTTTTGCTGAACATCGGACTCATACCTTTATTAATCGCATACTTACCAGAATACGACTTTACTGTGATTTTTACCGGGTTGCTAATGTTTCGGTGCGTAAGTAAATCGGCCGCAACTACAAGCTTGGAATCTGTTGGCAACGGCCATAAGTCTTTGGTTTTTGAAGGAACAATACGCGCAACCTGTGTTGCAATAAGTATTTCGTGGCGATGAACCGGGTAATAAATTTCGCCCCAGCTAATGACAATTTTTTCGCCTTTATCATTTTCAATTTCCACATACAAATCGACGATGGGAGGGAAGTCAGCCTCGTTTTTCTTTTGCAGAATGGATTGATTCAGAATGTCATACAAAGAATAGCCATCATATCGATAGGCTCCTATAAACTTATCTTTCCCGTCAGCCAACAGCGTTTCTTTTACAATTACTGAACGGAGTGGCAGTGCTTCCAATGCGATTTTACCTGGATTGGCAATTTCACCCAACACTTCAATGGCTGGAGTTTTTAGTTTGACAGTTTCGGCGTCATCGTAAAAATCATTGGTTTGAGCCATCAATGTAGAAACTGACAGCAGGAAAATGGTAACCAGGATCGGAATAATTTTTTTCATTGTAATTTGGTTTTTTAGAAAGTAAAGTGTCTGCACACTTGAAAAGTGTCTGCACACTTTACTTTCTGGTGGATAAATGTTCTTATAACGTTTTCAAAAGAAGTCTTTACGCTTCTTTCCGGGATCGGATCATTTTTTCCAGTATACCGAATTTCTGAATGTGTCAGACATCCCTGCGGGTGTACAGACACATTCAGAAATTAACTGCGAATTCACCTGTAATAAACATTCCCGGACAAATAGCATTGCTCCATTATAACGCACATATAAACTGGTGTTTACATATTTGTTATTCCAGTTTGCCCCCACTGTAAAAATATGCGCCGGTACATCGGTGAAAAATTTTCCTGACAGATCAATAGTATCGTTTTCCGCAATTTTGGTATAGCTGATAATGGTTGAATGTGTGTAAGCATAATTTCCGGAAAACGATAATGAAGCAAGCAAATCATACCTTATTTCGGCTTCAGCCCCATACATTTCTACATCGCTGATATTGGCCCTTACAAAAATTGGCCTGTCGCCAAAACCCATATCAATAGTTTTGCCATTGCTTACATAATAGTGAAAATCAGTGCCTCTCGAATAATAGATTGATCCGGTGAAGTTAGATTTACGCGTTAGTTTAATATCGAAACCGGTTTCGTAATTATTCAGGTATTCCGGTTTAATTGACGGATTTGCAATTTTAAATCCTCCCTTTATTCGCCCTGACCTGCATAAATCATCCGGCAACTAAGGCCTGAAACCATGCGAGTACATGGCATACACCCTGCCGGTTTAATTATACCAATTAGAAAATGTATTCATATCGGGTGCAACTGTATAATAGTTATTCAATAATGAAAAAAAAAATTTAGATTAGTTCAAAAAGTAACCGGCACTCTCAAGTTCGCATCAAACTGACTTATTGGATATTGCTGATACTGGGCATAATCAATTACCTCTTCACTAAACATTAAATTGATAAACCGCAGGTTTACCGGAGAAGAAAAGCCAGTAAGGTATATGCGGATAAACTTTGGGTTTGAGGTGAGGTTTGGGGTTCCGTATATTGCAGAAAAATCTGTTAATGGTATTCGGAAATGATAGAACATCGAGTTTGCCATCTTGCCGTTTTCGAGCTTTGTCCCACTGTGTATGCCACTTTCAAAAACATCAACTATGTAATTAGAACCTGTTGCAAATGATTCTTTATCAATCTTTATCTTATATTCAAAATAAGTATTCAAAGTGTCAAGAAATCCGTTGCTGTTAATATCTTCGGTATTTGGTGTTCTCTGGTATAATACGTTAGTCCCGTTAGTTCCTGGAAACGAATTCTGATCTCCTCCGTTAAAATTTTTATACCTGTCGCGGACTTTATAATTAAGTTGGTCGTAATCATCTCCAAGATAGGAATGATAGTCATCATTCGCCGGGTCATTGAGCGTAGAAGTATAAAAAGCAGGTTCACACATCAAATGAATTTCATCCAGATAAGCCGAAAAGAATCCGGGCTCATCCTTATTTAATAGTTCATCCAGTCCTGTATCCAATAAATGTGGATTAGTAACAGAAAATGAATTTATACCTGAAAGAGGTTTTACTAATCCCCAAACTGATGTTGCAACAGTGCCATCAATAGTATTCTCGGCCGAAATCATTCCATCTTTCAAGATATCTTCACTTATTTCGCCCAAATCAAAATACAATTCACCTTCTGCATCCGCATAAGTTGCGAAAGGATCCATTAACCAGAAATCAATATAATTGATCTTATAATCAGTCATTTCCAGTTTCCTGGTAATTCCTGCCCAGCGGCCGGATGGCTCATTTAAAATTCCAGCAGTCCCGATTCCGGCAGAATATGCCGAAGGTTTTGTATCAAAATTCCAGGAACCTCTACCGGATGGATAGTAATCCACATTAAACACATTTAAGTTCAATGGTTTTTCGTAAGGATTCTCTTTACCCGGGAATAATTCTACCTCATAAATAATCCTGCAATCATCATCCGACATATCGTTGTTAGTAATATTCGGAGGTCTCAGGGCGAGACTTTTAGTATAGAAAACAGAAGGATCAATGTTATACCATGCAATTTTTGCCCGGTTAAACCCATAGGCGGTATTGTTGGTCAGGCCTGATTCCGCGAACCGCAGGGGAACGGATGAAAAATTCCACTGTAACATTTTAACCAGGCTGTTAGTATTCGTCTTAGGATCATTAGCTTCAGGTTCTTTTTTACAGGCAAATAATAAAATCAGGGATGAAAATACACAAGCGAAAAGTAGTAAGTATAGTTTCATAAATTAGTTTTTAGACAACGAAGATATGAATAAAAAGTAGTATAACTAATAACTCACGCCTGTTTTAAGAAAAAATCATTTTCCGTTTAGTTTTTCAATAAGTAGCCGAATACAATTCCGGCAGTAAAAATTACAGTCAAAATACGTATTAAATTACAATGAAAGGTGATTTGTGTTTTTTATTTGCTTTTTTTTTTTGACTTTTCATATTAATCAGCATGCCTGCCACAACTCCTTTTTAATCAGGTTTTCTATATGTTGTGTTCAGCTAATCAAGGGTACAACCGAAATGCAACTTTCAATATCACTACGGGGCATTATTTTTAAATAAAGTTAATGTTCCTCTGTTTTAAGTTACAATTTGAAAGCCATTTACAACTTCAAAGTATGAAATTGGAATAGCTGAAATAGTAGACCCCCGAATAGCGACACAAAAAATGCGTCTATCCGGGGGCCCTGCAAATCTTTTAAGGATTTGATGTGGCAAAGATACTTCCTCAAACGCTGCCTGTTATAAAATGAGCAAATTTTGTGATTCGGGAATAGAAAGTTGTATTTCCAATATAAAGGTCAGATGGAGTTGGAACTGAAGCGACAAGATCTGGCTGACCATCATAAACATTCACCTCTGCCCATGGACCACAATTGTTGTTTTCATCTGATTCAACTATACCTCCAGGAACAACTGGGGGAAGATCGGCACAAGCTCGCATATAGAATATTCCAGCAGTTGGGAAATTAATTGATCTCTCTGTTGTCTTCTCACCACCACTTTCAAGTGGTTCCATTAAGCCAGGATCATAGCTTGTCGCTCCTGATCCATCACTATTTTTTGAAACTTGGAATCGATTTTTAAATTGACCTCCTGTTCCTATTGTGCCCACATTTACAACCGTAGCAAAAAAAGTAGTTGCCCCGGTATAAACATTTATTGGCCATGTATCAGTAATGACAAGGTCTGGAGCAAGAGGAGCAATATTTTCTTCCACTGTTACTATTATTTCACCAGAAGTTCCAACTATACTATTATATGATTTACTTCTACATCTAATATGATATGAATACGGTCCAAAATCATTATTAGATGGAGCAGGATAAATTATAGTACCGGTTGTATCAACCCAATTGGTTATTGGGGCGTTACTATAATCAAACAATCGACAAGCTAAACCTGCTGGTAATAAAGTGGTGTTTGTAGTATAAGTGAAAGGAATATCTGCACTTGGAGCAACAGTATAAGAAGCGGGATTGGCTGTGACAGAAATATCTCCAGTCGTAGTAAATTGCCCAACGTTTGTATATCCTGTCCCCGTTGCATTTCTCGCATACCCACGATAATAGTATGTAGTTTGAGGTTCTAAGGTTGTTCTATTATGAGAAAAAGTATACGGTGGAACATCTGAAGTTGATTGAGCAATACAATTTGTTAAACCTGGTAGAGTTTTGCCAATACAAGTTCCTTTTTCTAATAGTGTCGTCGGACTTCCAATACTTGTGATCTGTAAATTCAGCGTCACAGCATGAGGACCTATTGGATTTGCGTCTTTATAAATAATAGTTGGAACTGATCCAGTCGCAGAAGAGGAAACTACAACACTCATTTCATCAGAACTCTTTGCTGTTTGATTATCTGTTGCCTGTAATTTAAAAACATAAGTTCCCACTACTAATCCACTAAAAGTAGGAGTTAATGTTGTAGAATTAGATATTGTTGGAAAATTTGGACCAGAAGTTCTTGTCCATAAAAGAGCCTCAATAAACCCATCGGGGTCTACGGCCGTAGCAGCCCCATTTGCAATCGAGACAGAAGTGCCATTATTTATTACAAATCTATCTGGTCCAGCATTAACTATTGGAGGCTGATTGCCTAGAGATGCACCTACTGTAACTTCAACTTGATCTGTTGCAATCAAAGCTCCCTTAAAACATTTAATTTTAAAAGTATAAGTTTTTGCGGGCATACCACTTCTTTGGGTAATAGCATCGCCATTTTTAATATTTGTTGCTGCCCAATCTATTCCATCGGCATCACAGCTAGTTGGATTACCCGACATTGTCCATGATAAATTTGTTGATCCTGGTGCAGCCAAAGGCCCTGCAGGATCAGCTGATATGTCTACTCCTATACCAGATGGAGCACAGATTCCACCAGTCCATGAACTTCCGAGAGCACATTTTACAAGTGTAGCTAAAACTGCGAGCTGATTGGCCTCTGAATTCTGTATAGTAGAACTATTCCCTTCTTTATCAACCTTATTAAATGTTGAAATTAGTACAGTTCCTGGAATCTGACTTCCTGAAGCAGGAGTTATAGTTGTGTTAACATCTGTCCCCGATAAAGCAGGCGGAGCAGTTGCTCCTGAGAAATACGTCAAAACTTGCGAAGGTTTTGTCTGAGGATTTGTCGTCGTCCAAGTAGTAGGGATTATACAGCTACTACCTCCAACTGGTATTATACAAATTGGATTACTCGAAGTTAAAGTCCCCGATTGACCAGAGACAGGCACAGAATTACTTTCAACATTATTTGGGCAATAAATCTTGAATGTTGTTGTATCAGCAATTTGTGATAAATTTTCTGGCTCCTTACTAATATCTATACCTGCACTTGTATAAGTCTTTAAATCTAAAGTTAGTGAACTTATATCTCTTAAATAACATTTTTGCCCCGATGGAAGATTATTTAT
The DNA here is from genome assembly GCA_038212135.1 of Bacteroidales bacterium. Taxonomy (GTDB): domain Bacteria; phylum Bacteroidota; class Bacteroidia; order Bacteroidales; family UBA4417; genus UBA4417. Next base: position 796 of record JBBQUX010000057.1, on the reverse strand, counting down.
TGAAACATCTAAATAGGTTTTACCAATTGTATCCGAACTACCTTTTTTAACTAAATCTTTAATATTAGATGGATGAAAAGAAAGAGTTGCAACTACTGCTGGTGGTGCAGGATTTACAAGAATGTTGACAGTAGTACTTGCAAAAGGGTCATTGTCAGCAGCTGAAGTCACTAAAATAAGACTTTTGGAAAGCAAGTCTTTAATTTTCGCAAAATAATTATTTTTAATCGGTGTTGAATTTGTGTTTACAGCATATAGAGTTCCTGCACCATCACAATCCCCCACAGGAGAACCTGTATAAGTTGCTCCTTGCCCACAAGTAACAGTATATTGATAAGTAGTATTTGTCGTTCCTGTTGTCAACGAACCTGTATAATAAAGCCCAGAAACTGGACAATGTTTAGCCTGTAAAACACTGGATTTATATATGTCGCAAGAAACTGAATTTACGGAAGAATAACTTATAGTTGAACTCTCCCCGGAATAAATAGTCGGAGGATTTGCTATTGCACTAACTGCTACTAGAGAACCAGCTCCAGTTCCGCCACTACCACAACTACTTCCAACACAATAACCTAAAGGGAGCACAATAACTGTGTGTTCTCCTATAGAAGTACTATTATTAGGATTGATTATATATCCACAATTTCCACCAGGATAACACATCTCCCATAAATCAAGCCGAAAATAAGCATATTGAGTCCCCTCACCTTGAGCTTGAAAGAAATAAGTCGGGCCTCCAGAAACGGAAGTAGGCACAGGAGAACCAGAGGAATTAATCACATATGCATTTAAG
>JBBQUX010000056.1:0-20390 GCA_038212135.1 Bacteroidales bacterium | reverse complement strand
ATCCATCCGCCTCGATTACCTGAAAAGCCTGAACGAACGTTACGAAAACTGGGTTAATGGGTATTCATCAGGCAAACTGCTGATTTTTGATGTTGACAATATTAATTTCCAGGAAAATCCTGAGGATTTAGGAAAGATTATTGAAAGGATACAGGCTGAATTGCACGGGTTGTTTTAGATGTAAACTTATTTCTCTGCTTATCCACTCTAATTGAGTCAATATGCTGAAGCGAATTTTAGGATTAGTAATTCTGTCTTTTATTTTAAGCGCGTACGATCCACCCTTTGCACACCTGGAAGGAAAAGTTATTGATGAAAACACATTGACTCCTCTTGATAGCGCTCAGATTTTAATTAATGAATCCATTTTTACATACACTGATAATTTCGGCGATTTTAAAACAGGGTACTTCAGGGGCAATGGTTCTGGTTTTGAAATACTTATTCAAAGGAAAGGATATAAGCCCAAGTATATTGATGTTTCGGTTAAAGAAAAATGCTATAATTAAACTTCAATCTAACAGCAAGGGATACAATTCAAAACCAGCCCAAAATGAGCTAAGATTTATTAATACACTGATTAAAATTGTATTTTCACTTTTTAACCTTTTCACAGTAGTTTTTATACTGGTTAAAAAAGATATTCACCTACAATTTTTATGGGTTGCAGGAATAATGATCCTAAACCCGGCATTTCGATTGTTGTACTTCGATTATAGTTTAATAAAATATGAAATAGTAAACGGGCCGTTTTATTTGTTCAGTTACTGGAATTATCCCTACTCTCTTATAATTGTCATTCCGCTGATATCCACGGTTTTCTGGATGTTATACCGGATTAAAAGAGAATGGATTTCGAAGAATATCAAAACAGAAGAATTGGTAAAGGAATAGTTCTTACATCCAATCTTTTGGGGTGCATTTATCTCGATTTGAAGCATGAAACCCTGAAACTTGAAATCTTTGAACTTTTGAACTGCTTGTACCCTTCTAACTTTTTTCTTACATCGGATCCACATCAATAACTACCCGCACCTGCTTATAATCCGGCTTCGCGTTAAGCTTCATAATGGCGTTTCTGATTTCCTCCTTGGCTTTTGGCAGTGAAATTCCTTTTTCGAATTTTAATAAAATATTTTTCAGATATTGATTACGGATGCGCGAAACGGTAGGATACTCCGGACCTAAAACTCTTTTCCCAAATAAGCCCCGTAATGTTTTTGCCAGTTCGTCGGCAGCTTTATTAATAAGGTCGGCATTTACATGGCGAAGCGAAAGCTGCACAATGCGGCAAAATGGTGGATAATTGAATTTTTCACGCTCAACGAGCTGGCTTTGATACATAGCTTCGTAGTTGTGATGTAAAACCATTGCCAGGATGAGATGCGAAGGGTTAAAAGCCTGTATCAGTACTTTCCCCTGCCTGTTTTTCCTACCTGCCCGGCCCGCAACCTGCGCCATAAGCTGAAATCCGCGTTCGAACGCCCTGAAATCGGGATAGGAAAGCAGGCTGTCCGCATTCAGGATTCCAACAAGGCTTACATGATCAAAATCGAGGCCTTTGGTAACCATTTGTGTTCCCACCAGGATATCAACTTTTCGTTCTTCGAAGGTGGTGATCAGTTTCTGGTGGGCATATTTCGATCGGGTTGTGTCGAGATCCATCCGGGCAATCCTCACCTGCGGAAATATCAGCGAAAGCTCCTCTTCAATTTTTTCAGTTCCGAATCCTTTCATTACCAGGTGAGTATGGCCGCAATCGGGGCATTTGTCTGGTATCCGGGTAGTGTACCCGCAATAATGGCAACGGAGCTGATTTTGAATTTTATGGTAAACCAGCGAAACATCGCACTGTACACAATGAGGTATCCAGCCGCAATTTTCGCAATCGATATGAAGCGAAAAACCCCGACGGTTCTGGAACAGGATAACCTGCTCCTTTGCTGCCAGTGTAGCTTCAATTTCGCGGATCAATGCTGACGAAAAGATGGATTGCATGGTTTTCATGCGGTGCTCATCCTTCAGGTTTACAAGTTTTATTTCCGGCAGTAAAAGTCCGCCATAACGTTCTGATAAAGTGCTTAGTCCATATTTCCCATTGCCGGCATTGTAAAAACTTTCGATAGCCGGTGTTGCTGATCCCAGCAATACCTTTGCTCCATGCATCGAAGCCAGAAAAATAGCGGCATCGCGTGCATTGTAACGAGGAGCCGGGTCGTACTGCTTGTAGGAAGCATCGTGTTCCTCATCAATGATTATCAGCCCCAGGTTACTGAAAGGCAGGAACATAGCCGAACGAGCTCCAAGCAAAACATTGAAAGCCTGGGTTCCGGTTCCGGCCACATGCTGCCATATTTCGACACGCTCATTTTCGTTGTAACGCGAATGATATACTCCGACCTCGTTACCGAAATATTTCTGTAACCGGTTTATAATCTGCGAAGTAAGTGCTATTTCGGGCAGGAGGTAAAGCACCTGTTTGCCTTCATCAAGCATCTGCCTGATCAGCTTTATATAAATTTCCGTTTTACCACTCGAAGTGATACCATGCAGCAGCGTAACATTTTTTACGGTAAAAGAATTGGTGATATCCTGCAGGGCGCGTTGCTGCTCAGATGTCAGATCGATGCTTTCGGTTGTATGCGTGGCTTTGCGGTAGTTGAGGCGGCTGATTTCCCTGTCATATTCCTCGAAAATGCCTTTTTTCTCAAGTGACTTGAATTTCGTGGCAGCCTCATCAATCCTGGCAAACAATTCCTTACGGGAAACCTCTACCGGCTTGTCCGTCATGATTTTCGAAAGCTGTATATATTCAATCAGCAAATCGAGTTGTTTCGGGGCTTTCTTCTCTAATTTATCGTACAGCTGCTGCAATTGTTCCTCGCTGCTGTAAGCATCGGTAAGTTTGATAAACGAAAGTGTTTTCGGCGTAAACCGCTCACGGATTTCTTCTTCGGTAACAATGTAGCCCTTTTCTATCAGGGTGTGAATGAGAGGGATGATCTTAACCTGGTCGGCAAAGCGTGAAGCATCGGTGATAGAGAGTGCGCCGTTTTCCTTCAGTGCCCGAAGCAGGTTATATTCCTTTTCCGAAAGTATTTTGGTGCTGAGCTCCACATCAGGGACAATCCTTATTTTTGATTCGCTGGCTAATTTTAAAGCTGCCGGCAATGCGGCATTCATCACTTCACCAACGGTGCAGCAATAATACGAAGCAATCCATTCCCAAAGCCTGAACTGAAACTCATTCGCAACCGGGTGGAGGTCAAGTACACCAAGGATATACTTGGTTTCCACTTTCGGAGCTTTTTCGGTAATGCTATGAATTAAAGCGGTATATACTTTCTTTTTCCCGAATTGCACCACCACGCGCTTCCCGGCTTCGACCGCTTCATTCAGATCGAATGGCACCCGGTAGGTAAAATACCCGGCAACCGGAAGCGGAAGTAAAGCGTTTACGAATAGGGTGGTGCGCATAATGGGTTAAGTGAAGCGGGAAAGTGTCGGATTAGTTTAATGGTATCCATATATGAAATAATCTAATATCGCTTGTCTTTCTATGAACAATAGACTTTAGAAAACAAAAATTTATGTTCAATTCTTCTTTTTGCAAGATTTCATCGTTATTCCAATTCTGGCTTTTCTCTGTTAATTCTTTAATCCAATTATTAATTGTCATTTCCCAATGATTTGTATCTTCTTTTTCAATAAAGCCGAGTAAGCCACAATCATCTAATCCTTTGCCGTGCTTTTCAATTTTATATCTTTCAATCCCTCCGTTGTTAGTAGTTCCAATCACATATTCTTTTTCCCTTGCTTTGTCTGGAGAAGGTAATCGTTTACATTCTACAGAATATAAAGATGTGGTTGATATATCTTGCTCGTTAGGATAAAAATATAAATCTGAAAACCCTTTACTAAAGTTATAAATATCGCGATACTGACAGCTTATGTTAAATGGGTAGTCTTGTTTTCTTATTGCAATTTGTGCCTGTTCAATAAAAACTTGAGTTAATTCGTCTTCATTTAAAATTTTCTTCTTGTGATGTCCTGATGCAATGTAAGATTTGAAATTTGGAACGGTCTGTTTCATTGATTCAATAATCAATAAAACCAAATTAGTTTCCGGAAGACTAATGTTAGGCTGTTCGATATTTGAAAAACTTTCCTCTGCTATCATTCTTCAATTTGTTTGGAAAAGTCAGAGAAACATTTGTCAGCATCACGATATGCCGTTAACGAAAGCCAATATTTGTATTGATTTGGTTTAATAAAGATAATAGTGTCTTTTTGAGGATATAATTTGATTATCCTTTTAACCGAAAGTTGCGAGGAAATTTCATTATGGGTTAGCTCCTCAATATTTAGTTTTGATAAATCTTTATGGAATAGAGCTTCTTTAATTTTGGAATCATACTTAAATATTGTAGCAATGAGCGATGAGTTTTCAAGTTCAACCACATCAGATAATCTGAATTTTTGATCTCTATTATCGTAAACAGAATTTAATGCACGCGAAAATTCTACCCCATAGTTTGACAAAATAGATTCTATTTCATTTGATCTGATTTGCTTTAAGGCCTTTGACTTTTCACCGTGTCTAATAAAATCTTGATAAAAAATATTGACATCTGAAATTACCTTTTTATCAAAAGTCGAAAACAAATTCTTATCTACATTGTCGCCAATTAGAAATCTCAAACTCATAAAGTCCTTCTTCAATGCAGCAGTATTTAAATTTATTAAAACTTGGCTGCTGGTAACGTACATATAGAATCTATAATAATCGAAATGTGTATCGAAAGAATTTACTATGTCAGTCAGTATTAACTTATCTTTTGATTTAGATGCAATTGATACTATTTTATCTTTAAAAGAAAACGATGTTTCTTCATTCAAAAAAACAGGAAGTTTACTTGAACCAATATTTTCCTTAATTATTATATTGGGAGTTTTCAGAAGCAGCTCGGGGGGAACTTTTACAAATTTGGTATTTATATCAATATTTGTTAATTTGTTAAAGTCAATACCTTTACTTGTAATAGCTTTTGTTGGTAGAGTTTTATATTTAAAAATATAATCAGGGTTTAAGTCTCCGTTATTCCCAATAATAAAACCTTCACCAGATATACAATCATTATCCTTTAGGAATTCCTTTAGTACAGGAAAATGTTGAACCTTTTCTAAGATATACTTAATTCTTCCACCTCCAAGAAGATTATTTTTCCATATAAACTCATTATTAATAGCGGTTTGTCTGTTAACAAAATGTAAATCGTAGTCATCTATTTCAAATACTATCCGTTCAATGGTTGCTTTTGTTCTTCTAAATGTTAGATGAAGAATGTTCTTGGATGCGTCAGGTTTGTTGTTTCTTACAAAGATGGCTGCAGTTGCAACATCTGCACCATTGTCCCATAGTGATTTGTTTCTTGCTAATGCAGTAAAATCTAGTACTTGAATCACATTGTAGTGTGAAAACAACGCTTTTTTATAATGTGTTGAGGTGCTGTTGTATAGTAGTCCTGATGATTTTATTATTAAACAAACTAACCCATTTTCTTTTAGGATCGGGAATGATTCTGATAGAAATTTTAATGCAATTTGACCCTGTGGTATTTTTACATTCTTGTCTCTAAGTAACCAAGTATTAGAATATTCTGATATTGCATCTCTCTTAAATGGAGGATTGCCAATAATTAAATCGAATTTTTTATTTTGAATTTTGTTTGGCTTAAAAAAATCGGAATGGACTAAGTTTTTTTCAGTTAAATCGTCAAACTTCAATTTTTCAATAACTTCAATCGGTTTTAACTCATTACATAAAGCCAGGCTCAAACTAAATGAAGATAGCATAACGGCTTGTTCTTCCTTATCTACTCCATAAATATTTCGCAGGATTTTCTTTAAATCTTCAATTCTTGGCTTCTCTAAGTTGTGTTGCAACCTCCAAATTTGAACCAATCGTTTAAAGGCAGTAACTAAAAAAATTCCTGAACCACAAGCAGGGTCAAGTATTGAAAACTCAGTTAAATCAATTTCCTTGTATTTTTTTAACGGAAGGCATTCATCGACTAAAAGCTTCGCAAGATGAGACGGTGTATAAAATAATCCCTTATCTTTTTTATTCTCACCTAAAAATTCTTCATAAAGACGGCTAATTAATTCAACAGGTATAAATTTAAATTCAAAGTATCTCCAATCGGGGAAGCCAAGCTCAAGTTGAAAGGAATCAATACTTGTTTTATCGGTGGCAAGTAAATCTGCAACAATCCTTAAGTCCAATGATTCCAATTGCTTTTGTTCTTCTGTTTCCCATTTAAAAACATTACCGTTAAAGTTCTTATTTAGATCGGTAAGTAGATTAAGAATCTTGCCCTTTTTTAATACATCACTGAATGAACTAGAATTGTTGTAATTTTTGAAATATTTTTCTGTAAGTAGTTTTTTGCCCTCATTATCTGAGGTTTCTTCTATATATTTAATCAGGATTGATTGGACGATTATCTTGTTAATCAATTCCTTTGGTGCTTTTTTTAGCTCTTTTGAAAGTTTATTGGTTACTATTCGGATGTTTCGAATTAGTGTATCGTATGCGGAATTTTTAAAATAAAATTTCCCTTTTATTTCCTCCTGATCCCAAAAAATACCACTTTTAATTTTTATTGCAAACTGCTCATTGTATAACTTATGAGCTTCATCAGCTAACTTTAAATTATCTATTAAATACTCTGGCCTTAAGTCTTTAGTGAGATGTTTTGTGCAATCAATTATTTTTATCTCAGTATTGAAAAAGAAGCAAGCCAAGGGCACTTTGCCACTACTCCAAATCTTTTTTTGAATACCTGCAATTTCATTCTCTAGTTGTTCGGAAAATCCCCTGTCGGTAAAATCGAATAAATAAACCTGCGGCTTGTAGCTTCCACTTAATTGTTTGCGGAGGTAGATAGCACTAGCATTAAAAAAAAACGCAGTTTCAATGTGAAATGCAATTTCCGGTTCTGTTAAACTTTCTTTGTTCTCTATTAAGAAAAGAGCATTATCATTATGAAAACCAAGCTTTTCTAGGCCTGATTTGAAAGATTTTGATAATGTATTTATCTTTTCCATGAACCTTTTGACTATTTACCAAAGTTAATAAATAAATTTATTCAAAAGCTAAAATAGTCACTTTTGAAAGACGCATATAATCAGCAATATTCATTTTTATTAAAGAACAGGGTGGGTAAAATAAAAAACAACGCTTCGACTGCTCTGTTTTGTTAATATTTCGTATTTCTGTACTTTCACAATGATATACTTTTCAATTTTTCGCTATTGTCTATCTTCTATGCTTGGCAGTAACTATTTGCTACCCTCCGCTAATCCTCCAAATCATCATAATTCACCGGCGGTTTGGGTGCTTTTACCTCAGGTTTCTCTTTCGGCGTTGTTTTTTCAGTTTTTTCAGGTTTTGCCAGTCGTGGCCGAAGCTCTTTTTTTCCGGCAAGCCTCGAATCCCGCATTTCGGTAAATTTATTCCCTTTCGAAGGGGTACGCTGGTTTTCAGCCGGTGGTTCCGGGGTTTCTGCTTTGTGTTCAATTTCAGGATTCTCGCTGATAGCTTCCGTTACCGGAATTACCGGTTTAAGGTAAACATCTCTTTCCTCGATACGGGTGGCCGGACGGATAACTTGTTTCTCGGCTTTTCGTCGATCAGGGCGTTCGTCCTTGCCGAAGCGGTTTTCGCGAACCGGCTTTTCGCCTTTACGGTAATCCTTGTTGTATTCCGTCTTTTCGCGGGGAACAAAACCGCTTTCGCTACTTTCGTCCCGTGGCTTATATTCACGTGGCTTAAATTCGCGTGATTTGAATTCACTTCGCGCTGATCCTTCGCTGGTCCGGCGGGGCGGTCTTTTTTCTGAATCTTCGCCATCAGCATTGTCGCGCCTGGCAAAACTTCTGTCTCCGCTTTCGCTGTGCGGTTTAAATTCGCGCGATTTAAATTCACGGGGTTTTGGATCGAGCGAATCGAAATCACCTTCCGGGGCTTCCTTGCTGCGCCAGTTGGGTTTATCCTCACGATTTGAAAAATCACTTCCCGATTCAGTCGAAGTGCCTTCGGGTTGATTTTCGCCATCCATGTAGCGGCCTCGTTTGCTGCCTTTATACAGATCGAAATGTTCGAAACGGCATTCGAGCGGACCGTTAAAAACAGGCAATTTGGCTGTTGGCCTTAGTCCTATAAAACTTAACGCCCGCTGATCGCTGCTGATCACCCATGCCTGGTAACCGGCAAATTCCTGTTTCAGCGTATTCCCTATGCTTTTGTAAAGTCCTATTATATCATTCAGCCGGATGCGTTCCCCATATGGCGGATTTATAATAATCAAACCCGGATTTCCTGGAGGTGGTTTCAGTTCGGCAAAAGGACTTACCATAAGCTTTACGTCCTTATGCAACCGGGCCGATTTCAGGTTCGACCTGGCCGACGACAGGTTTTTCGGGGAAATGTCGCTCCCGATGATCGGAAATTCAAATTCGGTCTGTTTATCGAGTGCTTCGGCAGTAACTTCATTATACAGTTCCTGGTCGAAATCGGGCCAATGCATAAACCCGAATTCCTTGCGGTACATGCCTGCCGGGAAATTATTCGCAATCATGGCAGCTTCAATCACCAGCGTACCCGATCCGCACATGGGATCGATAAACGGGCAATCGTGTTTCCATCCCGAAAGCATGATAAGCCCGGCAGCCAGTACTTCGCTCAACGGAGCTTCGGCATTCGAAACCCTGTACCCGCGTTTGTGCAGCGAAGCGCCTGAACTATCGATAGACACATCGCAGATGCTGCCCCTGATGTGCATATTTATGCGCACATGCGGATTTTCGGTATCCACCGAAGGTCGGCGGCCATTGTTCAAGGTGCGGAAACGATCCACAATGGCATCCTTGGTAAGCAGTGCAATATAATGTGTATGAGTCAGTTCCGAGTCGCTTGCCACGGCATCCACAGCCAGGGTTTTAGTAAGCGAAAGGTGGTTTTCCCAGGGATAGCTGTTTACCTGGTTATACAAATCATCCTCATCGGCCATCTGAAAGCTGAAAATCGGCATCAGTATCCGCTGGGCAGTGCGCAGGCAATAATTGGCTTTGTAAAGCATGCGTTTGTCGCCTTCGAAACTTACGGCTCGGGTAAGCACCTCCACGTTTTCGCCGCCCAGTTCAACAATTTCGGCTGCCAGCACTTCTTCGAGGCCCGCAATTGTTTTTACAATAAATGTCAGTGGCGCTGTGCCGGTTTCTGATGGTTCCAAAGAAATGAGTTTTAACTATTGTGGTATTAGTAATTATTTGTTTTTAAGATTGTCAATAAACTCCTGCTTATCAACTATGTATCGCGTATGCGTTCCTTTCCCGATTGTACCGGAATCGTCCCTGGCTTCTACCTCGAAAACAAGTTTTTTACCTTCGGTGAGTATTAGTTTTGAAAAGCAACTTACCCTTTTTCCAGGCAATGTTGCATTGAAGTGTTTAACCGTTACTTCGGTGCCGACCGTCACATATGTTTCCGGGAGCAAAGAGGATACACTTTCCATAGCTGTTTGTTCCATAAGTGCAATCATGGCAGGCGTTGCAAAAACTTCAACCGTGCCTGAGCCATAGGCAATTGCGGTTTTATCAGCGGTAACAATTATTTCATTTTCTCCTTTGGCACCGGGTATAATTTCGAATTCCATTATAGGTGTCAGTCAGAAAAATTAAGGATAAAAGTCTGCTTCAGATCAGGATGCATGCTAAGGCCTACCGGGCAGGTATTAATGGTGTGGCGGATAATCTGCTTTTCTTTTTCCGAATACTTTATAGGCGGGAATGTAAATTCCACAATTAGCTCACCAACCCGTCGTGGGTCCGAAGCCATAATTTTTGTGATTTTTATTTCGGTTCCATCCACATTAAATCCATGTGTGCGGGCTGCAATGCCTACTACTGTAATAGCACAGACCCCCAGCGAAGTGGCCAGCAAATCGGTTGGCGAAAATGCTTCACCGAGGCCCTGGTTGTCAGTCGGGGCATCGGTAATAAACATTTGCCCCGATTTTACGTGTACAGCTTCAGTACGTAAATCGCCGGTATAGGTAATCCTCGAAGTTTCCATGGAAAAAGATTATCTGCAAAGATATGAAAGTTATTGATGATGTCAGAAACAGAAAACGCGCGATTACATAACTTACAACATAGCAGCACTCTATAACGATTCAAGGCTTACTATTCATGAATAATTTCAGCATTAGTGGTTATTTCCCCAATTCATTCATACTTTTGAAGCACCAATTGTTTAATCTATTGTTTTTTTTTGAATCAATTTTCAATAAAATAGCTGATATCTTTTACTAAAAACCGTCAAAACTATGGCAGAGAACTTCAACGTTGAAGCATTCCGCTCCAAAGCGAATTCAGTACTTAGTAATAAAAGTCTTGTTGCGACAAATGATTATATTATTCAGTTAGAGAATCTGCTGAATGAGTTCCAACCGGAGAATGCCCAAATGATTGAGCAACCCGGAATAAATGAACTTCTGGGATACCTTGAGAAGGCAAAATCGAGGATCAACGGTCTGTTTTACAATGCGCCTGTAGCATATTGCGTATTGAATGAAAAAGGTTTTATTGTTACAACAAATAAAGCATTCTGCAATCTATTTAACCTCGATCAGTCTTCAATCGACGGTGAGGATCTCAGAAAATACCTTCATACTGAAAGTATTGAAATATTTGATTTTCAGGTAAATAAAATTATTTCTACAAAAACTACCTTATCTACAAACCTGAGATTTATCCGGCGCGAAAAAGACATAATTATCCGTTTCCAAACTACCTTTTACAACGAAGGAGATATTAACTACCTGCAATGTATAGCCACTGATATTTCGGATACGAAAGCCATAGAAAATGAGCTGGCTGCCAGCGAAGCCCAGTTCCGCAACCTGCTCGAAGCCTCGCCGGTGGGGAATCTTGTTTTGTATAAAGACAAATACATCTATAGTAACCGTGCTGCTGCCAATCTCTTCGGGTACGATAACCCCGATGAACTTATTGGTTTAAAAGCTATTGATACTATTTCGGAAGAATCGAAACCTAAATTCAAGGAACGTATTGCACGGCTCGAAAGCAATATGCCAAATATGTCGACCGAAGGAGTTTTTGTGTGTAAAAATGGTCAGCTAAAGACCTGTATAAGTGTTTCAATTCCTGTAATATACAATAACCGCGTAGCTGCCTTAATAATTATTACCGAAGCTTCAACCCAGAGCAGCAGTATGCACCTGAGCCTTGAAAATGAAAAAAGTTATAAGGAAATGTACCAGTTAGTCAGGCTGATGTGCGACAATGTTCCTGATATGATATGGGCAAAAAACCTGAATAATGAATATATTTTCACAAACAAAGCGATTTGCGACGGCCTTTTGAATGCTTCGGATACCAGCGAGCCCATCGGGAAAACAGATATGTTTTATGCTGAAAGAGAGCGTGATAATAACCCGGGAAATCCGGAATGGCATACATTTGGTGAAATATGCCGCGACACAGATACAACCGTTCTGCAAAGCATGAAAACCCAACGGTTTAACGAGTATGGAAATATAAAAGGGGAATTCCTGAACCTCGATGTTTATAAAGCACCATTTTACGATACCGGTGGAAAAATCATAGGAACCGTAGGTTCGGGAAGAAATGTTACGCACGAATACCTGTTGCAACTCGAACATGACAAAACACTTGAACAATTAAAACACCAGACGACAAGGCTTAATGCCGTTATCAGCGTTCTTCCTGATTTGCTTTTCATCCTGAATACCGAAGGCGATTTTGTTGATTTCTTTACCACCGACCCTGGCAAGCTCGCTCTCGACCCAGCCAGGATAAAGAGTCTTAATCTGAATCATCTGTTTCAACCCGAAGAGGTTGAACGACAGTTGGAAATATATCGCAGATGTATAGAAACCAATAGTGTTCAATCGTTTGATTATACCTTAATTATTGATGGCAAAGAGCTTTACTATGAAACCCGGACGGCCCCGCTCAGCACAAATACCATCCTGGCAATTGTTCGCGACATCACTGAAATTAAACTGAATGAGCTCCAGATTAAAAAGTACACGGAAGAACTATTTTCAGCTAAAGTAAAGGCCGAAAAAAGTGATCAGCTGAAATCGGCATTCCTTGCCAATATGAGCCACGAAATACGTACCCCGATGAATTCGATCATGGGTTTTGCCGATCTGCTTAACGATAGTGACCTGAATGAAGAAAAAAGGCGTGAATTTACTGATATTATTATAAAACGATCAGGTGACCTGCTCCAGATTATCAATGATGTACTCGACATTTCGTATATAGAGTCAGGCAATGCCTCTGTACACTATGCCAACTGTGACCTGAATCTGCTGTTGGATAAACTTTATGCTACCTTCTCTTCAAAACTTCAGCTTAAGCCGGCGTTCAAAGTCAGGCTTATTTGTGAAAAAGCAGTTTCTCTTGGCCAACTCTTCATAAACATCGACGAGTTAAAACTGCAACAGATATTTGTAAACCTTCTCGACAATGCAATAAAGTTTACTGAAAAGGGTACCATACAATTTGGATACCGAATGCCTTCGAACGGAACTATTACCTGTTTTGTTTCAGATACAGGTATTGGCATCGATTCCCAATTCACTGAAATTATTTTTGAACGGTTCGTGCAGGCGGATATCCCTAACCGGAACAAGTACAAGGGTACCGGCCTTGGATTAGCCATTTGCAAAGGGAATACTGATCTTATGGGCGGCCAGATCAAGGTTGTTTCCGAGCCAGGAAAAGGGAGCAATTTCATTTTTGAACTTCCCTTTGTTCAGCTTTTGGAAGATGGAAGTAAAAATCCATCTCAAAAAATAATTTCCGGATTTAACTGGAAGAACAAAAATATTGTTGTTGTAGAAGATGATGAACAAAATGTAAAATATCTTCAAACCATTCTTCGCAAAACCGGTGCGAGTATTTTTTTGGCACCGGATGGTGAGGCATTCCGCCAGCTTCTTATTCAAATCCCTGATATTGAACTTATACTGATGGATATTCAATTGCCTGATGAGGATGGATGGCAACTTACAAAATATTCAAAATCGGTGCGAAGTGATATTCCGGTTATAGCACAAACCGCTTTCGGAATGGAATCGGACAGGACTAAAAGCCACGAAGCCGGGTGCGATAATTTTATTGCCAAACCCATTGCACCCGAAGAGTTGCTTAAAATAATGGCACTTTATCTGGAAAGGTAGTTACTTCTTTTCCCGGATGAAATCCAATTGCATTCAACTTTTAGAAAGGAGAATATTAATATCTTGAATTTGAATCTTGGGATTTAAATCTTGGAATTTGGAATTTGGAATTTATTTTAAATAAAAAGTTCACTATTTACCTCATTCCTGAATACATTGTTAATGATAACTTTTACTTGCCTGAGGAATCATAAACCATTTTCAGGTGTTACTAATATGTTAACTCAGGCAAAGTGTTAATCAGAACTTACTAAATTTGAAATGTGAAGAAAAAAACATTTTTAATTATAGTTACTATCACCGGCATTGCACTGGCAGGGATTATTCTTATTCAGTTTTACTGGATAAGAAATGCCGTTTTGCTGCATGAAGAACAATTCAATAACAGGGTACGGCTGGCCCTGAAAGGTGCTGTAAACCAAATGTATGAATGCAAATCGGATACATGCGGCGAAGGATTATTCTGTAAACGCGACTGCCTGCACGAGGATAGCATTTTAACCGGAGGACTCAATGTTACAGTACTTAAAAAACTAATAAAGGCCGAATTTGCAGAAGTAGGCCTTACTGACCCATATGTTTATGGAATATGTAGCCCGGAAGCAAAAATACCCGAATATATCTCGAAAGCCGGGTACGAAGATCAGTTAATAGCTTCGGAGCATACAGCCTCGTTATCATGCATTTACAAAAATAACCCCATGGTATTAAGTGCCTGGTTTCCCGACGAACGAAACCGGGCATTAAACAGCATTTTCTGGTGGTTGATTTTATGTTTTGCCTTACTTACAGTGCTGGTTTTCGGATTTATTTTTACAATATATTCCTTCCTTCGCCAGAAGAAAATTTCGGAAATGAAGAGTGACTTTGTAAATAATATTACTCACGAATTTAAAACCCCTATAGCAACTATATCCCTTGCCAGCGAAATGCTGCTTAAACCATCCGTGCTAGCCAGCGAAACAAAAGCCCGGAAATATGCGGGCATTATTTTCGATGAAAATATCAGGCTTAAAAACCAGGTTGAACAGGTTTTGCAACTTGCCGTGCTCGACCGTGGAACGTACAGGCTGAAACATGAACCTTTCGATCTTCACTTTGCCATTCAAAAAGTCGCTGACAGTTTCCAACTCATTATAAAAGAGCAGAATGGCTCGTTGAAACTTCATCTCGATGCAACCAATCACAACGTATTTGCTGATAGCATGCATGTTGAAAACATTATGAGCAACCTGCTTGATAACGCAAATAAGTACTCACACGAAACACCCGATATTACAATCAGTACCTTTAATCGCAACGACCATATAGTTATTGCTGTTGATGACAAGGGAATAGGAATCAGCAGGGAGAACCAGAGGCTTATTTTCCGTAAAATGTACCGGGCACATACCGGCAACCTTCATGATGTGAAAGGTTTTGGACTAGGCCTGTATTATGTTAAATGTCTTGTGGAAGCACACAACGGATCAATAAATATTCACAGCGAACCAGGCAAAGGAAGCCGGTTCGAAATATCCCTGCCACTCGATTTCCTCAGTCATGTTTCACAAAAAAAGCAGTCCCATGAAAACTAAAATCTTATTGGTTGAAGATGACATCAATCTGGGTGACGTGCTCCGCGATTACCTCGAACTTCAGGAGTATGAAGTTACAAGAGCCATGGACGGTGCTGAAGGGTTGGAATGTTTCAGATCGCAGGAATTTGACCTGCTGATCCTGGATGTAATGATGCCCCTCAAAGACGGATTTACCCTTGCTGCCGAAATTCGTGAACTTAATCCTCAGGTACCTATCATATTTCTTACCGCACGAGGGCAGGCAGAGGACCGTGTAACTGGTTTTAAAACAGGTTGCGACGACTATATCCTAAAGCCCTTCAGCAGCGAGGAGCTCGAACTGCGCATCGGGGCAATTCTCCGCCGATGCCGGCAGGCTGACACTAACGGGCAAAACGGAATTATTGGCTCAAACGGGATTTTTGACCTTGGCAAATATACTTTCGACTCCGGAAATCATGAACTTCGTATCGAAAACAGGCGCATCAGCCTTACAACCAAGGAAGTTGAACTATTGCGTGTTTTATACAGCCATAAAAACCAGCTTATCACCCGCGAAAAAACCTTAAAAACAGTTTGGGGCAGCGATAATTACTTTATAGGGCGCAGTATGGATGTGTTTATTACCAAATTGCGCAAATACCTGAAGGATGATCCTGATATCTCAATCGTTAATGTACATGGTACAGGTTTCCGGCTCGAAGTAAAAGAATGAAAATTAACATTGAAAATGGGATAGATTGTTTATTTAAAACTCCCGAAATCCCTGCTTGCAGCAGGCAGGCAAATTCCAAAAGGATTCATATACATGACCTGGGATTTGGAACTTGGGACCTGGAACTTTTTGTTTGCTGAAATATATCCCGTTTGTAATACAAAATCTCAACAAATTCGAAATTCACTGCTGATAATTGTAATGCCAAATGACAATAGAACAGTTGCAAAAAACCGTCGATCAATGGATTAACACTACTGGTGTAAGGTATTTCAATGAGTTAACCAATACCGCAGTTTTGATGGAAGAAGTGGGTGAAGTTGCCCGCATTATGGCACGCAGGTATGGTGAGCAGAGCGAAAAAGAATCGGATAAAGGTGCCGACCTGGCGGATGAAATGGCTGATGTATTGTTCGTTTTGGTTTGTTTGGCCAACCAAACCGGTATTGACCTAACAAAGGCTGTTGAAAAAAATCTGCAAAAAAAAACCCTTCGTGATCTGGACAGGCATAAGTTGAACCCGAAATTGTAAATTATATTTTCTATAAGTGGAGCTTTCGAAATAACTTCTCAGAAACAAATGTTAGATATAGATTGTTGAAGTCAGTATAAAGATCCTGACACTGTTTTGGAAATTTTCTTTAAAGACCGATTGTACTGTCAGAGCAATTTTTCCTTTACAACCTTGCATGCATTATCGTAAAAGGATTCGAGTTCATCAGAAAAAAAATCAGCTAATTGCTGGTATTTAAATAAGTCAGGTTTATCGGATTTTTGAAATTTCTCCAAAAATCTGCCTAGTAATTCTGTCCTTATAAGATTATCGTGCCATTCACCTGCTGCGGCCTCAATTTCCCTGAGTGTTGCAATATTTACCCGTTTGTACACATAATCCGGATAGCTGCAATGCAGCACGTTCAGGATATAGCGGATTTGTTTGGTTATTTTCCGGATACGGTGCAGGTTTACATCGCTTATATTGCCTGTAGCTAGTTTCTGAGCTTTCCGATACAGATTATCCAGCACATTGTCAGCACTTTCCAGAATAATTCTGTCATTTGAATGAGAAATCCCATCAATAGTTTCCTTGTAAGATTTTTCTTCAGTTGGATGAGTTAAAACTCTTCGTGGCGAATGGGTAAGTCGTGAAACCCTCTTCTTTTCACGGCTTACCAGCCATTTTTTAAACTCTGGATATGGAATGCCGGTTTTCGCTTCGTGATCATCAAGCATATGCATCTGAACCTGGGTATCACGTATCTGACCGGTTAGCTTAAACATCTTTCGAAAATGAAAAGTTAAATCGGCATATTCCTCATGATTGTCAAGTCCCAGTTGCTTTGCAAGTTTATTAAAGGCCCGGAGTTTCTTGATACAAAGCCTTAATTGGTGAACAACCTCCGGTTGGGCATGTTCCATGCACTGCTCCAGGTAATTCTCGGAATTACGGTGCTGATGAAGATAGTACTCAAACAAGGATTCGTGAACAGCCATTTTGAAGTTGGAATTGGGGATTAGAATTCAGGGGCTGGTGCTACACAACTCCAAATCATAAACCTAAACCAAAGTTACTGATTTTTATAATCACTCAGACTAAAGTTATGCAAGTGAAGGCCTGTTGTATGATTGCTTTGCCTAATTTAGCAGCCGTTTGCAAAAACCACTTATGCAAGGAATTACAAGGAATTTTATCTTTTTGCTTCTTTTGTTTTGTATCACTTCCCCGAAGTCTGTTGCACAGTCAGTTCAGGTTACAGGGCGTGTAATCGACTTTGAAACCCGCGATGCGCTTGCTTTTGTTAACATCCAGGTAAATGAAGGTCCGGAAGGATGTATTTCGGATATTGATGGCCGGTTCAGTGTACGATCATCAGTTCCGGTTTACAAATTAAAGTTAAGTTACATAGGTTATGAGCTCCTGGAGTACATAATTGATGACAGCAATAAATCTTTGCTGATCCGCCTGCAGAAAACCGCCTATGAGCTTTCGGAAATAGTAATCAAACCTGGCATTAACCCGGCCCATCGTATTATCGGAGAAGCCATTGCAAGCAGGGTTATCAATGACCACGAACATCTGCCTTCATTCACTTATACTTCGTACGAAAAAACCGTTTTCGGTCCTGAAACCGACAGCATCCCTCCTATCGACAGCATTGAAGATATTGATACCTACCTGAAAGTGAAAGAGTTTTTCAGAAAACAACACCTGTTTCTGATGGAAAGCGTTGTGAAACGAAGTTTTATGTTTCCCACTGATAATTATAATAAAGTGATCGCCAGCCGGGTTTCAGGCTTCAGCGATCCGTTGTTTGTCTTTTTGATTTCACAGTTGCAGTCAACATCTTTTTATAAGGAAGTGATTAAAATTGTCAGCAGCAACTATATTAATCCGCTTTCAAACGGGTGTTTCAATAAATATTATTTCGAAATACAGGACACCATCATCGAGCCATATCCCTACGATACCACTTATGTAATTTCATTCAGGCCATTGCTAAATACCCATTTCGAAGGGCTGAAAGGATCAATATCTATCAGCACCAATGGATTTGCGATCCGAAATGTAATTGCCCGGCCAGCCGTCGACGAAGGAATGATATCGGTAAAAATTCAACAGTCGTACGATTTTGTAAATGGCTGGCACTGGTTTCCGGTTCAGTTGAATACCGATTTGGTTTTTAAAACCATGGAAATTAACATTGACAGCACGCACAGCCGAAGCCTCAAAATAATGGGTCGCGGAAAAAGCTATATCACTGATGTAAATCTGAATCCCAAATTGCGCAGGAATCAGTTTGGTGTTTTCGAAGTGGATGTTCAGCATGATGCATACTCCCAACCGGATGAAATCTGGAACAATTACAGGGTTGATTCACTTACTCTGCGCGAACAAATGACTTACCAGGTAATCGACAGCCTGGGGAAAGCCAAAAACTTCGACCGACGAACTAACAAATTGAATACGCTGATGACCGGATCGTTAACAATCGGGTATATTGATTTATACCTCGATAATCTTTTCAGGGTGAATCATCACGAAGGATTCAGAACCGGCTTGAAACTATCAACATCCAATAAGGTGAGCAACTGGTTCAAAATAGGCGGTTATGGCGCGTATGGATTTAAAGACAAGGAATGGAAGTATGGTGCTGACGGAAAAGTAATCTTCGATCCGTTCAGGAATTTCAATCTGAAAGCTGCTTTTTATGATGATGTGGATGAAGCCGGTGCCGACGATAAGTTCGTGCAGGACCGCAATTTGCTTAATCCCGAAAGATTTCGCGAAATCATGGTTGTGCGCATGGATCATACGCGTTGCTATGAAGCCAGAATAAGCTCGCGTTTACTAAAATACATGACTTTGGATGCAGGGGTTTCAGCTTATAACAGGGTTCCATTATATGATTATGATTTTGTCGTGAATTCATCGGAAGATATCGAAGTAACCTCCTCTGACTTTTCTTTTTCGGAAGTTTCTTTACTCATGCGCTATGCCTATGGCGAAAAATTCATGAAAAATACGCGCTCTATTCTTTCGCTTGGCACTATTTACCCAATTATTCAGTTTTCAGCAATTCACGGTTTCAACAATTGGCTGAATGGTCAATACGAATACAACCGCTTCGACCTGAAAATCAGCAAATCGTTTTTTTTCAGGTATGTTGGAACTACTTCATTCACATTCCAGGGTGGTTTAATTGACAGAGATGTTCCATATGTTAATCTGTTCAATGCAAAAGCATCCTTCAGACCATTCACCTTGTATTCACCGGGAAGTTTTGCCACCATGCGCATGGATGAATTTGTTTCGGACAGGTACGCCTCCCTTTTCATTTCACATAATTTCGGGAAACTATTATTCCGGTCAAAGTATTTTTCACCCGAACCTGAGCTTGTCACAAACCTTGGCATTGGTTCGCTCAGCCATCCTGAAACACATTTGAACGAAGACATTAAAAGTTTTGAAAAAGGATATTTCGAGTCAGGCATTGCCATAAACAAGATGTTAAGGCTTGGCCTTACCGACGTTGGTTTCGCCTGGTTTTACCGTTACGGGCCATATTCCCTTCCAACAGCCAACGAAAATATGGCGTGGAAAATCACATTTCAATTTGTTTTCTGACACATAGCCCTTTCGCAAATATTAATGTAATTTTGCTTCCGATTTCACCCGATATTCTTTAGTACAATCTTTATAATCATATGAACCTGAATGAATTTCAATCCGCAATAAAACAGGGAATCCCCTTCGCTTTGCCTCAGCTACAACCTTACAATCCGGATGTAAACCATGCTCCGGTTCGCAAGGACATTTTGTCGGAAGCAGAAAAAAAACTGGCCATCCGCAATGCGCTCCGGTATTTCGAGTCGCAGCATCATGCCATTCTTGCAAAGGAATTTGCCGAAGAACTCAAAAAATACGGGCGTATTTATATGCTCAGGTTCCGGCCTGCATACGAAATGTTTGCACGGCCTATTGACCAGTATCCTGCCAAATGCACTCAGGCGGCAGCCATCATGCTGATGATTCAAAATAATCTCGATCCTGCCGTTGCCCAGCACCCGCACGAACTGATTACTTACGGCGGAAATGGCGCTGTTTTTCAAAACTGGGCTCAGTACCTGTTAACGATGAAATACCTTTCGGAAATGACGGAGGAGCAAACCCTGGTCATGTATTCGGGGCACCCGATGGGATTATATCCTTCGCATAAAGAAGCGCCCAGAGTAGTTGTTACCAATGGCATGATGATACCAAATTATTCGAAACCCGACGACTGGGAGAAATTCAATGCGCTTGGCGTAACGCAA
>JBBQUX010000055.1:0-20715 GCA_038212135.1 Bacteroidales bacterium | reverse complement strand
ACCGGTAAGCTGAACAGATAAATTGGCAATGATCTGTTTCCCGTATGCAGCGTGGTTGCCTTGTACTATAAACTGATTGATATACTTGCCAATCTGCCAGTTGAGCATTGCCAACTCCGCGTTTATAATTACAGCAACCCTGGTTTTAGCCTGTTTTATCAGTTCGGCAATACCACCGTAAAGGTTTTGTATGTCGGTATTTATTACTGATTTATCCATTTGTGAAACAAAGTAGTATTGTTTATAATCTAATTCATTTTTGCAGACAACGCCTGCAAATTTCAAGAACTCTTTGCATTATAAGTAATTTCTGGCTCGGCGGCCATTGGTAAATATACAACTTCTTCTACCAAATGTTCCACACTAAGTTTACCGCTTATCAAGCGTGGCAAGAGTAAATCGCGGGTTTGCTGGAGAAGTTGATTTTCAAAATAAGATCATCCCACAGTGTATCACTATCATTGGCATCTTCGTATCCGGCAGCTATTTGAAATACCCGCTGAGTAAGCATAGTATCTACCGTATGCTGGATATATCCCGTATGCATGGTATCGTCTGCGCATTCAGTCAGAACACTTAGTATTCCTATTTGGTTTTCGACTTCGCGTAATAAAAGTAAGCCTCCATCCGAGGAAACTTTCTCAGAAGTAAAACTGAGTTCTATAGGCTTTTTGTTTAATGGTTTAATATCGAAAAGAAATTTGCTTAATTCTTCACTACTGTCATGCTAACCCGATTCTTGCTTATATTTGTCATGGAAAAGTTTGTTTAAAAGTTTGACTGCTTTTCTACCTCAAAGGTAATGATTATCAATGAGAACAGACTTTTCCTGTTTTTTTATGAATTATTCAGGTTAAATACATCTTATATAAGTTTTTTCCTATATTTGTATCAATATTTCTTTCTTATAGTTGTTCGTTGTTAATTAAAAAATTATAAACCAGCACATTATAACGAAAAGTTTGCTTATAAATTCAAGTATTCCAGTTATGATTTCAACCTGTTAATTTAATATAGTTTAAAAAATCCGTTCGTAATAGCAATTGTTTTGCTTTTATTTTATTCCACAGGGGTAAACTCGCAAAATATTTCGAAATACCTCAATGATGGAACTCATTCTACCTCTAAAAATATAATCTTTATAGGCTATGATGCCTTTAATGGCGAATTGCCGATAATTTTCGAGCATTCGGTAATTAGCAAATTTTCTTTTCAGGCAGGTGGTGGTCCGCTATGGCTGGCAAAACAGAGTTTTATGCATCCTGATGAGCCGCTGCCTTTAAAACAAACTGGCATGGGATGGAATGCATTTATCAAAGCAAAAATTTATTTAGGTACTTTCCCTGAGAGGTTTTATGTTACCATTTATCCAGAAATAAACCTAATGGATAAAAAATTATTTTATGATATTAGTATTTTTAATGTCGGGTATCAAAGGGTTATTTTTAAAAAGTTAGTCGTAGGAGCAGAAGTGGGGGCTACTTTTCGTTTGTATAAAGACCCGATTGTGGCTGGTTCAGTCGAATTGAAAAACACTTCTGTAGTATTTCAAATACCGGCAACATTGCAAATGGGATATCTCTTTTAGCCTCTTTTAAATTCTTTACTCAAACAGAATATCTAAAATAAAAACACTATGAAAAAATTACTTGTTTCAATTAGCTTATCGTTGTTTCTTCTAATCGTGCAAGCACAAAATATTGGATATACACTAAAATCGGGTGAACCCATAAACTTAAAGGGTTCCGACTTTGTAAACGATGTCAGGGAACTGGGTATGATTAATGGCTATGCATATTTCTTATTTCTGCCTTTTCAGCGAACCAGTCCAAACGAACTCATCTTTTTTAATCAAAACCCGTTCATTTATAAAATCGATCTGAAAAATAATATCGTTAAGAAAACAGAACTTGAATTAAAAGCTGATAAAAAAGACCTGCAATTCGAGGGTGTCATGAAACTAAAGGACAAGCTGTTCGTGTTTTCATCGTACCAGAATACAAAAGAGAAAAAGCATTACCTTTTCGTTCAGAACTTCAATCCCGCAAACTGCGAACTTATATAATGCTAAATATATAGCCGAACTGGATTATTCGGGATACTCAAAATTTGAAAGTACCGCTTTCAATATGGTTTCCTCGCCTGACAGCACTAAAGTTTTAATCTTTTATTCATTACTGACCAAGAAAAACGTTGAGTTGCGCTCGGGTATAAATATTTACGATAGCAACATAAATTTACTTTGGAAAAACGATAATGTAACCGGCGAATTCACGAAAGGCATATTCGAATTCCAGCAATTCAAGATCGATAATAAAGGTACCGTTTATCTTTTAGGGCAACATTTCGATGATAAATCGAATTATTTTGACTTTGCGCAATTCCGATCGCGTGGTTTCTTATCAAATGATACCTATTTCACCGATATGCCAAATTATACTTTCGGTATATACCGGTACACCGAAAACCAAACCAAACCTGAACATTTCCCTTTAACTATTCCTCAAAAGTTTATTCGAAGCCTGAATTTTTCTCTTCAGGAAAACGACACTATATTTTGCACAGGCATGTATTCCGAAACGGGTAAAATAAGTGTTAAAGGAAGTTTTTGTTTTGATCTGAATCTGGAATCAAAAACAATGAGCAAACCAAATACATTTGAAATAAACAGCGAACTTCTTACTCGCGACCTTGACCCGGACGAACTGAAACGGTTCAAGCGAAGCATTGATAACAAACAGGAATGGGATCCGTACTCCTATAATTTAAGTGAAATAAAAACCCGGCAAAACGGTGAAAAATATTTTATCGCTGAACAACATATTGAAGGAATCAGGGAGAGTAGTAGCGGCAATGGGCGTACCGCGCAAATATCAATTGAAAGAATATTGATAAACAATGATCTGTTTGTAGTAAGCCTGAACACTGACAATACATTTAAAAGAATCGACAAAATAACCAAAAGGCAATTCTGTCTTAATGACGATAAATACAACTCATATGCTGTTATAGAAAAGAACAATGCTTTGTATTTTCTTTACACTGTGTTTGAACAGAAAAAAGCACTTTTATTCAACTTCAAAATAGGTGATTCGTACCTCACACGACTTGATATGAAAGGGAATCAGATTAAAAATGTTTTTAAACATAAAGATGACCAATTACCAGTTCCAGTATTATTTCATGCGATGCAAGTGACGGACAACTCGCTTATGTTTGGTTCTTTCACTAACAAATTGCATGTCAAAAATTTAATACAACAAGTGATCATTACTGAATAATTATTAAAACAATAATTGAAATAGGTTACCTTGATTGGCGCATTTTTTTTAGACGCAAGCCGATAAAATAAAGATATTATTTCGCCGAACGCTTCATAAAACGCAACTTAACAAAGGACTTTCCCCTTCGTATGGTGAGCGCAGGTTGGTGAGCGGAGTCGAACCAAGTCGAACTTAAAGGGGTGCACATGGGCAAAACTCATTTTATGCTCGTTTTCTTATACACACGAATTAGGGCTTGCTGAGAATGTATTATTATGCTGGTTACCAATTAACTACCAGCGTAAATATTGTTAATGAATGCAAATATAAATGCCCTACGGGCAAATGTAACGGGGATAGCTGAGTTTTTCAGCAGACCCTAATTATTAACACTATTTTTCGAAATAAAGTTGATATTGTTTTTCAATTTCCTGGATTTCTGCATCAGTCAAATCCTTGAATTCTTTTTCCCTTGCTCTTTTGGATATTGTGCTGTTGTTTTGTTCCAGGAAACGGATGAGCAAGGCTACGGTTTTATCGGGCATCTGGAAAGTATCATCCAGCCATGATTTCAATGCATCATATTTTAGCAGGTAATCGACTTCTTCAGGAATAATTTTATTGATTGTATAATCAACACAATCAAAAAGGAATTCAGCCTGTGGAGTGGCATCGAAATAGCGATAATAGTCTAAGGTTTCATTTAAAACTTCAATATTATTGTTTCGTGTTTTCCTCCATTCAATGAACTCAAGTATGGGATGCGAATAGTTTTCGAGCACATGACGATAATCGGTTATCCGTTCCAGAATGGCTGCTGATACAGGAAAGATAATTCCCTGTGGTGTGTAATTCATTTTTGCTAACAAGTGATGGATCAGGTACCGGTGTATTCTTCCGTTACCATCTACAAAAGGATGCATGAACACAAACCCAAATGCAATTTCGGCAGCTGTGAGTACAGGATGAAATTGAACATTTTCAAGCAGGGAAGCTGTTTGAAGCAGACCTGCCGACAATGTTTCCAGGTCCTGCCAACGGGCTGAAATGTGCTCGGGAATAGGTTCGCCCGTGCTGCGATCGTGCTCGCCCACAAAGCCACCTTCTGCTCGGAAACCCATTGTTACAAAGCGGCTGTTTTCGATAACAACCTGCTGCAGGCGCAGTAATTCTTCTTTAGTAAGGGGCTTGCTACCCGCTTGTCCGATGGCTTTTCCCCAGCGGATTGCGCGGTTTTGTGTCGGGGTTTCGCCCTCAATTGTAAAGGATGCTTTGGAATCTTTCAGCAAAAGAAATGCTGAGGTGCGCAGCAAAATATCTTTGTGTATGCCCTTGATTACAGCATTGGTTTTTTCGGAAAGGTTTTCCTGAATGTAACTTTCCAGTTTTGCTGTTTTATGTATCAGCGGACAAAAATTAACGGTTCCCGGCAAATTGTTGCGGATGCGGTGACGAGGTGAGTTTATGTCTTTGCCGCTTGCGTATTGTAGCGTTTCGTCAATAACCGGAATGAAATTTTTAAAGGTCAGGTCAGATATAGGTAATTTTTCCTGCATTAGCCATTCGTACAAAAACCATATTTTTCGTGTATACTGACCAGTTGGTTCGGTTTTAATGATGGCAGTAATTTCTTCCGGACCTACTTTTTCGAATAGTTTCTTAAATAATAGCAGGTTGACTCCTTCGTATTTTAATGCAAAAGTTAAATGTGCCAACAGCGTTTCATCAGGTTGATATTTTGGGCCGAAAACCATCCACCCTTCCGTGGCATATTTCCTGTTCCGGGCACTGATAATGCATAATTTGGAAGGGAGAGAAACCTTTAGCTCATAGCAATTGATAACAGCACTGTAACCTGCGAGCAAACCCGCTTCAGGTGCTGTTAGTCCGTGAAAAACGAGTATTTCCTGTGAAAAATGGGTATTTATCATATTATTTCATAAAAAATGGGTATTGCAAAGTTAGGAAAAACAGGTATAGATTAAGAAAAACAGGTATTTTATTTAGCTATTTATGAAAAGTAGGTTTTGCAGTTTTTGTTCATCATGCCGGACCAATCCATTATTCATTCAAAAAAATCTTGATTTCCACATTTTTTTAAGACTCAATATCTGTTAAAATTGTTTTATGAATTTATTATATGTGCTACAAATGTGCTAAAAAAAGGCTACATTTGAACTAAGTAAATTCTGATTTAAAAGGAGTAAACTGCCTGTTTACAACTTAAGATTTGCGGAAATAATCTTTATAATGCATCAGCTTTGGCATGATGAATTGTAGATTTTTCAGACAAAAATCAGGTTTATTAGACAAAAACAGGTAAATCAGACAAAACGTAAATGATTGATAATCAACTTAATATTTAACCAAAACTAGCTTCCCGGCAGCTCCACAAGTAATTGAATAAAAATAAAGCATTGTATAGTATTGATATACAATGCTTTATTTTTTATTGTCCCCTATAATTGCTTTTCTACAATGAATACTTGACTGATCAGGAATAAATAAAGTTAAGATTTTGAGCAGTATCAAATTCCGGGATATAGTTATGATCCTATCTGACTACTATACGTGACAGATCAAAGGATGTAGCTTCTAATCCGTCCAGGTTATCCGAAACAGAGAATAATATATCGTTAAAATCTTTATCGCAATTGGGATTATTAGCTATAGTGCCGTCTTCGTAGCCTATAATTATATAGTGCGAATATTCATTTTTAAATAAAACATGTTGTTGCTGACCACCAATGTTAAAATTATAGTTTGTGTAATGAATAGTGCCACTAAAGTCGATTGAGCCACCTTTCCATCCGTTTACAACCAGCGAAAAGCCAATTACAGTTCCAGCAGGAAATTTTTCCGTGCCAAGTTGCAATGTGTATCCTGATTCCAGTAATCCACCTTCGCCTTTTTTCGAAATATTTGGGAAGAGCACTCTATTAGTAATAGCAACGGATTCTGTGGGCGGCTGTGTATTATTATAAGCGTACCAACATAGTGAATTCAGATTTCCCGTGAGTTCATTGACAAATGTTACATATACATTGGATTCTTTAATCAAAACAATATTTTTCTGAATGGTATCTGAAAATAATTCAGGACTGCTAAGTAAGAAATTTCTGCTTTCAGGTAATACTAACAGCAAACTGTCTACAAGATTTTCAACAGGCTTCAAAATTGAGATGCCAGGAGGTATTTCGTCAATATTATCTTTTTCACATCCAATTAAAAATAAAAAAAGCATTGGAATCAGGAGCCAAGTTTTCATAGTGGAATGATTAATTTACAATTTTACAACAACGTAATACGGAAATTGTTACACAATATTACGAATAATTTACATGATTCACATATTTTAAGGCTACGAATGAGGTATAAGAGGATCGACACGTCTCCGGATACCCTCTGAATAAAGATATAATACCGCTTTTCCAATATACTGCTCACATCAATCAAAAATCAAAAAGCCCTGTATATGAACAATATACGATTCTTTATTTTTTAAATGATTATTATTTCATACTAAAAATACGAAGGCGGCATTGTACTACTGATCCAAAATGATTTCCCCACTAAAATAATAGTGAAACCAAAACAAATTAATGCTTTTATTGTTATATTTGGTCATTCAAAATAGTTTCCCCGGAAAGGAATAGGAATAAGATTTCATCAATCTGCGAATCACTAAAATTGTTACTTTAAAATTAACTATCAGACTCAATATTCAAAACTTGTAAGCTATATTTGTGCAATTGCGAATTTAAAAGCATTTTCCAGCAAAATAGGGGGTAAATGCATAAATAATCATATAAGCCAGGTAAAACATCAACAAATAATTTCAATCTTTGATTATCGCAACTGATTTTCAAGAGAAAATTGAAATGGAAAGTTTGGGATTGCAAACTTAACCACAATGGTGTGCTTGTTTTACGCTTTTAATGGATGTTAACAAATTTTGTTATGAGAAAATTAAGTATAATCCCGGTAATTCTACTCCTGATTTTTAGTTCATGTTCACAATTGAATAAGAGCGATAAAATCAAAGAATTGTCACTGAAGGTGGATTCCTTATCGTTGAAAGTCGATGAATTAAGTGAGCAAAACAGATCGTTGGAGGAAGAATTCTCCTGGATAGAGAGTGAAATGGTAGAATTGTCAAAACTGAAACAAGAAAAAATGGCGACGCCTTTAGCTTATCCATCTGCCAAAGCCAATCGGAATTCAAATACTCCCGAAAAAGCAAAGACTACTGAAAAGACAATTCAGGATGGTCAATGCGAGGCAATTACCAATTCGGGGAAAAGATGCAGCAGGGTAGCTCTAAAAGGCTCAAAGTATTGTTGGCAACATAAAAAAACTTACGAACCTGAAATTCCGAAGAAATAAAGTGGCTAATCTTAATTTCTCATGGAGGTTTAAACCCTACAAATAATGTTGATAAACGGAATTTAAAGGGATAAATTGAATGAATCATTACATGTAAAGCCGGGATAAGCAATTTTAGCGGAGCGATTTCATCACAGCATTAGGTTAATTTATACAGCGAACAAACTACAACCCAAAATGATACACTATTAAATCCGGCATTTCCGGCTGGTCTACGGAGCATCTGAACCATAAATTATAAAAAGTAACCTATGAAAACTTTAATTCTGCTTCTGCTTTTTGCGCTGATTTCTGTGCCTGGTTCCTTCAAAGCTAAGGTGATAGGTGTTAATAGTGGTGATTCAATTGTGGTATTGCTCGATGATAATACTCAACTCAGGGTTCGGCTGGAGGGAATTGATTGTCCGGAGTTGCAACAGGAGTTTGGCGATTCTGCAAAGCTGGCGACAGTTGCCTTTTGCTTTAAGAAGCGTGTCCGGATCGAAAAAGTCGGGGAGGATATGTACGGACGGACACTCGCATTCGTTTATGTTGATGATCTCTGTTTGAATAAGGAATTAATCCGCTTGGGATTAGCCTGGCACTATGCTGCTTACAATGCCGACACTACACTTGCACAATTAGAACTCGAAGCCCGGAAAAACAAAGTCGGCTTGTGGAAACAGTCTGACCCGCTGGCACCGTGGGATTTCAGGCGTAAGCAGAAATGATATATACTGTTAACAGGAAAATTGTCGCATTTTGAGGCCGTATTAGAAGCAAAACTCCATTAAATTCGAAGCAGTGTTAGGAATTTAGTCCCTGCTTTGACTATATTTGTGATGACCAGAAACAGAAGAAATGAACCATAATACATCCGAAACCCAGACCAGCATTGCTGAAGCCGAATTCATCGAAATGATGCGTCATGCCGATGATTTTTTTAAAATTGAATTACTGAGACAAGCCAAAAACGGATATTTGAAAGCCTTGAAATTAAACATGGAAACAGAAAAGGTAGAACATCAGATAGCCAAATGTGACCGGTTATTGGCTTATGAAAATAAAGTTGTAATAATACTCGGAGCTATTGTTATAGTGCTGGCAGTTGTTTCAGTATTTGTATGGTGATATTTTATTTTAAGTTTCAGCAGTTTATTGTGAACTTTGTGCATTAACTTTCCGTTACTTTTGTATTGATGCTCAAAAGGCCGGTCAAAACCTGCTGCTTTTAAGGCTGTTATTATTTCTAAATTATTCAATCCTATGCAAACAAAAATTCTTTCCTTACTACTTGTTTCTGCTTTCCTGATTTCGTGCAAATCGGTTCAAAAAACTACCGCTACCAGCTTCAGCGAAAATGATAAACTGGTGATGGCTGTGGCCTGGTATCAGCATTCAGCTGAAATGACGGCATTGTATTACCAGGGATTTAATATTGCACAGCAAAGGCTTGATGAGGCAATAATAAAAAATACATTGGGCAAGTCGCTGGCCGTAGTTGTCGATATTGACGAAACCATGCTCGACAACAGCCCTTTCGAAACAGCCGTAATAAATTCAAGAGATAATTTGTCAGGTTGGTATAACTGGACGAAGGAAGCACGTGCAGAAGCTTTACCTGGTGCTTTGGAATTTGCAAAATATGCACAAATGAAGAATGTGGAAATTTTCTATATCACCAACCGGGATGACAATGAACGTTCGGTAACGCTCAAAAACCTGTTAAACGAAGGTTTCCCTTACGCCACTGAAGATCATCTGCTTACACGAAGCGATTTAGCATACAGCACCGGCAATACCAGTTCAAAAACCGGCAGGAGGGCAAAAGTGTCTGAAAATCATGAGATAATATTACTCATTGGCGATAACCTGAATGATTTCTCTGAAATATTCGAGGACAGGAGCAGCAATAATGGGAAAGCGGCGGTTGCAGATAACAGGGAACAATTCGGTCAAAAATTTATTGTTCTCCCCAACCCGATGTATGGTGCCTGGGAAAAACCATTGTACAACTACCAGGATAACCTGAACGATGAAGAGAAATTGAAACTGATGAAAAGCAAGCTGGTTAAATAACTTTTTTATATCAGAAATTATACCACTCCATTCATGCTGAGCGAATCTTTAAACTTGCCAATTCAATATAATAAGTTTTAGTTTTCCAGCTTTAATTTCCAGTCTCCAGGTTCATAAATTTCGAATTCGAACTCTACAACGTATAAAATAGTTTGCAGTTTGTTCGGAGAAGTATACCTTACTTTTATTGTCACAGGGAAAGTGATAAAATCATATCCGATCGATTCGCCAACTTTGGTTTCGCTGCCACTGCTGGTTGACATAAGTAAATTTGTAATTCCTCTGTTTCTGATCCCGTTCTGTGTAAAATCGATAAGCACCCTGTTTTTGGCAGTATTGTTTTTCTGAAAGGTGTACCGATCCACGCCTGATTTGTAACTAACATATGGGCTTTTAGGTTTAGGGCCAATATAAACGTCATTTTGCCACAGCCCATCCTGAACGCTGTCAATTCCATTTACTTTCATGCTGTATATCCCGATTCCGTTTCTCTCTCCGTTAGTCCACTCGCCATTGTACGTGTTGCCATTTGCCCAGGTATATTTACCCGAACCATGGGGTTTCCCTTTAATGAATTGCCCCTCGTAACGGTCAGTTCCAGTAGCAATTCCCTTCCCGTGGGCAAGCCCGTTTTTGCATTTACCCTCATAGGTGACTGATATCTCAGGTTTCAAAACTTTACAGTTTGTCTGACTATGGAGTAGCATCGAATTAAATACGAGGGCAAAAATGAGCAGGAATTGAAAAATTGTTTTCATAGGTGTTGTATTATCATCATTTTTATATTTTTGAATCCAGGGTTAAAATTACTCAATTATTCGGCGAACTGAAAATTATTTCATCTTTTGATGCTGGTCTTATATTTTGCGATGAAATGCATTTGGGGAAATATAAATTTAGTAGTCATGAACCAATTCATTATTCGTTCGTTTAATAATAACTAAAAATAATTAGACACATATAATGAGCACTGTTGAAACCAAACCACTAATAAAACTCAAAGCAGTTACAATCATATCAAATACTGAAATTTCGTACAATGTTTTTGCTCTTTCATTTAAACGCGATTTTGTTTTCCGTGCCGGGCAAGTTCTGGGGCTGGCTATGAACCCAAGTGATGATGCACGCCTTTACAGCATTGCAAGCGGCGAAAATGATGAAAATGTAAATATACTTTACAATATAAAACCAGGTGGAAAGCTAACTCCCAACCTGGCAATCCTGAAATCGGGTGATACACTATGGATTTCTGTTCCATTTGGTACTTACGAGGGTTCATCTGAACCGGCTTACTGGATTGCTGCCGGTACCGGAATAGCACCGTTTATCAGCATGTGCCGTTCGGGAATGGGCGGGAATAAAATTCTGCTTCATGGAGGACGCACACTCGATTCGTTTTATTTCAGCGATGAACTGAGCAGGGATTTCGGATCGCGATATGCACGCTGTTGTTCGCAGCAGGAGGGTGAAGGTGTTTATCACGGACGTGTTACCCAATATCTCGAAGATGCTGAGGATTTGCCAATGGATCAAAAGTACTATCTTTGCGGAAGTGCCGAAATGGTTGTTGAATGCCGGGAAATTCTCATTAGTAAAGGAATCCCTTTCAGTAAAATTGTGGCCGAAATTTATTTCTGATAATAAATGTCACCCATCGAAACAATTTCCGAAAAAGATCATCTGCTGGGCAAAACCCTTCCTGATTTAAAGCTGATAACTGAAAAATTCGGTTTCCCTGGTTTTGTAGCCGACCAGATTGCCTGCTGGCTTTACAAAACGAATATTCAGTCAATTGAGGAAATGACGAATATTTCGAAGAAGTCCAGGCTTTTACTGGCTGAACATTTCGAACTGGGAGTTACTGCACCGGGAAAAGTTCAGTTATCAGCCGATGGAACAAAAAAGTACCTGTTCACTGTAAGCAACCACAAGTTTATCGAAACTGCTTTTATTCCTGATGAACGACGCAATACGCTTTGTGTTTCGTCGCAAGTAGGCTGTAAGATGGGCTGTCTTTTCTGTGCAACCGGAAAACAAGGCTTTCAGGCTCATCTTTCGGCAGGGCAGATACTTAACCAACTGCGAAGTATTCCCGAACGTGAGCATATTACCAACATTGTTTTTATGGGTATGGGCGAGCCTTTCGATAACACCGAAGCCGTTATGAAAGCGCAGGAAATACTTACTTCGGAATACGGTTTTGGTTTGAGTGTCCGTAAAGTAACGGTTTCGACCATTGGTATTATCCCAGCCATGGAATTGTTTCTTCGCGAGAGCAAATGTAACCTGGCTGTAAGCATGCACTCACCTTTCGATGAGGAACGCCGCCGTATGATGCCGGTTCAGCATGTGTACCCGATAAAGGATGTAATTGAAGCAATTAATAAAGCTGACCCAGGTAAATACCGCCGTATTTCTATTGAATACATTGTTTTTGGCGGATTAAACGATACTCCCAAACATGTAAAGGAACTTGCCCGCTTGTTGAATAAAACCCGATGCAGGATAAACCTGATTCGTTTTCATCCGGTTCCCAATGCCCCTCTTCCGCCCACCGATGAGAAAAGATTGCTCGAATTTCAGCAGGCACTCATTAATAAGGGAATTGTTACAACATTGCGGGCTTCGCGCGGGCTCGATATTGATGCGGCATGTGGCCTGTTGTCGACCAAAGCATTGGTACAGCGCGAAAACACTGATTTTTAAAGTCAGATGTGTTTCATAATGAAATACTTATTACATTTGTAATCTCTTAACGAATATCTACTCCTGATGATCCTTAACCGGACAATAATACTTGTCGAAGACTCTGATTCTGATCGTCTTCTTTTCTCAAAATATCTGAAACAAATGGGGTATGATTGTTTGTGCATGGAAAGTGCAGATAAACTTATTTCCCAGATTGAAGGAATTGAACCAAGCATTATCCTAATGGATATTGAAATGCCCGGAACCACCGGACTTGAAGCTGCAGGCATACTCCGCAAACGGCAGAAAGTTAATGGTCAGAACCATGTTGTGATTGCCCTAACGGCGCACAACGACGCCAATATAATGAGCATTGTTGCAGCAGCTGGGTTCGACGATTACCTGCAGAAGCCTATTACCAAGCGTGAACTTAAAACGAGGTTATCGCGATATTTAAAGATTGAGCCCGATTTTTGTGCCTCCGCAATGAATGAAATCCCGATAAACGGCCATAATCGGGATAAGTTGTATTCTCTTGAAATGTTTGAGGCTGATGATCCAGAATTTGTACTGTCTATTGTTGAAATGTTTGTAACCAACACTCCCGGCTCGATATCAGCTATTAAAAAGGCTTTTGAAGAGGATGAAATGGAGATACTCAGGCAACAGGCTCATAAACTTAAACCACATTTCTCGTTTTTTGGTGCACCAGGTATTCAGCAGGCGATGCAAATGATTGAAGACATTGCCCATAGTTCCGAAAGCAAGGACAAACTCCCTGAACTTATTGAGTGCGCAGAGAAATCCACTTCCAGGATGATTGCCCAGATGAAGGCTGACCTTCTTTCCTGAAAATTTTGAATCAGGGATAGATTATTAATGCCTCGCGGTTCTGAATGTATATTCGCATACATGTTACTGTGTATATTCCTGATATCTGTTGATTATTATAAGTGCGGACTACTGTTGCGAATGACAGCAACAAATTGATTTCTTTTAAGATACTTTCTGATGAAGAACCTTACCGAAGGCAACAGCGGAAGCCTTATTTTTAAATTTGCCATTCCGATGCTTATTGGTAACGTGTTTCAGCAGTTATACAATATTGTCGATAGTATAGTTGTTGGCCGCTATGTAGGTAAAGAAGCACTGGCAGCCGTCGGAGCATCGTTTCCGCTTATTTTTATGCTTATTTCTTTCGTGGTGGGAGTGGCTATGGGCACCACCATTATAATTTCGCAGTATTTCGGCGCCAGGGACATGAAAATGGTAAAACGTTCAATCGATACCATGTATATTTTTCTTTTCGTTGCTTCGATTATTGTGACTTTGGTAGGGATTACACTCAGTGGCCCGATATTCCGGCTTATTAAACTTCCGGAAGATGTTATGCCGCAGGCTATAACCTATTTTAATATTTACCTCACCGGAATGATCTTCTTTTTCGGGTTTAACGGCATAAGTTCAGTTTTGCGGGGATTAGGCGATTCAAAAACGCCATTGTACTTTCTGATCATTTCAACAGTAATGAATGTGTTGCTCGATTTGCTGTTCGTTGCTGTTTTCAAATGGGGTGTGGCCGGGGCTGCCTGGGCAACGGTCATCTCGCAGGCCGGTGCTTTTGTAACAGGAATTCTGTACCTTAACCGTACCCACGAGGTTGTGAAACTCAACAGCCTGAAATTAGTTTTCGACAGGGCAATTTTCAAAAAGAGCCTTATGATAGGGTTGCCGACAGGCCTGCAGCAAACCTTTGTTTCGCTTGGAATGCTGGCAATAATGCGGATTGTAAATGATTTCGGAACCAATGTTATAGCCGCTTACAGTGCAGCCGGAAGGCTTGATTCACTTGCCGGTATGCCTGCCATGAATTTCGGGGCGGCACTTTCAACTTTTGTAGGGCAGAACCTGGGAGCCAATAAACCGGAAAGGGTAAAGCAAGGATTGAAAGCAACATTCATGATGTCAGGAGCATTGGCACTTATAACCAGCCTGGGTGTAATCGTTTTCCGGCATCCGCTAATGGGACTTTTCACCACTGACTCCGCAGTTATCGATATTGGCGCGCAATATCTGGTAATCGTGAGTTCATTCTATATCTTTTTTTCCACCATGTTCGTGATAGGAGGAGTGATGCGGGGTGCCGGCGATACTATTGTTCCTATGTTTATTACCTTGTTCGCGCTTTGGGCTATACGGATTCCGGCAGCCTGGATCATGTCGCGGTATTTTGGCGTAGCCGGAATATGGTGGTCAATACCGGTTGCATGGTTTATCGGGATGGTGCTTTCGTACCTGTATTATTTAAAAGGAAACTGGAAAAAGAAGGTAGTGGTAAAACAAAGGGCTATTGTGCCGGATGAAATAATTGTTGATTAGGAGGTCTGGCGAATTTTCAGAATCAGGAATTAAGATTGACATTCCCGATTATAATTCTGAACCCCCTAAATCCTAACCCCTAACTCCCAACCCCTTAAAAAGAATAACTAACCCCACCAAGCAGGTTTATTCCATACGAGCGGTAATTATTCCACCTGTAATACTTGCTGTTGGTGATATTGTTAAAATTGAGCCAGAACGAAAGTGCCTTGTTGAAACGATATTCGGCACCCAGGTTAATATCAGTCCACCCTTTAATTTCCTGCGCCTCCAGGATATATTGCGTCACACCCATACCATCAATATTAGGATCAGGAACGGGCACCAAAGCCCACACCTTTCCATTTACTGTTGCTTTTGCAGTGATTACGATCTTGCTCTGAATGTCATACCTTCCTGAGAATCCTAATTCGTAGGCCGGTTTGTACCATGCATATTCCTGGTCGACAGTTTTATAATGGTTATATGTTCCGGTTACAGCCAGGCGCAGACGCGACGATTTTATAAATTCGAGTTCTGCCTTTAGTTTAACTTCGTTAATATTGTCGTACAGCAGCGTGAATGTATTGTTAAGATACGAAGCTGTATCGGTTACAAACAAGGGGTAATTTTCATATGCGCTGCTCGAAATGCTTCCGTTAAAATTGAAACTGCGGCTTATATTGCTCTGGAATCCGCCATAAACTTTGAATTTATCGTACACGTAATTCCATGGCATCACACTGCTGATATATAAATTCTGTTCAGTTATTCCTTGCAGCGAGGTGCGCTCCATTCCCCCGTTGAAACCGGCATAAATTTTTAGTGCATCAGGGATCAGTTCGAGACGGGCTTCAACAACCGGATAAAAGTGAGCTTTGGTTACTGAATCGGAGGCGATGTTAAGCTTGAAACCGGCCATAAAACTATACTCATTATAGTCGGCTTTAATAAATGGATTGATCAGGAAGATTCCGCTGTTGTTTTGCCCAAGCGAATCATGCTGGTTGAGGAAACTATATCCTGCCGTGAGACCGAGCACCTGGTCTTCATCAAGTTTCAACAGATCGAAACGCTGATCAAGCGTTGCGGTGAATTCCACATTATTTTCCTTCACCTCGTTGAGACTGGCCATATGGTAGTATGAAAGCCCGAATGTGTGGTTCAGTTCATCTGTTGATTTATAATTGCTTCCAAAGGTTGCATTTGCACCGATAGTATGGTAACGCTGTTTTACGTCATCTTTTTCGATCACGGTATCAGGAAAATCAGCAGGCTTGTACCCATAAAAGTGAAGGCCGTCGCGGGTGTAAAATGCACTTCCGCTGAGAATATGCTGATCGGAATATTTCGAAGCTTTCAGTTCAGCTTCT
This sequence comes from Bacteroidales bacterium, assembly GCA_038212135.1. Classification (GTDB taxonomy): domain Bacteria; phylum Bacteroidota; class Bacteroidia; order Bacteroidales; family UBA4417; genus UBA4417. Next base: position 4,589 of record JBBQUX010000055.1, on the reverse strand, counting down.
TGCCGGCTGTTTGCTGGTGGTCCGTAATCTTCAATTTTTCCGGCTGCAGACTGATGCTTCAGGCGCAGAGAAGTAAGTTGCTTTTTCGAACGCAGCGAACTCATAAATAATTCACCATACAAGGCTGAGTAATTGCCGGCACCGGCACGAATATAGTTGCGGTATAGCTTGCTTAGCGGCTCAGCAATTAGTTTAACGGCTGGCAACGGATCAATAACCGGCTTCACAGTGGCAATCCTTGGCATAATATTGTAGTTCATGGCTGGAACGGAGGTAGTTGTATCGTCAATCGCCGGGTTCTGACTGATTTTAAACGCGTCGGGAACAATAGGATCGAACGGTGCTACAACGGTGATTTCTTCGTTGTAAGTTTTTACCTGTGCCTGAACAGTGCCCGAAAATACAAACGCCAGGAAACAAATCAGTGCAAAGCGTGTGGTTTTATATTTTGACTTTATCATATGCATTTTGAAAATGAATTAGTAAACAACAATCTGAAAGGTTACTTTCATTTTATTCGTTTGTTTCGACTATTGCAGCGAGTTTTTCACGGGCAATCATAACCAGGTCCTGTCCTTCGTAATTATCGATAATACTCTGCAGGGTTTGCTTTGCCTGGAATGTGTTACCTTTCTTAATATACACATCGCTCAGCAACAGGAATCCTCTTGCAACCCAATAATCGTAAGAAGCAAAATTTTCGGATAGTGAAAAGACTGATTTTTCGCAATCGTCGTATTTTCCGTTTTCGAACTCCAGTTGGGTCAGCATGAATTTCGCTTCGGCACCCATCTCGTTTTTCGAGAGTTTCAGCGTTTCTTCAAATTCCTTCCTGGCAAGTTCTTTATTGCCAAGTTCATAGCTCGAACGGGCGATTATGATATGAGCTTCGGTCGCCAGGTTTTGAGTCAGTTTGTCGAGCGCGAACAATTTCTGAGCCGATTGGATGGCAAGTCCATAGCGTTTCAAGGCATAGTTGCATTGCATCTGACCGTTTACAGCATCGAGGATTATACCGGGCTGGTCAGCGGTTTCCTCAAGACGGATATACGCTTCAAGAGCTGCTTCGAAGTTGTTGCGTGTATGATAGATGTGCGCTGACCGTGATGCCGCGTTGGAAGTAAACCTCGATCGTTGCAGGCTGATGATGAACTCATATCCTTTCAATGCCTGGTCGAAACGTTGCGAACGGTAATCGCATTCGGCTTTGTAAAAATTCGATTCGAGGATAAAAGATCCTTCCGGAAATTTACTGATGTATTTTGCGAATCCTTCAACAGCTTTTTCGCAATTGCCATTCATGTACTGGTTCTCGGCTGCAATATAGGTAAGCGAATCCTGCTCGGAACGTGAGATATCAGCCTGGGGAACCTGTTTTGTGAAATCCATATATTCATCTACCTGGTTCATCTCCACGTAAATGCTCTTGATACTATTTAAGGCTTCCTTCGATTCGGGTGTGCCCGGATAATCCTTTGCTACTCTTTTCAGCGTGGTAAGTGCTTCCTGGTCGCGGTTCTGATTAAAGAGTATAAGCCCGGTTTTAAGCAGTGATTTTTTAACGTATGTGCTGTTCGGAAATTCTTTTACCACCCGCTGAAAATACGTGAGTGCCTCACTGTCCTTGTCAATTACGTTGAAGGTTAAACCGATTTCATACAATGCATCATCGGTATAGGCTGATTTACTGTAAGATGTGAGCATTTTGCGCAAAGTAGCAATCTTGGTTTCCATATCGCCCTGCACACCATAGCTGATACCGGTCTGGTATTGGGCATAGTCGGCATCGGTAACACGCGCTGTTACAGCTTTCTGGTAAAATTCAACGGCAGTCGCATATTCCTTTGTCATAAAGTAACAATCTCCAAGACGTAAGTTGGCATCACCAGCCAATTTTGCCTCTGTTCCTTTGGCAGCCAGGTATTTACGGTAGCTTGTTGCTGCTTTGGTATACTCTTTCTTTTTAAAATAGCTGTACCCGATGTTGTAGTTTGCTGTGTTGAAGAAGGATTCTTTCTGTGCCCCGGGTGTAACCTGAAATTTGTTGTACGATTCAATTGCCTTATCCCAGCGGGCGGTGCGATAATAGGCTTCTCCTGCCCAATATGACGATAAGGCTTTAATGGAATTATCCGAGGTCAACTCACGGGCCTGGGCGAAAAGCGTAATGGCACCATCATAATCTGCTTCATTAAACAATTCAATTCCCCGGTAATATGCGATGCGCTGGTATGCTGCATCGAGCCTTCCGCTTCGTTTTTTAATATGCTGAATGCTGGTAAGCGCATTCTTGTAGTTTTTAGTAAGGAGATACAAATCGGCAAGGTAACCGTACAACTCATCGCGGCGGGCCGATTCAGGATATTTTGCAAGGTAATCCTGCAATGCATTAACCGCTTCGTTATAAGGATTATACGAAAGCTCAACAGCAAGTTTTGCGTAATTAAAAAGAGCTTCTTCGGTTAATGCCGGATCGGTCTTTAATTTAAATGCCGAGTTAAACGAATTGAAAGCAAATCGTTTCTGGTTGGTTTTTATGTAACAGTCGCCGAGGTGATAATATGCATTCTGCGAAAGCGAATCCTGCGAAGTGGCAACTGACTGGAAGTATTTGATAGCCTGGGTGTAATCCCCGTTTTTATAATGCGAAAACGCAATCCCGTAGTTATCAACCGGCGAAACGGATGAAGGTTTTGCATCGAGGTATTTATTGAAATATTTCAAGGCATTTTTATATTCGCCCTTGTGGAAATAAGCATCTCCTGTGAGGCGGGCAATTTCGGCAGTCCTTTTATCGGTGGCCATTTCGAGCAAAGGCAACGAACGGGTAATCAGTTCGTCGTAGCGGCCCTGTAAAGCATAAATCTGAATAATGTAGTAATTAACCACATCGCGGAAAGTTTCATCCTGCTCAACGCGTTCAAAGTGCTTCAGCGCAGTTTCGTAGTTTTTTTCGGAATAAGCAATGTGGGCATAATAGTAATTGGCGGGAACATTGTATTTGTTGGGTTTTTCAATAAGCAGCGAGAAATTCTCACGAGCTTTCTTCATGTTGTCGGTCTTGAAATTGGCATAACCAATCTTGAAATAGTATTCATTAAGTTGTTCCGGGGTTAATTCGTAGCGGTCAACTTTATTGAAACTTTCGAGTGCTTTACGGTAATCTTTATTGGTCAGCTGCAATTTTCCCGATTCAAAGTATGCATCGTTCGCCTGGGCATTTTGCGGATAGGTATCAATAAATTTCCCGAAGCGTTTGGTTGCATCAGGATGAAAAAGCTGGGAAGCACACAAGGCAGCATAATATTCGGAACCCGCTTTAATGTTCGAGTTTTCGCCTGTTGCCAGTTCATCGAACATCACAAGTGCTGAGCCGTATTTAGCTTTGTTATATAGGTCAACAGCCTGATCGTAAGAAGCTTGAGGGTTGCTGTAGATGCTGGTTTTTTGTGCAGTTGCCTGCAAAAACATACATGCGATCAGCACAAAAACTGATACGCTTACTTTTCGGATTATATTCATATTTAAATGCTGAAAATCAGGATTAAAGGTACTGTATTAAGGCAGCAGCGTTGAGCAGTAGGAAAGTAACTTATCAACATTGGTAATTTGAAAACTTAACGCAATGTATAAGCGGATAGTATGTTGTTATGAAGATTTGGGAATTCGCGAAATCCTATGCAGGATGGTATATATTGAAATACAGGATTTTAATCTGCAAATAGTCGTAAATGAAAAACAAATGGAAACAAAAGAAAAACTCCTGACTTTTTCACAATCAGGAGTAACTATTGAATTAATAAGTACCCGGAAAAGTTAATTTGTGCGTATAAGAAAACGAGTCTGAAATGAGTTTTGCCCACGCTCACCCCTTTGCTTCGACTTCGCTCAGCAACCATAGGGGAAAGTCATGGCGTACAGAAGATTGAGTTTTGCTTGCAAACCTGAGGTTAAAGAAAATGAGCTTTTTTACGTAAAATGATGAATTTTCTTAGTGACACTAATTCAATATTGTAATCTTCCGTGAATCAATCAGTCTGTTTCCTGACGAAATCCGGATTACATATGTACCTGGCGGTAGATTGTTCACATCCAACTTCTCTGTAGCTACCTGCATGGATCTTTTCCAATGGTTTGTTTCCACTCCTGCCATATTAAACAGGCTTATATCCAGGTTTTCCTGTTTTTCAAAATAGGTTGAAAGAATGAGTTGCCTGGCAAAAGGCCCGGCATAAATATTCAGTCCTTTGGCAAAAGTTACTCCTTCGATACCTACGGTTCCATATACGAAAGAAAGGTTATCAATCCACATCTTAGTGCCTGTATGATTTTGTCCATCGAGTGGATTGGAATTTACAAATAATATATTCATTGTATCCGGTGCTTCCCATATCAGGTATTCGAGTGGCAGTTCAAAGTAGGTCCAGGTATTGAACGTTCCCATTGTATCAATGGCAGCATAGCCAATCGTATCCTGAACTCCGTTGTTCCATTTGGTTAATCCCCATCCCAGGTAACAGGTATCGGCACCAACGGGCTGGTATTTAAAATATCCGGTGAGTTTTTGTGGCATGCCTGTAAACGGGTAT
>JBBQUX010000054.1:0-21349 GCA_038212135.1 Bacteroidales bacterium | reverse complement strand
GTTCAAGCGAGAAATTTGCTCTGAGGAAGAGGTATACCGTCACACGTCAGCAGCTGAGCATAATCGGAGGTAAGGGACTCCGACAGAAGGATAGCCTGAACCAAAATCATTAATCCTATATCGAAACCTTCAAACTCAGTTCCTTCAATTGATCATCCGAAATGCGTGCCGGTGAATCAATCATTACATCGCGGGCAGCATTATTCTTGGGGAAGGCAATATAATCGCGAATGGATTCGCTGCCACCGAATAAGGAACATAAACGGTCGAAACCGAATGCTATACCACCGTGAGGCGGAGCACCAAATTCGAATGCATTCATCAGGAAACCAAATTGTGCCTGCGCATCTTCTTCACTGAAACCAAGTAACTGCAACATTTTATGCTGTAGCGGTTTGTTGTGGATACGGATGGAACCTCCGCCAACTTCCACACCATTAATAACCATATCGTAGGCATTGGCGCGAACAGCCCCGGGATCGGTATCCAATAATGCAATATCTTCGGGCTTTGGCGAGGTGAACGGGTGATGCATGGCGTAAAAACGCTGCGAGTCTTCGTCCCATTCCAGCAATGGAAAATCGTACACCCACAGCGGGGCAAAAGTCTCGGGATTGCGAAGGCCTAAGCGGTTGCCCATTTCGAGCCGAAGTTCGTTAAGCGCTTTGCGGGTTTTATTGGCTTTTCCGGCAAGGATAAGTATCAGGTCGCCGGGTTTGGCACCAAAAACTTCGGCCCATTTTTTCAGTTCTTCAGGTGTGTAGAACTTATCAACAGATGATTTCAATGTTCCATCAGCAGCGTAACGAACATAAATTAACCCACCTGCTCCGATTTGAGGTTTCTTCACAAAATCTGTAAGTTCGTCGAGTTGCTTACGGGTGTATTCAGCACATCCTCCGGCATTGATGCCGACGACAAGTTCGGCGTCGTCGAACACTTTAAATTCTTTACCTTTAACCAGATCATTGATTTCGGTAAATTTCATTCCGAAGCGGATATCGGGTTTATCGCTGCCGTAATGTTTCATGGCATCGGCCCAGGTCATTCGTGGCAGTTTAATTACATCAACGTCTTTCACAGTTTTGAAAAGATGCATTACGAGTCCTTCGAATGTATCGAAAATATCTTCCTGGGTAACGAACGACATTTCACAGTCGATCTGGGTAAATTCCGGCTGGCGGTCAGCTCGTAGGTCTTCATCACGGAAGCATTTTACAATCTGGAAATACCGGTCGTAACCGGCAACCATAAGCAATTGCTTAAACGTTTGTGGTGATTGTGGAAGTGCATAAAATTCACCTGGATTCACACGCGAAGGAACAACATAATCACGGGCGCCTTCTGGGGTGCTTTTAATCAGAACAGGGGTCTCTATCTCAATAAAATTGAGGCTGTCCATATAATTACGGGTCTGGAAAGCCAGGCGGTGGCGAAGTTCCATATTGCGTTTTACGGTATTGCGACGCAGATCGAGGTAACGGTATTTCATGCGAAGTTCATCGCCCCCGTCGGTGTTGTCCTCAATTGTAAATGGAGGTGTTTTCGACTCGTTGAGTATTTCAAGTTTATCGACAATAATTTCAATATCGCCGGTTTTCATTTTCGCATTTTTGTTGCTTCTTTCAGCTACCTTTCCTGCAACCAGGATTACAAATTCGCGTCCAAGTTTACGTGCTTGTTCGCAAAGAGCGGAATTAGTTTCCATGTTGAAAACCAGCTGCGTAATTCCGTAACGGTCGCGAAGGTCAACAAAGGTCATTCCCCCAAGGTCACGCGAACGTTGCATCCAGCCGGTTAATACTACATTACTGCCCGCATGGGTCATATTTAGTTCTCCACAGGTATGTGTACGAAGCATAGTTTCATTTTTTTGAAGGTGCAAAAGTAAGAATTTTTTAAAGACGATGCTGTCGATGTGCAATCCCGGCTACACCCGGCTCCGCTTGACCTCCGGTAATCCGGTGACCGGGCTGAGCGGGGGCACCATCAACCAAGCGACGCCGGGGGCACCACTTGAAGATTGGGTGCACCATAAATATCATTTTGGAGAGCTTCCTTTTTCACAATACTTCGTTAAGCTTTTGCATTGGACTGAAAATTAAATAGTTATGAAAACAGTTTATTCATATTCAAATAATTGAAAATCAGTTGTTTGCGTCTTTACGTCTTTGCGGGAGGCAAAAAAATAACGGACTACTGTTTTCAACAAACATATTGATTGAATAATTTTTACGCAATAATCTGAAAATAAAAATACCATATTTTCATAAAAAGCGTTAAAAGCCCGGGTTAATCCACTCCAAACACTTGATTTCAGCCCCTCAATTCATTACCTTTGCACACTTTTGCAAATTCAAATAAAAATACGCCCTATATGAAACTATCCCAATTCAGGTATCATCTGCCGAATGAGCTGATTGCATTGCATCCGGTAGAAAACCGCGACGAATCGCGAATGATGGTACTCGACCGGAAAAAACAAACCATTGAACACAAAACATTTAAGGATATTCTGGATTATTTCGGCGATGGGGATGTTTTTCTTTTAAATAATACCAAAGTCTTTCCGGCATTATTACTTGGCGAAAAAGAAAAAACAGGAGCCAAGATAACCGTTTTTCTCCTCCGCGAACTGAACAGTGAAGCCCGTTTATGGGATGTACTGGTTGATCCTGCGCGTAAAATACGTATTGGTAACAAACTATATTTTGGCGATGATGATTCATTGGTTGCCGAAGTAATTGACAATACCACTTCACGCGGACGCACGCTGCGGTTCCTGTTCGATGGCCCTTACAGTGAATTTAAACGTACTATCGAATCCTTAGGCCGTACTCCACTTCCTGAGGAGTTGCAACGCCTGCGCGATATTGAGCCTGGCGACAAAGAACGTTACCAGACCATATACGCTAAAAATGAAGGTGCTGTTGCAGTGCCTTCGGCCGGACTCCATTTCAGCCGTGAGCTTATGAAACGCCTCGAATTACAGGGTGTAAATTTTGCTGAAGTAACGCTACATGCCGGGCTGGGTAATTTCCGTGCCATTGATGTGGAAGATCTAACAAAATACAAGATGGATTCGGAAGAACTGCTTATTGAAGAAGATCAAACGCTGATAGTAAACCGGGCTATTGAATCACGTAGGAAAGTATGTGTAGTCGGCACTACCACTATGAAGGCAGTTGAATCGTCAGTAACCATTTCGGGTCAGCTTAAACCATACAGCGGATGGAGCAATAAATTTATTTTTCCTCCTTATGAATTCAGTATAGGATCGAGCATGATTACCAATCTGCATTTGCCGCAATCGCCTATGATGATGATGGTGGCTGCATATGCCGGATATGATCTGCTGATGAAAGCTTACAAAGAAGCCGTTGCTCAGAAATACCGTTTTTTCACTTATGGAGATGCGATGCTGATACTTTAAATAGCTGAAAAGTTCTTGATAGTATTTGTCATAAATCCCTTCGGAAGAGGGGATTTTTTTTTGACCTTTGTCGCTTATAATGTCGGGGTGACTTTGAGTCACCCCGACATTAAAAAAAGCCACTTATGGAATCAATACGAAAAATATACAAAACCGGCCTCGGCCCCTCCAGCAGCCACACTATGGGGCCGCGATTCGCTGCCGAGAAATTCAGAGCCAGGAATGAACCCGCTACTGTGATCCGGATTACGCTTTATGGCAGCCTTGCCGCGACCGGAAAGGGCCACCTGACTGATAAAGTCCTGCGGGAATCGTTTCCTGAAGATAAGGTGAAAATAATCTGGGAAAAAGATACCGTACTTCCGCAGCATCCGAACGGGATGAAATTTGAAGCACTGGATGATAGTGGAATCCTGCTTAATGAATGGACAGTTTTCAGCGTTGGCGGAGGAGATATTGAGGATGATGAAATCAAATCGCAGAAAGTTACAGTTTATCCGCATACCAAAATGACCGATATCCTGAAATGGTGTCAGCAAAACGGCCGCACACTCTGGGAATATGTCGAAATACATGAAGGCGGGGAGATATGGGAATTCCTGGCCGGGGTATGGAAAACCATGAAGGAATCTATCTTACGCGGGTTGGAGCACGAGGGTGTACTGCCTGGTATTTTGCACCTTCCGCGAAAAGCTTCGTCGTACCACATAAAAGCTAAAAGTTCAGCGGGGACTCTGCAGAAACGTGCACTGGTATTTGCATACGCACTTGCGGTTTCGGAAGAAAATGCAGGCGGAGGAACCATTGTAACTGCTCCTACATGTGGATCATGCGGCGTAGTTCCGGCAGTGTTATACCATGTGCAGAATACATATGATTTCTCGGATACAAAAATTCTCCGGGCGCTTGCAACAGCTGCATTGATTGGAAACCTGGTGAAGGAAAACGCTTCCATTTCGGGTGCCCGGGTTGGGTGCCAGGGCGAAGTTGGAACGGCCTGTTCTATGGCTGCAGGAGCGGCAGCTCAACTTTTCGGTGCAACCCCTTCGCAGGTGGAGTATGCTGCCGAAATGGGTCTTGAGCATCACCTCGGGCTCACTTGCGATCCTGTTGCCGGGCTTGTTCAGATTCCATGCATCGAACGTAATGCCATCGGTGCCGGACGTGCCATGGATGCCAGTGCCTATGCTTTGCTCTCTGATGGGCATCACCGTGTGAGTTTCGATAAAACCTGCCTGGCTATGAACCAAACCGGTCACGATCTTCCTGATATTTACAAGGAAACTTCCGAAGGAGGATTGGCATTGCTGATAAAATAGAGGGAATTTAAAATAGAAACTGGAATCCGGAATCTGGAAACTGGAAACTTGAAACACCTGAACTTTATGGGTTGAATACCTGAATCATAAAATACCATCACCCTATTCTCCCCCGCCCATGAAATACTAACATCCTAACAACCTAACAGCATAACATCCCAATTTATGAAAAAATACGCCATCATTGTTGCAGGCGGAACCGGAACCAGGATGCATGGAGAAGTTCCCAAGCAGTTTATGCTATTAAGCGGCAAACCAGTTATACTTTATTCAATAGAAGCCTTTTTTGATTTTGATCCTGAAATTCAGATTATTCTTGTTCTTCATCCTGAATACCGTGAATATTGGAAGCAAATATGTAAAGATTTTAAAATATCAATCCCAACTAAAATTGCTCCCGGAGGCGAAACCCGTTTTAAATCAGTTAGAAATGGCCTTGAACTGGTAGGGGATAATGGATTGGTTGCTGTTCACGATGCAGCGCGGCCGGTTATTAACGAAGTTTTTATCAGGAGTTTGTTTTCCGAAGCCGAAAAATATGGCTCAGCAATGCCTGGTGTACCTTTGAATGATACTATCCGCTTACTGGAAGGTGAAACTTCACATCAACTCGACCGCACTTTTTTACGGGCCATGCAAACGCCGCAGGTGTATGAAATTTCAGAATTAAAAAGGGCGTATGAGCAACCGTTTCAACCTCAGTTTACTGATGATGCCTCGGTGATGCAATCGGCTGGGTTTCCTTTGCATTTAACTGAAGGCAGACCGTCGAATATTAAAATAACCAGTCCGGAGGATATGGGTCTGGCTGAGGTACTTTTAAAGAGACACCACTGAGCCACTAAGAACACTAAGAATCTGTTGTAAAATATTAAATTTCCATACTATTATTTGTACAAATTTGTGAATCAGTTGTGATGATTTGCAGACACCTTCCTTCCTTTCCATTCGTATTTTCCAAAATTTCCTGCTATTCCGATAACAACAGTGTAAGCTGCATTTAGTAACTCCATAAACGGGAATAACAGTAATAATTTCACACTCCGCTGAAACCGGGCGAAGCTTAGCATCAAAGGAATATCAACAATCAACTTTACAAGGAAAAGCAACAGAAAAAACTTTAAATGTCCCGGTAAAAACAATGCAGAAAAAGCTGTGGCTATCAGCCAGAAATTAGCCAGAAAAACTAGTATAGACGCCATAATAAGTGAGGGATCGGTATATCCGCGGCTTTTAGAAACCCAACGTAGCCTTTGTTGTATAAATGGACGTAATTCCGTTGTTGCAGGAGTAGAAACCAGGGCTTCCTCCGACCTTAAAAAACGGATGGAATTTGCTCCGAATTTCCTTTTAATATTCATCATCAGGAACATATCATCCCCGGAAGGATATTGCATATTGCCTTTAAAACCACCGCAACTTTCAAAAGCACTGCGGGTAAAAGCAATATTTGCCCCATTGGCGAGTAATGGAAAACCGGCATTGCACGATCCGGCTGCCGACGAAATAAGGCTTATAAACTCAAGTGACTGAAGCTTTCCGAAGAAAGTGCCGCCATCCGCCATCCGAACCGGTCCGAGGATCATTTGCGGCTTATATTCGGCATAAAAAGATGCCAGACTCTGTATCCAGGAAACTCCTGCAGTACAATCGGCATCAGTAATAACGATCAGTTCGCCGAAGGCAGATTTGATTCCCCGGCTTAACGCTGCCTTTTTACCAATTCCTTCTTCTTTACCCAGAGATAAAATTTTCAGATTTTCTGCGGTCCTTGTATTTTCAGATATTTCTTCAAGCAAACGCTTTGTATCATCTGTTGAATAATCGTCAACAATAATTATTTCGAGTTGTGGATAATTTTGTTGAAGCAGGCTATGAAGTAATGTTTCTATATTTCCGGCTTCATTACGGACAGCAACTATAACACTTACGCTGATTTCTTGATTTGTTACGGCATTATTAAACACTTTCAACCTCCACCAGCCAACTGAAACGGCAATAATCAGTATTGCATAAAACACGAAAACGACAGATGCAAAAAGCAGAAAAATCATCGTCTGAAAAATTTTAACCTGAAAATAATCATCACACCTGCCAGAGACGGAACCGCAATATTTATCAGCCAGATTAATGTTGAAGCGGAAACCACTGCTAAAGCCGACGTTGCATCCAGGCTATTACCGCCGGCAAGCATGCCAAAAAGAAAAACAGAAACTGATCCCCGAACTCCCAGTTCAGTTAAAGCCACGGTAGGTATGGCTGCCAGCATAAGATATATTACCGGGATCACCATCATGCATTGAAATATTGTGAAGCTCAATCCCATCAGGCGTATGCTGAGATAAAACTGGGTTGAAAAAACCATGTAACGAAATGTACTCAGTAAAACTACTTTCAGCAAAAGCTGCTTCGGGCATGTTGCAATAGCTTCGATACTGTTTTTAATTTTTTCGCTGTATTTTGCCGGGATAAGGATAGAGATGCGATGCAAAACAGAGATATTGAAAAAAGCGAATATCATCATAAAGCTTATAGTTACCAGTGTTATCGAAAATCCATTTACAAGCCAGGCACTGTCGGGTATCATATTTGTCAGATATCGTGGTGCAAATACAACATAAGCAATTGTTCCGAGCAAAATCGTAACCAGCAGTTGGCTGAAACTTCCCACGATGGTAAGCAGTATGGCTTTGAGCGGATCCGTTCTTTTTAAAATAAAAACTCTTCCCAAAAATTCCCCCACCCTGTTAGGTGTAAAAACACTTACTGCCAACCCGCCAAGCACGGCCCGGTAAGCTTTATTGAAACTTACCTCCTCCGCCTGGTTTATCAGCAGTTTCCACTTCACCGACTCAACTCCCCAGTTGATCATCATTAATAATATCAGTAAAAGGAATATATATTTAACTTCATCGCTACTGAGTACTGAATTCATAAATGCACTCACCTGCCCTACGGGAAGCTCATTAATACGGTAAAAAATATACGAAAGCGACAGTGTGGCAATGATAAGCCGCGTGGCAATATCCAGTGTTTTTCGTACCTTTGGCGTTAGGTTCACAGGGAGGATTTGGGGATTAGGGATTTGGATTTAGGGGGGCACCTGGCACGTGGCATCCGGCACTCTTCCCAAAACACAAAAGTCCACAAAAATTATACATCATATCTTTCACAACATTTTGACAACCGAACGCATCATTTTAGGCATCGACCCCGGAACCAATATTATGGGTTTCGGATTAATTGTGGATAAAGGTAAGAAAATTGAACTGATTGCGCTCGATGTTATAAAACTTGACCACCTGGATACCCAACCACTCAAGCTGAAAAGCATTTTCGAAAAAGTTCTCGCGCTTGTTGACAATTACCATCCCGATGAAGTTGCCCTTGAAGCTCCTTTTTTTGGTAAAAACGTGCAGAGCATGCTCAAACTTGGACGGGCACAGGGTGTGGCAATGGCTGCTGCCTTGTACCGAGATATTCCTATTTTTGAATATTCACCGCGTAAAGTAAAACAATCCATCGCCGGGCATGGCAATGCCTCCAAGGAACAGGTTTCGGCTATGATGAACCGCCTGCTGGTTATAACTGAACAGCCTAAATATTTTGATGCAACCGATGCCGTGGCTGTTGCCTGCTGCCATTATTTTCAACGTACGGTGGAAGGAGAAGGGAAAAGCTATACCGGTTGGGGAGCGTTTGTGAGTAATAATCCGGGTAGAGTGAAGTAAAGAAATCTGGATATGTAATTTCGGAATTAAAAGAATAACACAAAACACTTATTGTTTAATGTTGAAGTAATCAAAGACAGCTTCTTAACCCGAAAGCTGAACACATTATCCACTATTCGTTATTCACTCTTCACTTCCTACATCAGCTTCTGATACGCCTGCCACCAGCGGTCAGGAATCTCGTCCGCCAGTGCTGTTTGATAATCGGCTCCTGAGCAAGGAACAATATAGTGGCGGCGGTACTTTTCGCGTATGTTATCGGTACATTTCAGTTCCATCCACCAGCGCTCAGTGGCTTTGCTTTTGTAAAATACAATACCATCTTCAAAATCGGTAACCTGAACCGTGTACCGTATATAATTATCGGTTCCTGCCGAAGGATGATCGTCCTGCCGGTGATAGAAACCATCAATAAAATACCATATCATCTGGGCAAGCAAATGTGCCGTTTGCCCGTTGCGGTCGAGGGCGGGATTCATTTCGAAAAATCCGGCAGAAGTAATTTTGTCGCTCATACCGGCATAGCGCACCATCTGGCAGGCTTCTTCGCCATAAAAACCATTTGGAGTGGCATTTGCATTGCCGGGTGCATCACTCTGCCTTATGGCAGACATATCGAACGAAAACAGGTCAGCATTCCGCACAAGCGGTTCCACTTGAGTAATATCGCTGTGCAAAACTCCCAGGCGGTAAATATCGAAAAACAGGTTACGCATCAGATCTATAGCTCCCTGCTCAACAAAATACGTCTGGTAACCAATGTTTGTATAGTTAAACAAATAGTTGGGTTTGTGAAGGATAATATGGCTGAGGTACGACCGCGAATTCAGCTGCGCTTCACTTTCACCCAGATCGAACATAGGATCGACAGCTGCGATATTAATGATACTCTTACGGTTTTTGTATGCACGGTACATAGCATACGTTAAATCCTGGCCACCACCTATTATAACAGGAACAATATTGAGTTCAAGCAATGCCTCAACCACAGCGGTTACAGCAAAATAGGTATCGTCAACGCTATCTCCGCGCATGATATCACCCAGATCAGCCACGTTAGTTTTGTAAGTCCCCGGTAAAAGCCGGTACAAGTATTCGCGAACACTTTGAGAGGCATTGGCACATCCCTGGTTATCAACTGCGCAGCGGTCATCATTTACGCCCATGAGCGCGATGTCAATATCAGCGAGATCCGGAAACCCGTTTTCGGAATCATAGGCATGTAAAACCTCACCGAATCGCTTTCCAGTATGCGCTGCCACATGCGGCAAACTGATATCCTGAACCGGTTTAAAGTAGCTGGAGATATGCATGAAATGAAATATGAGTGATGAGTTGTAATTGATGAGGATTAGTTAGTGAATTGCCGAAATACATCGAAATTTTATGAACAAAAATTGAACTTACCCATTATCGAACTTACCCATTATCGAATTTGCACATTAACTAATTATCGAATTAACACATTTTACTTCTTTCCTCGCGGAACAAACTTTTTCTTTGCCGGTGCCGGGGCATCACCAAGTTTCAGGCAGTCATCAAGGGTAAGCATAGCGGGTTCGGTTCCTTTTGGAATCTTAATGTTGTTCTTTCCAATAGCGATATAAGGTCCATAACGGCCATTAAGAACCAGAACATCAGGACGTTCGGCGAATGATTTGATAGTACGGTTTGCTCCTTCGGTACGTTTTTCTTCTATCAGTTCAATAGCTCGTTCAGTTGTTATTGTGGCAGGGTCATCCGTCTTTTTAAGTGAGCAGAATTTTGATTTGTGCAGTACATACGGGCCGAAACGCCCGATACCAATGGTAATATCAGTTTCTTCGAACTGTCCCAAAAGGCGCGGGAAATCGAATAATTTTAAGGCTTCTTCCAGCGTTATGGTTTCGAGTGTTTGTCCTTTGCGAAGCCCGGCAAACTTTGGTTTATCCGGCGAATCGGTTTCTCCCATCTGAGCGATAACACCAAACCGACCCAACTTCACATAAATATTAATTCCTGTTGCCGGATCAACGCCAAGCAGTTTTTCTCCCTTGGCTTTTTCACCGCTTTCGAGGGTTTCGACTACTTTTTTATGAAACGGAGAATAAAACTCGCTGATCATCTGGTTCCAGACTTTCAACCCGTCAGCAATTTCATCAAATTCCTTTTCGACACTGGCCGTAAAGTTATAATCCATGATATCTTCAAAATACTGCTGCAGGAAACGGGTCACCAGTTCGCCTGTATCGGTAGGAAAAAGCTTCGACTTTTCGAAACCAAACTTTTCGTGTTTAACGGTTTCTTTTATCTTGCCGTCCTTCAGCAACAACTGTTTTATGTCACGTGTATTGCCATCACGATCCTCTTTTACAACATACTCGCGTTTTATGATGGTCGAAATGGTAGGTGCATAGGTCGAAGGTCGCCCAATGCCCAGTTCTTCAAGTTTTTTTACAAGGCTGGCTTCAGTATATCGCGGCTGGCTGGTAGTAAACTTCTGTACAGCTTCAACGTGCTGCATATCAAGTTTTTCTCCTTTTTTAACTGGCGGAAGCAACCCTTCCGTTTGTTCGGTATCGTCATCGGTCGATTCCATATACACTTTAAGGAATCCGTCGAACTTTATCACTTCACCGAGCGCAACAAATTGTTCTTTGCTGTTGGAAAGATCAATATTTATAATCGTTTTCTCGAGGATTGCATCTGCCATCTGCGAAGCGATAGTTCGTTTCCAGATCAGTTCGTAAAGCCGTTTCTGTGAAGCATCACCATCAATTGAGCTGGCATTAAAATAAGTAGGGCGGATGGCTTCATGAGCTTCCTGCGCTCCTTTGCTCTTGTTGGCGTATTGACGCGATTTGTGGTATTCCTTTCCATATTGCGATGTAATTTCTTCCTTTGCCATACCGAGTGCCGTTTGCGACAGGTTTACAGAGTCGGTACGCATATAGGTAATTTTTCCGCTTTCGTAGAGTTGCTGAGCAACTGTCATGGTGCGGCTTACCGAGAAACCCAGCTTACGGCTGGCTTCCTGCTGCAGGGTTGAGGTGGTGAAAGGTGGTGCGGGCGAACGCTTGCCGGGTTTTTGTTCAACATCGGCAACTGTGTAAATTGCTTTGCTGCATAATTCAAGAAATGTGCGGGCTTCTTCGAGGGTCGGGAACCGTTTGGGAAGGTCAGCTTTGAAAACGCCATTTCCTTTTTCATTATTAACAGCAAACAATCCGCTTACTTTATACGCAAAGGTTGACTGGAATGCACGGATATCTTCTTCACGCTCTACAATTAGCTTTACAGCAACACTTTGAACGCGGCCTGCGGATAGAGCAGGTTTAACTTTTTTCCAGAGTATAGGCGAAAGTTCAAAACCAACAAGCCTGTCGAGCACACGGCGTGCCTGTTGTGCATTAACAAGGTTGATATCTATTTTGCGCGGGGATTTAATTGCTTCAGAAATTGCCGATTTGGTGATTTCATGAAATACAATCCTGTTTGTTTTAGCTATATCAAGCTTTAAGACCTCGGCAAGGTGCCACGAAATGGCTTCCCCTTCCCGGTCCTCGTCAGTGGCAAGCCATACAGTTTCGCAACCGTCAGCCAGTTTTTTCAGCTCACTTATCACTTTTTTCTTGTCGGGCATTACCTCATACACAGGCTTGAATTGGTTATTAACTTCAATGCCGAGTTCTTTGGTCGAAAGATCGCGCACATGGCCGAAGCTGGACTTTACTGTAAAATCCTTCCCCAGGTATCCTTCTATAGTTTTTGCCTTAGCCGGTGATTCAACAATTACAAGATTTTTACTCATATTTTTTTGATTTAAACCATAAAATCGGCTGCAAAGTAACGCAATAATATTACAACTGAGCCGACATATTGTTTTGTATACCTTAATAATATCAAATTTTTATCGTTCAGCAATAGAAGATTTTACATATAAGGAAGCTATTAATATATCACAATTACAGGTAGTTAACCTCAATCATTCGTGACTTAATTTGTTGTAATTTTGTAAATCTAAAAAAAATCAGTAATTACTCAAATTTTTGGAATACCGACGTGGAAATTAAAAAGAAAGCCTATATAGAGACCTATGGATGCCAGATGAATTTTTCGGACAGCGAAATAGTTGCCTCAATACTTGAAACCCAGGATTACGAGCAAACGACCGATATTAAAAGTGCCACCCTCATTTTATTAAATACCTGTTCGATACGTGATAATGCCGAACAGCGGGTTCGCAACCGCCTCAATGAACTGCATGCCCTCAAGCGCAGGCAACCCGGATTGATAATCGGGCTTTTGGGGTGCATGGCCGAACGCCTTAAAGACAAACTTCTCGAAGAAGAACGCCATATTGATCTTATTGTTGGTCCCGATGGCTACCGGCAATTGCCGCAATTGCTCGAATTAGTCGAAAGCGGGCAAAAAGCGATCAATGTATTGCTCTCGGCTGACGAAACGTATGCTGATATAAATCCTGTAAGAACCGGAGGAAGCGGTGTTACGGCATTTATAAGCATTATGCGCGGATGCGAGAATTTCTGTTCTTACTGTGTTGTACCATATACCCGCGGAAAAGAGCGTAGCCGCAATCCTCAAACCATTGTAAAAGAGGCCGGTGAACTCTTCGAACAAGGCTTTCGTGACATTACCCTGTTGGGCCAGAATGTGAATTCGTATCACTGGGAAGAAAATGGAATACCTATTGAATTTCCGGCATTGCTCGAAGAAGTGGCTTCTGTAAATCCTTTGTTAAGGGTACGGTTTGCAACTTCGCACCCAAAAGATATTTCCGACGACCTGCTGGAGGTAATTGCAGCGAACGAAAATATATGCAAATCAATCCATCTGCCGGTTCAATCAGGCAGTACTGAAGTACTCGCCAGGATGAAGCGCGGTTATACCCGCGAATGGTACATGGATCGTATAGCAGCTATAAAAAGAATTATTCCGGGTTGCGCCATTACAACCGACATTATTGCCGGATTTTGTTCCGAAACGGAGGAAGATCATACGTTCACGCTATCGGTTATGCATGAAGTAGCCTATGAGTATGCCTATATGTTCAAATATTCAGAAAGGCCGAATACCATTGCCGCAAAGAAATATCCTGACGATGTGCCCGAAGAAGTTAAAAGTCGCCGGCTGGACGAAATTATAGCTTTGCAGCAGGAGCTTTCGCTGAAAAGCAATAAACGTGATATTGGGAAAGATTTTGAAGTGCTTGCTGAAGGCGTTTCGAAACGTTCGGATCAGCAGCTTTTTGGCCGGACAAGCCAGAATAAGGTGGTCGTCTTTCCGCGCGAATCTTATAGTCCGGGAGATTATGTGAAGGTGAAAATCCTTTCATGCACAGCAGCAACACTTAAAGGGGAACTTGTAAAATAATTGAACTAATAAACTTTATACAAACTTTTTAAATAAAAATCCATTCTATTTATTATATCTTTGCTGCTTTACTTTGTTTTTTAATGATTTGTTAACATTGTTGCTATGAAAATTAGTTTACTTGCTTTTAAGCTGTTTTGTTTGTCAATTATTGGCATAGCCCTGTTTTCGTGTGTACCACAGGCTAAAATGAAATATCTGCAGGACAAGGAAGGGGATACTGCAAAGTATGAATTTCAGACCTTAAAACCTGACTATAAGATCAAGACAGGTGATTATTTATACATCCGTGTTCTCTCTCTTGACCAGAAAACCAACGAAATATTTGCCAGCATTGCCGGTTCGTCGGCATCAAACTCATATATGAGCATTACGGATCAGAACATCTACCTCACAAGTTATTGGGTAAATGATTCAGGTTTTATAAGTTTCCCTCTACTCGGGCACATATACGCACAGGGGCTTACAGTAAAAGAAATGCAAGATAATCTTAACGTAGCGGTTTCGGGAATTTTAAAAGAAGCAAGTGTAACCGTTAAGCTGGTGATGTATAATATTTCGGTACTTGGCGAAGTTAACAATCCTGGTAAAGTAACCATATACAACAACAGGATCAATATATTTGAGGCAATTGCTTTAGCCAGAGATATAACTGCTTTCGGCAACAGGAGTAAAGTACAGATAATACGTACCGAAGGAACCAAAAGTAATATTATGGTTCTCGACCTGTTGAGTAAAGACATTTTAAGTTCGCCCTATTATTACCTTCAACCTAACGACATTATATATGTTGAGCCAATGAAGGAAAAGGCTTATGCATTCGAAACATTCCCTTATGGCCTGGTTTATTCGTCGATAGGTTTAGTACTCGTTATCTTAACATTCTTTAAATAATGGACAACAACATCCCCAATTATACCGATATACAGCAGGAGCAGTCGGTTGACATCAAAGCGCTGTATTACAAATTTCTCAGCTACTGGTACCTTTTTTTCATCACGATTGTACTTGTGATGATCATTGCCTTTTTATTTAATAAATATACCAAACCGGTATATAAAGTTAAGTCAACAGTTCTCATTACCGAAGAAAAAGGAGGCCTGAGCGATGCCCAGTCGTTGCTGGGTTTCGGTAATATTACCAATACACAGAAACTTCAGAACCAGATAGGGATTCTGAAATCTCGTTCTCTGGTTTCGCGTACACTCAAATCGCTTGACTTTAATGTTTCAGTTTATCAGGAGGATAATTTCATCACATCCGAAATTTATGAAGAATCGCCATTTAAAGTAATTATTGACACATCCCGGCCACAACCGGTCGGAAACGTGAAATTTTATATTACAATCTTATCCGATAAGGAATACCGGCTCGAAGCCGAAGGGCAGGAACTGATGCAATACGATTACAGGACTTTCACGGATATTGATACTAAAATCCCTTTACTGAAGTACGACAAAAAACACAGTTTTGGCGAAAATGTTGCCAATCAGTCGTTTGGTTTTCGTTTGGAAAAAAGTTTAAAATTCGATCCCCAAACATCGGTCAACATTCGTTACTTTTTTGCTTTCAACACGTTAAATGCAATGATAAGCCAGTTTTCGGGTTACGAAATTGAACCCATAAACAAAGAGTCTTCCATTGTTGAAGTATCACTGAAAGGCAATAATTCGCAAAAAGCGGTGGATTTTCTCAATCAGCTTACGCATGAATATATCAGGCAAGGCCTCGAAAAGAAAAACCAGATTGCAATAAATACCATCATTTTTATTGATGGTCAGTTAACGGAGATTCGCGATTCGCTGAATACCAATGAAACTGTTTTACAGAACTTCCGTACCAACAACCAGATCATGAATCTTGATGCACAATCGCAGCAGGTTTATACAACTATAACCGAACTCGAAAAGGAAAAGGCCGTTTTACTCGTAAAAGCAAAATATTACAACAGCCTGAAGGAGTATATCCAGAAAAATAAAGATAACATTAATGGTGTGGTTGTGCCTTCGTCCATGGGCATTGAAGATCCGATGATGACCCAGATACTGAACAAACTTCAGGAGCTTTACAACGAAAAATCGGAAAGATTGATCACCGATAAACCCAATAATCCGATGGTGATGCAGATAGATCAGAAAATTGCAAACACCAAAAATGCACTTACCGAAAGTATAAACAATATCGTAAAAACTTCGGACATCAGTATTAAGGATATTGAAACACGTATTGATAAACTCTCCGGGTTTTTCCGCAACCTTCCTGCAACGCAACGTCAGTTGATCGGGTTTGAACGGAAATATAAACTGAATGATGCAATTTATACATACCTGCTCCAGAAGCGTTCGGAAGCCGCCATAACCAAAGCCAGTAACACACCTGATAACGAAATAGTTGATCTGGCTGATCCGGTTGTAAAGGAACAGGTTTTCCCAAAAACAAGCCTGAATTATACTATTGCTTTTCTGCTGGGCTTCATCATTCCGCTTCTCTATATTTTAGGTAAGGATTACCTGAATGACAAGATTGTAAACAAAAATGATATCGAAAAGCATACTAACCTTCCGGTTATCGGACATATATTGCACAACAAACACGAAAGCAATATTGTAGCCTTCAACTCCCCCAAATCGGCAATTGCCGAATCGTTCAGGGCACTTCGTACCAACCTGCAATATATGACACCGGGGAAAGAGAGATTCACAATTCTTATTACAAGTACCAGTGTAAGCGAAGGTAAAACATTTACCTCCATGAATCTGGCTTGTATTTACGCACAATTCAACCGTAAAACATTATTAATGGGTTATGATTTGCGCAAACCAAAAATATATCAGGATTTTGGGTTAAAGAATACTGCCGGTATTTCTTCTTATCTCATCGGCAAAAATACATTGGAGGAGATTATACAGAAGTCAGAAATTCCAAGTCTGGATATTATTTCGGCAGGACCGGTTCCTCCTAATCCGGCCGAGCTTATAGCTTCACCCCTTAATGTTACCCTGCTTAAACAGTTGCAGGAAATGTATGACTATATTATTATTGATACTCCACCGGTTGGAATAGTTACTGATGCTTTTCTGCTTATTCCGTATACGGATGTCAATATTTTACTCGTCCGCCAGAACCTGACCAATAAAAAGGTTTTTGAATCCATTGCAAGCGATTTTGAGAAACGTAATGTGCCTCATACCACCGTACTTGTTAATGATGTGAAACCCGACAGGGCCGGTGCCGGTTACGGATATGGATATGGATATGGATATGGTTACGGATACGGATACGGACATGGATACGGATATGGTTACTATTCGGATGATGCAAAGAAAGATGAAGAAGCCACATTGTTTAACCGTATGTTCAATAAGTCCTGATTTGATAAACAGCAAAAGCTGCATACCTGAAATTTAAAAAAGGGGCTGTTTTAAACAGTCCCTTTTTGATGTATACTAATGAAAATACTATTTGAAAGCCTTCTCAAGCAGCCCGTCGCCGCTCAGTTTCAGCCTGTCGGAGTAGGAAGGAACTTTTTTACCCATCAGTTTGTCGACATAAATTTTTGCAAGATATTGGCCGAGCATAAATCCCTGTCCGCGGAAACCGACAAATAATCCAAGGTCAGGATCGAGAATCATTCGTGGCTCAACGTAGTAACCGGCCCAAACTGCCTGGAAACCGACCGACGATAGTTGTGGCAACCAGTCGACAAAGACCTCGGAAACTATTTCGAGAAATTCCTTGGAGTTAATTTTCAGATTTTTGTCCGTTTCCATTGGTTCAACCTGGGGCGATGCACAACCGATAATCTGGCCGGTTTCGCCCAACTGCTGGCCGTACACGGCAGTAAAACCTTTGTATTTCCGGCGATCGATAAGCATATCAAGCGGTTGCCCGTTGATTCCCATATTTGGCAGGCGCCGGGTAATAAATGCCTGGTGTTTAACAGGATATAAACCTGTTTCGATACCAAGCTGCTTTGAGAATTTATCTGCTTCGGGGCCTAAGGAGTTAACGAAATGAGGTGTGTGGAATTCAACATATTTCTTTTCATGATCCCTGGTCAGAACGATATATTTCCCGTTTTCTTTCCTCACATCAAGCAGTTGGCAATCCTCATAAATTCGACCTCCTTTTTCGACACCAATACGTCGGATTAAGTCGATAACACGGCCAGGCGTGGCTTGCCAGCAATCGCGTGTGATAAGTGCAGCCTGGTAATGCTTGCCAAGGTTCGGATTGATATTCGGCGAAATTTCTTTTGTATAATCTTTAGGGTCAATCATATATGCATCCGACCATGAACGCGAATCGTCCAAAGCCTGGAAAGTGGCATCATCGTGCGCAAAGTTTACATACCTGGTCGAAAGAAAATTGATATCACGAATTTTCTGTAGTTCCTTAAAAATTTCGAGGTTATGGCGGGCTATATCAGCAATTTCAGGTAAACTAAAAGCAGGTCGGCCACCGGCAATATTCCGCCACGAAGCACCGCGTCCAAAATTGATGAGCGCTGGCTTTAACCCGGCTTCTGCCATATATCTGAACAATGCGCTTCCCCCGATTCCACCACCGGCAATCAAAGCCTGAACTTCTACAATACGGGCAGCAGTTTTACTGTTGTTGATAATGATATTTTCACGCACATTTTTAGGGAACAATTCACCCATAGCAAGTTGGTTGCTAAGCGGGCCGCGTGGGGTAGCGTCGCCAACAATGCTGATTCCCTTGTTGCGCATAACCTGTTTAAGCCTTCGGATGCATCGCTTTCCGCGGCAGGCACCCATTCCCAAACGCGTGGTATGTTTTATTTCGTCAACCGAAATAAATTTTCTATCACCTATGGTTGACACAATTTCACTTAAAGTAACATCATCGCAATGGCATACGTACATTTCATGACCGCTTTCGTACATAGTAGATTTCATTACGATGGGTTCGGGGTATTTTTCTTTTAAAATAAAACCGCGGACATCAAGCAGTGCTTCACTATGTATATCAAGGGTTTTCACACGTGCAATATCTGTTTTATTCGGTTTTTTGAGAATTTTCTCTATAATGCCGTTGCCAAGTATTTTACCCTGGTTATCAACAAGGTACACTTCCTTCTTTTCTTCGGCAAAGTACTCAATAGGCAGGAAAACCCAGTCTTTTTTAGGCGCATACCCGAAAATTGCCAACCCGGGACATTGATATACGCAATCCATGCAACCCACACATTTTTCGAAATCAAGCTGCGGAACCGTGCTTGTTGAGGTTTTGGTGATAGCTCCGTGCGGACAGGCGAATTCGCATGGGTTGCAGGCGAAACCATACAGGCAGTCGATTTGTACAAATGGTTTTTCGTTGAAACGCTCTTGCGTTGGGCGGTAAGGTTCCTGTATTACCCGGTGAGGATGTTGCTGCGAATCAATGTATTCTTTCGAAACATTCAGATAAGCATCATAATTGATATTTTCGCCCATATCCTGCAATATCTCGTAAGCAACCTGGTTGCCCCGCAAAACGGCACTGGTTCCTTCACCTATGCGGATTGCATCGCCTGCCCCGTAACAATTCCGGCCGAAAATTTCATTGCCTTTAATGATAAGCTGATCATCGGCCACAAGGCCTGTGCAGATATTTATGACATCAATATCTCCTATTATTTTCTCAGTTCCCGGAACGGGTTCAAAGTTTTTACAATCGGCGACCACAGCACCGATAATTCCGGTATTGTCTTCGTTAGGTAAAGCTTTCAGAAGTATGTGCGATGTCATAATTGGAATTCCCAAACGGCGTACACGGTTAGCCTGTACCGGGAAACCGCCTTCGTTGGGTTGTGCTTCGATTATAGCTTTAACTTCGGCACCAGCCTGCATCAGCTGGTAGGATGTCAGGTAACCAATATTTCCCGCTCCGACAGTAAGCACTTTTTTGCCAAGCAGGGTGAGTTCGTTGTTCATCATTTTCTGAACAACAGCGGCGGTATAAACGCCTGGTAAATCATCGTTCTCGAATGTTGGCATGAAAGGGACAGCCCCTGTGGCAACCACCATGTATTCGGCATCGACGTAATAAATTTCTTCCGTTTCGATGTTTTTAACGGCAATGCGCTTGCCTTCGAGTATGTCCCAAACCGTGCTGTTGAGAAAAATCCCTTCGTGGCTATCACCGGCTAAAGTTTTAGCAATATCAAACCCACGCATGCCTCCGAACTTTTTCTCTTTTTCGAAAAAGAAAAACTGGTGCGTCTGCATCAGGAACTGACCGCCTATTTTATCATTATTATCTATAACAATATTGTCGACACCCTGTTTCAGCAACTCCTCGCGGCAAGCTAATCCGGCAGGACCGGCACCAATAATGGCAACGGTAGTTTTATAAACATCAATTGGCTTTTCGGTATTTACCGGGCGTGCTTCGGGCGAAAAATCGTGAGGGATTTCGCTGACCTCTTTCACATTATCCACCTTAGTGATGCAGATCCGTCGAACCTGACCGTCGACAAGCATTTCGCAGGCACCACATTTACCGATTCCGCATTCGAGGCTTCGCTCACGGTTCGATAAACTATGGCTGTGGACCGGAAAACCTGCCTGGTGCAAAGCAGCAGCTATGGTAAATCCTTTTTCACCGGTTACAGTTGTTCCTTCAAATTTAAAGCTAAGTTTTTCAACAACAGGTATTTCAAGGATCGGATGTTCAGTAATTTTATTCATATTCGCTGAATTCAAAATGTTTTGTCAAATGCTCTTTTCAGAGTTTCACGGAGCAAAATTATGTTTTTTATCCGCCTGTTAATCAATTAACAGATAATTTAGAAAGAGTATTTATAGGAGGGGTTGGGGTTTAGGGTTTAGGGGTTGGGGAAGGAATAAAAAGAATAATTCAGATTGAATATCGCTTTTATATCTAATACATTTATATGTATTTTTGCCTAAAATTTTCAGATTAAACTTCGTTAATCAATGGCAAAAATTTATGATAACCTACTGATAATCTATTATTCCGGCACCGGTAACTCGAAACGTGTTTCGGAATGGATACAGGAAGTTGCACAAAAAGGCGAAATGAAAACCCATATCGCATCTTTTCATGAATTCAATCCGGATGATATTGCTGACTTTGAAGGGAAAACACTGATCGGGTTTTTCTCGGCAACACATGGTTTTAATATGCCTCATTCCATGCTGGAGTTTCTTTTCCGGTTCAGGATTCTAAAAGGATCGGATGCATTTATAGGGAATACTCGGGCCGGCATAAAACTATGGAAACTTTATCTGCCTGGATTGAGCGGAATAGCCATGTACTTTCCTGCACTTATCATGTTTTTTAAAGGATACAAAATAAAAGCCATGTACCCGGTTGATCTGCCATCGAACTGGATTTCGCTGCATCCGGGTATAAAACGGAAGGTAATTGACTCAATGATTGAGCATTATGAACGACTGACAAAGAAATTTGCAATCAAGGTTCTCTCAGGTGAAAGGGTTTTCCTGAAATCGTTTGTACTTCTT
>JBBQUX010000053.1:0-21419 GCA_038212135.1 Bacteroidales bacterium | reverse complement strand
CCCGTTCTTATGGCCATTTTTTCTGACAATTGAACTGCTGCAATAAAAGCACTTTTTTGATTCATAACCTTTGACTTGCTTTAAATACAGCAATAATAAGACTTACAGCGATTTTGATCCTGAAAAATGTCCATTAAGCCAATTAATAAAAAAACCACTTACAAAATATTCTGTAAGTGGTTCATTTTTAAAGTTGTCCGACCAGGGCTCGAACCTGGACTCTTCTGATCCAGAATCAGACGTGTTGCCAATTACACCATCAGACAATTTCGTGATTTGGAGGTGCAAAATTATTCTTTTTTTTAAATGTTGCACCATAAAAATCAAGATTTTTTATCCCCGCTTTGATTTGGTCCAGGGATCCTTAAGGGGTACGGTACGGTTGAAAACCAGTTTTTCACTTTGTGAGTCAGGATCAACACAAAAATAGCCCAGCCTCTCGAACTGAAACCTGTCACCGGCTCTTGCATTTACTATTGAAGCTTCGGCACAGGCAGTTATAACTTTCAGTGAATCGGCGTTAAGATTCTCTTTAAAATCGTGACCTTCTTCAACGTTTTCGGGTGTTTCGGTGGCAAACAGGCGGTCGTACAAACGGACTTCAACAGGAACAGCGTGTGCAACCGATACCCAGTGAAGTGTTCCCTTAACCTTTTTGTTGCTGTTTGGCTGTCCGCTGCGGGTATCTTCCTGGTAAGTGCAATGTATTTCGGTGATATTGCCTGAACTATCTTTAACTATGGATTCACATTTTATAATATAGCCGTACTTCAGGCGAACTTCTCCACCAGGTTTAAGCCTGAAAAACTTGCCTTCCGGATTTTCCATAAAGTCTTCACGCTCAATGTACAATTCCCGGCTGAACTGAACCTTTCGGAAACCAGCCTCAGGATCTTCGGGATTGTTAATGGCTTCGAGTTCTTCAACCTGTCCTTCAGGGAAATTGTCGAGAATGAGTTTTACCGGATTAAGTACAGCCATTACACGGTTCGATCGCTTATTAAGATCTTCGCGAACGCAGAACTCGAGAAGTGCCACGTCAATCAACTGGTCGCGTTTGGCAATTCCAATGGTATCGGCAAAATTGTGAAGCGATTCGGGTGTGTAACCACGGCGGCGTAATCCGCAGATAGTAGGCATGCGCGGATCGTCCCATCCGGTAACTACTTTTTCATTAACCAGCTGTAGCAATTTGCGCTTGCTCATTACGGTATAAGTAAGATTTAAACGGGCAAATTCGATCTGGCGCGGGCGATAATCGCCTTCAGCAACCTGTTCGAGGTACCATTCGTAAAGCGGACGGTGCACTTCGAACTCGAGTGTACAAATGCTGTGCGTAATTCCCTCGAGGTAATCGCTTTGCCCGTGCGCATAATCGTACATGGGATAAATACACCATTTATCGCCTGTGCGGTGATGGTCGGTATGAAGGATACGGTACATGATCGGATCGCGCATAAGCATATTGGGGTGAGCCATATCCACTCTGGCGCGCAGAACCTTGCTGCCATCAGGGAATTCGCCGTTTTTCATCCGGGTGAAAAGGTCGAGGTTTTCCTCAGGGGTGCGTGTACGATAAGGGCTTTCTTTTCCCGCACGGGTAACGGTACCACGATATTCGCTGATCTGCCCGGCATTAAGATCGTCAACATAAGCTTTTCCTTCCTTAACCATCTTAACGGCCCATTCATACAACTGATCGAAATAATCAGATGCATAATAAAGCCGGTCGTCCCAGTCGAAACCCAACCAACGGACATCATCCATTATGCTGTCAACATATTCAGTATCTTCCTTTACCGGGTTGGTATCGTCAAATCTCAGGTTTGCCAAACCATTATATTTTTTGGCAGTACCGAAATTCAGGCAAATGCTTTTTGCGTGGCCGATATGAAGGTAACCATTGGGTTCCGGCGGGAAACGGGTATGAACGCGGCCCTGGTTTTTACCCTGGGCGAGTTCATCTTCAATTATCTGGTGTATAAAATTTAATGATACTCTGTCTTCTGTTGGAGTAGTTTTGTTTTCGTCAGTCATGATGATGAAACTATTAGGCTGCTAAAATTAAAATAGTTTGCAAAGGTAAAGTTTATTGGGATTGGGGAAAGGTATTGAGGGTGAATAGTTAATGGAAAATGGAAAATAGGTATTCGTTAATTGGAAAATGGTTTTATAAATGTTTAGTTCCATTATTGAAGTTGACTGAATACAACTAATTTTGCATTCAATTGTTTTAAGAAGGCTTTGGGATTCAGGGAATGGGGGTTAGGGAATCAAACCTGTAAACTACGTTCCAGTAACTAGTAACGAATAATCAATCAACCAAAATGGGACTGATCGAAATAGAAGGAATGGATTTTTTTGCTTACCACGGCTGTTTTAAGGAAGAGCGGGTTATTGGCACAAGGTTTACAGTAGATGCATGGCTTACATCCGATACCACTGAATCCGAAACAAGCGATGAACTTAAGCATACAGTGAATTACCAGGCGGTGTACGCTATTGTAAGACATGAAATGGAACAACATGCACATTTACTCGAACATGTCGCCAGGCGGATTATTGATGCTATTTACAGGGATTTTGCTGCCGTGACTCATGTTAAGATAAAAGTATCGAAACTGAATCCGGCACTCGCTCATGGAGGAAAAATAAAGCAGGTAAGTTTAACGCTTGAAAGGTGAAAGGATTGTGATGTCGGATTGCGGATTGGTGAACGATAAATCTGAAACTCAGATTGCAAATTATCACCCCTCTCCGGGTCTCCCCTTCGCCCCTTCTCCCCTTCTCCCTCTCTGCACTCACATCGTTACAAACAACTCAGAAAAAATGAATAACAAGGAACGTCCATTCGAACAAAAGAAATGTCCGCGCTGTGGAAATTCATTTGTATGCAGCACTTCGGCTAAATGCTGGTGCTTTGAGTATGATGTAACGCCCGAAAATATGGAAATGATACAGGAAACATGGCATGGATGCCTTTGCCCCGACTGTCTGAAATCGTTTTCGAGGCAGGCATAAAAAAGTATTTGTTGATAAAATGTTAATTACTTACCTTTGCACCGCCTAAAAAGGGTTTCGTGGCCGAGTGGCTAGGCAGCGGTCTGCAAAACCGTGTACAGCGGTTCGAATCCGCTCGAAACCTCGCTTTTAAAGCAAAAAGCCTCCTTTTTGGGAGGCTTTTTGCTTTAGTTTATTGCGCTCTCTTATACACTATAGCCACTACCGTTTTATCATCGCCGCCCATGTTTATTGTCATTCCATAAGGACGCGAAGGATCAATTATGATCTGATTCAAACCGGCTTTACCGGTGAGTTGTTCCCAGATGGTGACAGCCATATGAACGCCCGTGCCTCCTGTAGGATGACCCCAGCCTATAAGTCCGCCGGTTGTATTGAAAGGAATTTTTCCATCCCGGGCTGTATTTCCTGCTGCTACAAAATCGGCACCTTTTCCATGTTCAGCAAATCCCAGTGCCTCAACACCCAGAATTCCGGCAATGGTAAAGCAGTCATGAAGTTCAACGGTTGCAAGTTGCTCAATGGTAATACCAGCCGATGCAAGTGCTTGTTTACTTGCTTCGCGTATTGTTGAGAGCACTGTCAGTTGAGGAGGATCTTCGGTAATATCGTCAATGGCATGCCCCCACCCTATTACTTCAACGGCATCAGCGTATGCAATACCGGAGCGCTTGAGTCCTTCCTCACTCATAACGGCAATGCCTGACGCACCATCGCTCACTTTTGAGCAGTCGAAAACATTAAGGTTATCGGTAAATGATTTTGGATTGGGTTCCATTAACGCCAGTGCTTCGAGATCGGCAACCGTATTATGGTGTTCCTGGGCGGTGGGGCACAGACGGGCATTTTCGATGGCATTGCGGAACCAGCGGGCAAATCCTTTGCGGGCGTTTTCGCGGCCAAATTCTGAATAGTATGCTCCTGCCCTGTCGCTGAACTGACCCGGGAAAAAGTATGCATGACCGTTTTTTCGTTTTTGGAACCAGCCTGCGCCAGCAAGGACATCGGCTCCATAGATAGCTTTTACCGTGTTCTGAACTTCAACGCCAATGCAAAGTACTGAATCAGCTGTTCCGGCCAATACCGATTTTATACCAGTAATTAAAGCCAGGCCTCCCGAAGCACAGGCTCCTTCGACACTGATAGAAGGTTTATAGCGTAAACCCTTATCAACCATAGGAAGGAAAGCACCCAAATGAGCCTGTTTGTTGAAGCGGGCCGACATAAAATTTCCGACTACACTTTCGTCGATATTCTGCGCTCCGCCAATTTGTGTGAGAACACCTTGCCCGGCTTCTTTCAGATAATGCTCAAGCCCGGGGCGTTCAGTACGAGGATTAAATTCTTTGCGCCCGGTACCAAGAGAAATGGTGTTGTACCCGGCAGCCATAAATATTTTACGTGATGGTTTTGTCATTTCAAAAAAGTATTTAGCCGTTTACAAATAATCATTTATAGGTCCATAAGCATGGAAAAAGCCGGTAAGAAGAACGGTATTCACATCTTTTACATTGCGGGCTACGCCGTCGCTAACAAGTTTACGAGCTGTTTCACGGGAGTTAAGGGCAAAGGCAAGTGCAAGTGCAGCTCCGGGAGCGGGAGATACCTGAAGAGCTTTAAAAGCAGGAATCAGGACAATATCTTTGTCGGCAACTTTTACCAATGCTTTCCACGGCAAAACTTCGGCAGGAGCTAAACCCAGCCAGCTATCAGCTGTTAAGCGGAAAGTATCCATATCAATATAAGACCCGGTAAGTTTATCAATAACAGCTACAGGCTTCCCCTTTTGATATTTCAGAAAACCGTCCTTCTGGCTACCATCGCTGAACTGACCTCCTTTTACACCGCCCAGAACCAGTTCGTCGAGAAGGCTGCTGTGAAGTTGTTCACTTTGCATATGCGGCTGCATAACCCTGAGTATAAACTGAACCACATCCAACCCCACATAATCAATCAATTGAAAAATACCCATTGGGCGTGAAAGGAAATCGCGTGTTACACGATCAATGCAATAAATAGCTTCATGCAATGGCATTTGGGCTGATAGCCTTTCAGCTTCGCTGATCCCGAAAAGGGCATCGCGCATAAAATGGCCGTTACCAATAAACCCGGCAATATCATTTGAAGGGACTACCGTTTTACGAAGGTTGGCTGCATATTTATTGGCAAATTCAACCATATCGGCAGGGTTTTCGGCAATGGTGATCAGTTCAACCAATTTTTGAACTGCGGGTGGATTATAGAAGTGAAATCCAAGGATACGTCCTTCGAGTGCTGCATTTTTATTCAGCCCCCCAATAGGTACCGAGGATGTATTCGTGAAAAACCAGGGCTTATTGGGATTGTTTTCATTAATCTGCCGGAATAGTTTTTCTTTCAGTGCCTGATTTTCGCTCACTGCTTCGAATACCAGTGCTGAATCATATGCAGCCTCTATACGAGTAGTAGTGCGGACAACGCTTATTACATCCAGTACATAGGCGTCAATGATATCGCTGTTTTCAATCAATGCCGCTTTATCTGCATATAGCTTTCTAAGTGCCACAATCTTTTTTTCGGCTGCCTTTAATGCCTGAGAACGTACGTATTTTACGAGGCCTATGAGCCCTTCATCAGAAGTATCTATGGCGTTCAAAACAAAGGTTTTCCCTGTGTTTTCAGGTTTCAGCATCTGGTCGGCCATTTCGATAGCGGTAAGCAGCAGGATTCCGCTGCCCATTTTACCGGCAGCACCGAGGACTGAGACTTTTTGGATTCGCTGTGTATATTCCATTTTTGAATTGGGGGTTGGGGTTTAGGGGTTGGGGGTTGGGGTTTAGGGAAAGGGGCGAGGGGGGAAAAGCGAAAAAGTGGATAAGACGAACAACTATTTACGATTAACTTT
Organism: Bacteroidales bacterium; assembly: GCA_038212135.1. GTDB lineage: Bacteria > Bacteroidota > Bacteroidia > Bacteroidales > UBA4417 > UBA4417. The sequence continues at coordinate 15,514 of JBBQUX010000053.1, read as the reverse complement.
TAACCGTTAACTAATCTACCACAGTGGTTTGCGTTTTTCGAGGAAGGCTTTCATGCCTTCGGTACCTTGTTTTCCAAAAAGCTGACCGAAGGATTGTGCTTCCAGTTGACTACCTTGTGCCAGCGAAACCTGGTATCCCTGGCGGGTTACAAACTTTACCATTTTAACGGCATCGGGGCCTTTGGCGGCAATAACTCTAGCAATGCGAAAAACTTCTTCCATCAGCATTTCCGGCTCTGTTACTTTCTGAACAAGGCCAATCCTCAGTGCATCAGCAGCGGTAAGCATTTCGCCGGTAGTGAGCATAAAAAGGGCATCACCCATACCAATAAGCCTGGGCAGGCGTTGCGTTCCGGCATAGCCGGGAATAAGCCCCAGGCTGACTTCGGGCTGCCCGAATTTAGCTGTGCCTGAGGCAATACGGAAATCGCAGGCTAGTGCCAGTTCGAGACCGCCACCAAGTGCAAAGCCGTTGATTGCTGCAATAACGGGTACTTCAACAGTTGAGAAACTCCGGAAAGTCTTCTGCCCGCGTAATGAGAATGCTTCAGCTTCTTCAGAAGTTTTATTTACCATTTCGGCTATATCGGCTCCGGCAACAAAAGCTTTACCTGCACCTGTAATAATTACTGCGGTTAATTCCGGATTGGTTGCCTCGTTGGCAACAAGATGATCCATTTCATCGAAAAATGCAGTATTGAGTGCATTAAGACTTTCAGGACGGTTAATAGTTACCAGGAGTGCTGAACCCCGGAATTCCGGTTGAAGTATTTTATATTCCATTGATTGAGGTATGAAAACTAGTGTTGAGATTCCTGTTTTTGAAACAGAAACAAATATAAATATATTTCCATACCTGAAACAAAAGCCGGTGAAAAAAGTTACGATTACCTGCTAAACTATTTAATCCCGGGAATGTGTTTCAATTTATCAACGCTAAAGTGACAAAGGAAATTTGAACTACTGGTACAGTCCTTTAACCCGGGGTTTTCCTGCAACAAAATCCTTGAGATAAAAAGGCTCACAGTAGGCAACATCAGCAAAATTGCCCTTTTCAAAATCTTTTTCAGCCAACATACAGATAGCCTTGCCTGAAAGAGAAATCTCATCCCAAAAAGTGAATTTATCATTTGCGCCCAGCATTGATGTACATTTTGCTGCTCCATCGCCGAAATAGAGTATTTCTTTCCTGGTAAAAGTGCTAAAAGCTTCTTCGGTAACAACCAGTGCATTAACAGGTTCAAGAACCTGCAGGTTATGATCGAATACTGCCGTGTAAACTTCCATGCGCCTGGCATCGAGCATAGGGACAAATAGCACATTCTCAGTTGGTTTCGCAAGCTCTACGCATTTTTGAAGTGCCTGCCACGAAAGGGATTTTAGTGTATCAACCGCAATAAATGGTTTATCGAGGGCATAGCATAATCCTTTAGCTGATGAAACGCCAATCCGCAACCCTGTGTAGGAGCCTGGTCCCATACTTACTGCGACGGCATCCATCTGGTGTAAAGTTAAACCGGCTTCGGTAAACACTTCAGCTATAAACCCTGTAAGTGCTGATGAATGTTCTTTAACACCTAATGATTCACGGATGGCCAGCAGTTTTCCATCTTTAACCAAAGCAACTGAACATATATTTGTTGCGGTCTCAAGACCGAGAATTGTTGGCATAATTGAGGATTGAGAGGTAGGATATGAATTATTGAATTTCGGGATGAAATTGTTATTTTACTATCCCCAAAACCTAAAACCTAAACCTAACCCCTTATTTTTTATCATCCGTATAAAGATCCTTTGCATCAACCTTATTCACCTTATCACCTTCCTTCAGCTTTTTAGATACTGCACGGTAAGGGGCAGTAATAACTTCCTGACCTTCTTTCAACCCTTCGCTTATCTGGATGTAAGTGTTGTCTTGTATGCCGGTTTTAACCTTTACCATTTTGGCTACCCCTTTATCGTACAGGAAAACATATTCCTGGGCTACTTCCATTTTCTTTTTGGTGTCTTCGTTATTTTCGCCTGATTCTTCTGATTTCTCTGCTTTTGCAATTGCTGCTGCACTGGTATCAGCCCTTGAAGTAACAGCCTGAATAGGGAGCGTAAGTACATTGTTCATGCTTGCAGTCTGAATATCAACCGTAGCAGACATTCCCGGACGGAAAGGTGAATCACTTGGTTTATCCGCTGCAATAAGGTCTTTGTACGAATCGGGAAGTATCCTGATTTTTACTTCAAAATTGGTAACCTGGTCGGCACTTACACCAACTGTGTTGGCAGAAGTACTTATTTCGGTTACTATGCCTTTAAATTTCCGGTTCTGATAGGCATCCACTTCAACCAGGGCAGTATCGTTGAGCGAAACCCGGACAATATCGTTTTCATTTACGCTCACATTCACCTCCATGGTTTGTAGGTTTGCAATACGCAGTATTTCGGTTCCCGATCCGAACTGTGAAGCCCCTGCAACGCGTTCGCCTTTTTCGATATTAAGTTTTGAAATTGTACCTCCTGAAGGCGCATAAATAGATGTTTTTGAAAGGTTTTCTTTCGATTCCTTAACACCAGCTTCAGCACTTTTTACATTGAATGCGGCGGCTTTCACGCTTTCTTCAGCCGCTTCCACCTCGGCAAGGGCTACTTCATAATTAGCTTGTGATGTTTCGTATTCAGCATCGGAAATGGTCTTCTGATTATGCAATTTTTCATTCCGGTCGAAGGTGCTCTTTGCATTGATAAACTGCGATTTAACCTGGGCGAGCCGGGCTTTTGCATTGGCAAGGTTGGCTTGCGAAGTGTTTAGTGCTGCTACTGTGCGATCGTAATTCGAAAGGTATAATTCAGGATTTATCTTTGCAAGCAATTGGCCTTGCTTTATCACTTCTCCTTCTGTAATGTATAGTTCAATGATTTCGCCTGATACATCGGGAGAGAGTTTTACTTCTATCTCCGGCGCAATTTTACCGTTAGCCGAAACGACCTCCACTATGGTTCGTTTGGTAACTTTTTCGGTAGCAACTTTTGTTTCATCGGGTTTTCCGATCAGACCCTTTTTCTTGGCAATAACTCCGGCTATCAAAGCTATGAAAACAAAAGCAATAAGTATCCAGATAATTCTTTTCTTGGTGAACATTTTTGATATGGATTAATTTATAGTTCGGTTTTGTTAGTTAGGTACACTTTGCTTTATTCTGTTAACTAATTCCGTTTCAGTGTCAATGGCTTACCCATATAGAAATCGAGAACAGTGTTTTTGAAGATAAATTCATATTTGGCGCGAAGCAAGTCGGATTCAGCTTTTTCGAAATCCTTCTTCGAGTTGTTATAATCAACTGAGTTCAGTGATCCGACGTTGAATTTCTGCTCTGCATACCTGAACGATTCACGTGCTGCATTAACGCCAATTGTAGAAGCCTCATAATTGTTCAGAGCAGCCTTGGCATCGGCATAAGCCTGCTGAATAGTTTTGCGGAGTTCAAGTTTACTGTTTTCGAGGTTGTATTTTTGATTCTCAACATTTATTTTAGCCCGGCTGATGTTAGTACGGGTGGCCCATCCATTAAAAATGGGGATATTCAGATTGAGTGCAACAGACTTGTTAAAATTATCATTGAACTGATCGTTAAAGGGTTTGGTATCATATGCTGCTGTTCCGGCAAGATTCCAGACATATTGTTCCGGCTCACCGTTGGTTCCTGGAATAAATGCTGAAGGAGCAGTTTTGGTAACATCAGGGATATAAGGTGTAAAACTTTGAAGAACCTTGGCAGCCCCCGAATACCCTGAAGCAAGTGAACCCTGTAAAACAAGCGAAGGCGACTGCCCTCCCTGTGCAAGTGATAAACCGATTTCGGAACTTTTCACTTTCGACTCGGCACTCTTAATCGAAGGTTGTGTTTCGAGAGCCATAGCATAGATCTGATCTGCCGAAACAGTAAGTTCCGGCCGAGGTCCAAGTTCCAGGTCAGGCGATTCGATCACAAATCCTTCGGCAGAAGGCAAATCAAGCATCTGAACTAAAGTAAGGTTTGCTATATCGAGATTGTTGCGTGCATTTACAACCTGTGAGTTTTCAAGTGCACGCTGCGCTTCAAGAGTATAATAATCACCCTGTGCCAAAGCGCCTGCATCAACAAGAATTTTTAACCTATTCGATTGTAATTCTGTGGCTTTCAGTTGGTTTTCAGCTGTTTTCACTAATTCTTCATAGAAAAGAATCTGTAAATATCCTGTGGCAATCAGGAGCGAGATATCATCCATAAATTTATCCGTGTCGTATTGTGTTGCTTCCAGATCCACTTTGCGTTGCTTTACCTGGTTTAATTTCTGAAAACCTTCAAAAAGCGTTACAGATGAGCCAAGGTAAAAGTTATCTGTCTGAACCCTGTCGGTAGCAAATTCGTTGGTGTAGCGGTCCACAGTCTGTCCAAAGTTATACCCATGGCTGGCTCCGGCATTTAATGAGGGCAACATACTCAGCTTATCCTGTTGCAATAATGCCTGATCGCTCTTTACAAGCAGGAGTTGTTGTTTTACCTTGATATTGTTGGTGAGTGCGTATTCGACACATTTTTCGAGTGTCCATACTTCCTGTGCCTGAACAGATGTGAAAAGCACAAGGCTGAAAAAAATTAACATTAATTTTTTCATTGAAAACAGGTTATAAATCATAAACAGAAGCGATGAACGTATTATTGAATTAATTTTACAAAGTTATTGTAACGAAGCCATAAACACATGACAAAAACATATTTATTTGCTTTTTTAACATTCTTTTCGTTAATAAACAGCCGGAATGCCGTTTTTGCTCAATTTCAAACAAAAGAAATTGAGGAAACGGAACTAAACAGTGATACTCTTGATGCAGTTCACTATAGTATTCATTTAACAGATATAAATCTGACGAATAAAACCATAAAAGGTTACACGGCAGTAAAACTCGTTTCGAAAATCAATTCCCTTTCCTCCATTCACCTTGAACTCGCCAGCCTCACTGTAGATTCTGTTTTTATAGAAACATCAAAAACGACAGCTTTCAGCCATTCGGATAATATGATAACTATTTCTCTTGTACCGCCTGTAAATACCGGAGATACCGTAAATACAACCCTGTATTATCACGGCCAGCCCTTTGTTGATCCGAGCGGATGGGGCGGTTTTCATTTTTCGGGTGATTATGCGCTGAACCTTGGAGTGGGTTTTGATGCCATACCTCATAACCTTGGGAAAGCCTGGTTTCCGTGTATTGATGATTTTCACGACAGGGCATTGTATGATGTGTATATAACAGTAGCCAATGATAAAAAAGCGATCAGCGGTGGAAACCTGGCTGAAGTTACGGATCATGGCAATTCCACTTCGACCTGGCACTGGAAAACCGATTTCACACTTCCCACTTACCTGATATCGGCCACCACAGGGAAATATGAACTGGTAACAGATACATATGCCGGTGAACAGGGAAATATCCCGATTACCTATTATTGCCGGGCATCCGATACGGCTCGGATTGGCGGTACATTTATCAATCTGAAGAGTATTTTGCAGGTGTACGAAAGTCATTTTGGCCCTTACCCTTTCGAAAGAATCGGATATACAGGAACACCTGGTGGGCTGGGAGCCATGGAACATGCAGCAAATGTGAGCTATCCTTTTTCCGGCTGGACCGGAAATACCGACAGCGAATGGTGGTATGCCCATGAGCTTTCGCATATGTGGTTTGGCAATGAGGTTACGTGCGCTTCGGCTGAGGATATGTGGCTCAACGAAGGTTGGGCCGTTTGGTGCGAATCGCTTTACCGCGAAGGGATTTATGGAAAACAAGCCTATAAAGACAATATGCGAGCCAAACTAAAAGAGGTGCTTCTGTCGACTCATAGTACCGATGGCGGTTATTATGCCGTTTACGGAATTCCCCAAACGCTTACATATGGCAGTACAGTATACGAGAAAGGCGGGCAGGTTACCCATACACTGCGCGGCTATATGGGCGACAGCCTGTTCTTCGGCGGGGTAAAGGCATACCTGCAGCAATACGCTTACAATTATGCTTCGAGTTACGATATGCGCGATTTTCTTACTGCCTATAGCGGAATGGATATGACTCCCTTTTTCGATGCCTGGGTTTTTGCCCCTGGATTTCCTCATTTCTCCATTGATTCAGCTGTTTCCGTTCCTGTAGGAAACGGGTATGATGTAACTGTTTTTGTGAGGCAGAAACTGAAAGGTGCCACACTATATGCCAATGCCAATCACCTGGAAATTTCCTTTATGAATACCGCCTGGCAAACAATTACCGATACCCTTGTTTTTTCAGGAATTACCGGTAGTAAAACTTTTCATTTACCGTTTTTGCCGGTTGAAGTAATGGCTGATCCTGACGAAAAAATATCGGATGCCACCACCGATAGGGCTAAAACACTTAAAAATATGGGTGAATATGATTACCAGCATACTTACTGCAAAGTAGCAGTTGACCATATTACTGATTCGTCTTTTGTACGCATAACGCACAATTGGGTTGCCCCCGACAGCCTTGTTGTGTCCCAGCCCGGCCTCAGGATTTCCGATTCACGTTACTGGACAGTGGAGGGAGTTTTTCCTTCTGATTTCAGAGCAAAAGGTATATTTACCTATAGCAGGACTGCTACCCTGGACAAAACCCTGATTACAAATTCGCAGGACTCGCTGGTGATTCTTTACCGTCAGGGGGCAGGCTATCCCTGGCAGGGAACCGCGTTTACACGTGTCGGGCCATGGATGTCGGGAATTATTACTGTTGATTCCCTTCAAAAAGGCCAATATACACTGGCGATCTGGGACGCGTTATACCTCGGTAAAACCCAAAATAAGCAGGTAAAAAGCAGCCTGATGAAAATTTATCCAAATCCGGCCCAAAGTGCTGTAAATATAGAATTTGATATTCAGCAAAAGACAGTACTCAGCATCTATGATTCGTTGGGAAAACAGCTTGGTAAAACTAAATTCAGCCCTGGATTAAATCATTTCAAGTGGGAAAATTCAGTAAAAGCGACATCAATTTATTATTTCAAGCTTACAGATTTGAAAGGGAATCTGCTGGAAAGCAGGAAGGTGGTTTTTGAATAGATGTTGTTTTTTTTAATATTAAATATGTATTCACTATCTTTCGCAGTGCTAAACAAATATGTGCATGAAAAATTTTACTCTGCTATCAGTTTTGTTTATGATTACAACTTTAAGTTTTGGGCAAATAAGCGGCACAATCCGCTTTAGCTCTGATGATTACGAATTGCGTGATACACTTATCAGTAACAATGAGTATTATGCTTATTTTTCTTCAAATCCATATGAGTTTGTCGAAACTCCAGGATTACCATGTCTGCCTGTCAGGTATGATCAGTTTATCCTTCCATATGGAATGAGAATTGATAATATTATAATTTCTGTATCCGATCAGGATACAATTAAGCTGAGTACTCTATTATTCCCTAAGCAGCATGCAATTGCCTCATGCCTGGGATGTCAAAAACCAGCTTTTAAAAATATCGATTCATCTGTTTACTTTTCCAATGACCCGTTTCCGGTGGCTTTGGCAGAAACTCAAAACTACGGTTACTGGCATACTTCAAACATAGCTACTGTAGGTTTCTATCCTTATCACTATTATCCTTCGATAAATAAACTGATACCTTCACATCTTGACAATGGAGGGGGTGGAATATTGCAGTTAAAGTTGCAACAAGACGGTACGGAAGCAGTAATCAGCGATTATACTGGGCAAATGCTCAGCCTGAAAGATGGCGGCAATACACAGGAACTTAAAGAGGATATTGTTTACAGCCTTCCGCCTGAAGCATTAATGCTCCGGGATGAGTTATTGACGAAATCGCCCTACCTGAGCGATACTGCGATGAAATCGGCCGCTGCTAATGAGTTTGTGCTTCCGAATGTTATGATAAGGGATATACTTATAGCCAACCCACAATCTGCTTCAGGTGAACCAGTATTGACTGAATTGGATAAACGTTTTGAGCCTATGCCCGAGGATTTGTACAATCAGATTTTAGATGCCGAATCGGCTTATTCTCCTCTCGAAATTCGCGAAATCGAACTGGCATCATTAAAAACGAAACAATCCTGCTTGTTCAACTCAATTGTTGCGAATTATTTGAGTGATACTACAGGGTCTCTTGGCGACAGCCTCAATGTTGTGCTTGAAAATGCGCCATTTCCCGAAGGCAGATATCTGCTTGCCGGCATACCTTTGCAATTGGATGTTTCGCAGCTGCCAGCAGGCATGTACCAGTTCAGTTTATTGTATAAGGGCAATAGGGTAGCGGGCAGTAAAGTGGTGGTGAAATGAAAATAAATTCAACGAAAAAAATGGACATAGATTCCTGCGCAAGAGCTATAAACGCGAGCAAGCGGAAGGGATTAGAAGTTAGCGATTAGGGATTGCATGAGTAATTTATTGCTGAATGAGATCAAATAATTGCCGGGAAACCATGATAGAAAAATATTTCGCTGATTTGACCGAAGCCTTTGAGAAAAATGCAGATCCATTAAAGGCTGCAGGCGCAAAAACTTATATGCGCAACAAATCTGAGTTTTACGGGTTGTCGTCACCCCTGCGCAGGCAATTGGTAAAAGAGTTTATTGCAAAAAATGGATATCCGCCCTGCGATCAACTGGAGGAAATGATCCGCTTTGCCTGGGAGCAACAGGAGCGTGAATGGCAATATACAGCCATGGAAATTACGGAGAAATTTGTAAAAAAGCTGATCCGAGCCTGATTGATCTCTCCGAATGGATGATAACAAATAAATCGTGGTGGGATTCGGTGGATTTTATAGCTCCGAACATTGCAGGAATGCTTTTTAAAAAGTTCCCTGAAATCAAAATGAGCTATATTGAAAACTGGATGAACTCGGGGAACCTTTGGCTTCAGCGTTCGTGCCTTATACACCAGCTCCGGTACAATAAAACTGCCGACAAAGCTCTGCTTTTTAACTTATGTGAGCGACTGGCCGGGCATCCTGATTTCTTTATCAGTAAAGCGATTGGATGGTCGCTGAGGCAATATTCAAAATTTGAGCCGGAAGCGGTTATTGATTTAGTTAATAATCACAAGCTTAGTAATCTGAGCCGGAAGGAGGCACTGAAAGTGGTGCGGAGAGGGGAGAAAGGAGAAGGGGAGAAGGGGTAAGGGGAGAGGGGAGAAAACAAGAAATCCCGGGAAATCTGGGGCAGATACTCCGGGATTTTTATTTGTGAACTATGCGGCTATTGCTCAGACGGCTTGCTCCGTCACCAGTTTAAAACCGATTCCATGCACATTTATCAGTTCTACCGAAGGGTCTTCTTTCAGATATTTACGGATTTTGGCAATATACACATCCATACTCCGGGCGTTGAAATAACTGTCGTTCTGCCATATGCGGTTCAGCGCGAAGCTGCGATCCACAACCTGGTTTACGTGCTCGCATAATATTTTAAGCAATTCGGCTTCTTTGCTGGTAAGTTTCTGATCCAGGTCGTTGATACGAAGATTCTGATGGTTGTAATCGAAAACGAAATTGCCCAGCGTAAATATTCCTTTATCCGTTTTTCCATCGGTGGTTTTAGCTGAGCGGCGCAGAATAGCTTCGATACGTGCCAGCAATTCCTCCATACTGAACGGCTTGGTAAGATAATCGTCGCCGCCGGCCTGGAAGCCCTTCAGTTTATCCTCTTCGAGCGATTTGGCGGTAAGGAACAGGATAGGAATCTGGTTGTCGACTTTGCGTATATCCTTAGCAAGGGCAAAACCGTCTTTTAAAGGCATCATCACATCTACCACACAAAAGTCAAACGGTTCCTTATTGAAAACTTCGAGTGCTTCGACACCGTTAATACAAAGCCTTGGAGCAAAGCCTTTGGCTTCGAGATATGTGCGGAGAATGGTGCCAAGGTTGCGGTCGTCTTCGGCAAGCAGGATTTTAATTTTTTCGTTTTCCATATCGGGAATATTATTGTATTAGTTACCAGTGAATGATCGGTCTGATTATATTTTTATGAATAAAACTAAATGTCCTTGTTGTTTTTATTCTGATCAGGAATTACATATGGCAGAAAAAGAGTAAATGTACTACCTTTTCCCGGTTCGCTTTCAACCTGTATGGATCCGCCGTGTTTTTCGACAATAAATTTCACATAGCTGAGTCCCAGGCCGAAACCTTTCACATTGTGCACATCGCCGGTCGGAACGCGGTAGAGCTTCTCGAAAATCCGTTTCTGGTTCGCTTTGCTTATACCCATTCCCTTGTCGTTAACACTGATGTAAATTCCGGCATCGGCATCGGCTGTCGAAACCAATATCTGAGGTTTGCGTGGCGAATATTTATTGGCGTTATCAAGAAGGTTATAAATTACGTTTGACAAATGCACTTTATCTGCTTTTATAAGCGGATGTTCAGCTTTCAATGACTGGCTGATAACTCCGTCGCGTATTTCAATCTGGATAGCAATCTTCCTGATCGCATCAGTAATCAGGCTGTGCATATCAATAGCTTCGGGACGAAGATGCAGATTCCCTTTTTCGAGAATTGCCGTTTGAAGAATTTTTTCTGCCATTTCGCCCAGGCGATGGTTTTCATCACCAATGATTTGAATGTAATCATTGTACATATCGTTGGTACGTGGTATGTCTTTATCCGATAACGCCTGGCAAGCCAGTGAAATAGTTGAAATCGGTGTTTTGAACTCGTGCGTCATGTTGTTGATGAAGTCGTTCTTGAGTTCCGAAAGTTTGCGTTGCCTGATAATGGTAAATACTGAATAACTAAACGCTGCAATAATGGTAAGAACCAGCATTAACGACACGAACATCATGAGCCAGAGGCTTTGCAGGTTATACTTCGATTGTTGGGGAAAATAGACCAGCAGGAAATCGCGGGTCGAAATTGCACTTCCCGAAAACAAGGGGAAAGAGAAACCTTTAAAAAGCAACTCATCGTGATAATTTCCGGTTTTTTCGAGTACTATTTTGTTACGGTCAGGACTGAATACACCAAACTCATAATCAATGGCAATCCCTTTAGAAGCAAATTCCTGTTTGAGCAGCGTGTCGATCAAACCCATCGAAATCTTTTCCTCAATATGCTTTTTCCCTTCCTCACCAAGAGTCTGGTTCATCACATAATTCAACATGAATTGCTTACGCACAGCTGCACCCTCCGAAAAATTTCGCGTAATACTTACCGGCAATTCGCTTTGATCATTTTTTCCCGGCATGGCAATGGTTTCACTTCCCTGACCTGATGGTTTTGCTATTGAAATGGTTTCCCCGCCAGGGCTGGTATCAAATGGCGATGCAATAGCCCGGAGTTGCATAAATCCTGTATCCTGCGATATGATTTGTAAAGACTCCTTGGTGGTACGGCGCGAAAATTCGATAGTTTCAAGTTTCCATAATGCACTATTTACTGCATCGTCGATAGTACGCTTAAAGTTGGCTTCCCTGAGTTGTACCGAGTTTCTGATCCAGAATACCTGAATACCGATAAATACAGCCATTGCGACCGACATTATCACGATTAACAAAACCAATAACTGCTTTTTCACGTGGTTACGATTATATTTTCAGGCTCAATGTTTTCATTAAAATTAAGTACCTGCAGTACGTGTATTTTATTTCCGGAAACTTCCGGGCTGCAAATTATTTATTTACTTCAAAATATGTATCGGGAGCCTGATTTCCCAACTGCTGTTTTTTCAACTGCTGCAAATTTATACCGCCTTATAATCAGTTAGCTAACCGCTTAACATATTTTAACGTTCTTTTTATTTCGTTAACAGTCAGGGGGCCGTTATGGAAGTATCTTTGTATCGGTTAATTGAACAAAAAGTTATATTATTTATTCTCTCATTTTTTTGCAGAGAAATTTTCATAACTGGTTTTGTTGTTTGTTTGGGAAAAATGCGGCTTATGGGTCGCATTTTTTGTTTAATCAATTATACATGAACGATATCCGGAATCCGGTACAAATGATGAAACTGTTAAATTACCATTAAAGTATGACTTGCCGGATTTTTTTCGTAATTTTATACCCTCAAATCATATTCCTTCGCTTATATATAAACACGTTTTTACAATGACAAATCTCCTGTTCCAATACAGCCACTTGTCCGGCTTCCTTTCGGAAGAAGAGATTCACCTGATGCAGGATGAGATTGATGTAAGCCACAGCCTGCTTGTGGAAAAAGCCGGAAAGGGGAATGAATTCCTGGGCTGGATAGATATTCCGGGAAGGCTAGATGAAAGCCTTATCAGCAGTATGGAGGCTGATGCAAAAACCATTCGCGCAAAAGCTGAAATACTTGTTGTAACAGGTATCGGCGGATCGTACCTTGGTGCAAGAGCTATTATTGAAGCACTTTCAACTCCTTTCGCATCTTTTTACAAAGAGAGCGAAAACCCGGTTATTCTTTTTGCAGGGCACAATCTCAGCCAGGATTATCATGCCGGGCTGCTCAATCTGCTGGATAAAAAAGAATATGCAATTGTCGTAATTTCCAAATCAGGAACCACTACTGAACCGGCACTTGCTTTCCGGCTATTGAAAGACCACATCGAAAAGAAATATGGAACCGAAGAAGCCGCCAGCCGTATCATTGCTATCACTGATAAATCGAAAGGCGCGTTAAAAAGCCTTGCCGACAAACAAGGGTATAAAACATATTCTATACCGGATAATATTGGTGGACGGTTTTCGGTGCTTACTGCTGTAGGGTTGCTGCCAGTTGCTATTGCGGGTTACAATATTCGCGGACTGATTAAAGGTGCAAACGATATGCGGAAAATTTGTATCGCAACCTCGTCTTTGCAGGACAATCCTGCGGCTTGTTATGCTGCTATCCGATCCTCATTGTACCGAATGGGTCATCAGATTGAACTTCTGGTGAATTACGAACCCTCGCTTCATTACTTTGCTGAATGGTGGAAACAGCTTTTCGGGGAAAGCGAAGGCAAGGAAAACGAAGGATTGTTCCCGGCAGCCGTTGATAATACAAGCGATCTGCATTCGATGGGACAATATATACAGGAAGGGCAGCGCATGCTTTTCGAAACGGTAATTCATGTTCAGAAGCCAAAGCACGGGCTTACAATTCCTTTTGACGAAGCCAATCTCGACGGGATGAACTTCCTGTCCGGAAAAACACTTCACGAAGTAAATGCTATGGCAGCACTTGCAACCACACTGGCTCATACCGACGGGGAAGTTCCAAATCTTGATATTATTATTCCGGAAATTGATGAACGCTCGTTGGGCGAAATGATGTATTTCTTTGAGTTTGCCTGCGGAATGAGTGGATACCTGATGGGAATTAATCCTTTTAACCAGCCTGGCGTTGAAGCGTACAAAAACAATATGTTTGCCTTGCTTGCGAAACCAGGTTTCGAAAATGAAACAGAAGAGATCAGGACGAGGGTTAATGAGGATTAGGGGAGAGGGACAAGGAGAAGGGGGGGACAAGGAGATGGGGGGAGGGGTGATGGGGAGAAGGGGGGAAAGGGGCGATAGGGAGCAATTTAAAACTCTGGGTAGTACATTTTGCTTCAAACACGAAACCTTTAACCCTATTGAACTTTATATAAGCAAAAAAAGGAGTCATTGATGGAAAACAGGCTTTTTGAATACATGAACCGGCGCGTTGGCGGTAACTTTATTCCGTCAGGCAAAATGAAAGAAGCGGGTCCGGTGATAACCATATCAAGGCAAACCGGCTGTGGTGCAAGCAAGATTGGATGGGCTATATGCGAAGAACTGAACAAGCGGAAACTCCAATCGAAAAATGAGGGTAAATGGAATCTTGTAAGCCGCGAAATTCTGCAGAAATCAGCAGAAGCCCTGAACCTGGACCCATCTGCCTTAAAACATGTAATCAACGATAAAGACCGCGGAATTATGGATCAGATTGTTGAAGCACTTTCAACGCACTCGCACAAAAGCGACCATAAAATTCTGAAAACCATACTTGAAGTGATCCGCCAATTTGGAGCCAACGGAAATGTGGTTATTGTAGGCAGGGGAGGAGCCAGCTTTTGCAGTGATATCAGGAATTCTCTACATGTCAGGCTCATAGCCCCTGAAGAATGGCGTATCGAAGCTATTGCCAAACGACATGATTTCAGCAAAGATTTTGCCACCGACTATTTACGCAAAACTGACTTTGAGCGCGATTTGCTGGTTACCAAATTTTTCGGAAAGAAACCCGATAATTCGGTGTTTGATGTTGAACTGAACCGCAGCCGCTTTACCGAAAAAGAAATTATTGATGCTATCATTCAACTGGCAGTTATCAAAGGCTTAATTTAACCTCTATAAAACTGAAAATCCTGTTGAATCCTGTCGTAACCACAAATAATTCAATTGTTACCCTTACCGATCTGAGTATAGCATTCAGCCATGAAGAAGAAGAGCATATTGCCGTTAAAGGTATTTCGTTTAAACTGGAACGTGGCAGTACCCTGGGCATTGTAGGCGAATCAGGCTCAGGAAAATCACTTACTTCACTGGCCATTATGGGTTTAATTCCTAAACCTAACGGGAAAATAAAAAGTGGCTCAATCGTCTTTCATTCTCCCGAAGGAGAAAATTATGATCTCCTTCAATTGCCTGAAAAAGAAATGAGGCACTGGCGCGGGAAACGAATCGCGATGATCTTCCAGGAGCCTATGACCTCGCTTAATCCAGCATACCGCTGTGGAAAACAGGTGATGGAAAACATACTTGAACACGAAAAAGTGAGCCGCAGCGAAGCCCGAACGCGCACACTCGACTTGTTTCGCGAAGTGATGCTTCCCGATCCTGAACGCACGTTTAAGGCCTACCCGCATCAGGTTTCGGGCGGACAAAAACAGCGGGTTATGATTGCTGTGGCGTTGGCCTGTAATCCCGATATTCTTATAGCTGATGAGCCTACCACAGCCTTGGATGTAACTGTTCAGAAAACCATTCTTGAACTGTTACGGACACTTCAGAAAAAACACAATATCAGCCTTATTTTTATCTCCCATAACCTGGATGTAATCGCCGAAATAGCCAAAGATGTTCTGGTGATGTACAAGGGCGAAATTGTTGAAAAGGGATCCATTTCACAGATATTCAACCACCCCCAACACCCTTATACCAAAGGTTTGCTTGCTTGCCGGCCACCCTTGGGAAAACGGCCGCAAAGGTTAAAAGTAATTGCTGATTTTGTGGAAGCAAAAGGCAATGAGAGAGATACATTTATAAGCAACATGGCGCGTGCACTGCAACATGCGAAACTATATTCGGAAAAACCTATTCTAAAAGCGGAAGGAATTAATACAGTTTTTACACTAAAGCGAAATCTGGCTGGCAAAACTTTGAAACAATACAAAGCTGTGAACAATGTTTCTTTCGAAGTATTTCCGGGCGAAACTCTTGGTTTGGTCGGAGAATCAGGTTGCGGAAAAACAACTCTCGGACGTACTTTGCTGAGGTTGGTTGAACCCGAATCAGGAAGT
>JBBQUX010000052.1:0-21863 GCA_038212135.1 Bacteroidales bacterium | reverse complement strand
GCCCAAAGGACACAGATATTTGCACCAAAATTGATTGATAAAAAACGAGCCTGCAATAGTAAGTATCAGAGCTGGAAGGGCATACCAGAAATATACATCGCCACTAAAACCGGTAAAAGCTGCATAAAAAGGATCAAACTTTCTGCAGAATAACTCGCTTGCAGTAACTGTAAAATAAAATGTGACAAACAATAGTACATATTTGAGCAGCCGGAGCAACCTGTCAGTATTACCTCGCAAAGTAATATGCATTTTGGCTTTTCGGCCAAGCTTTCCCATCCATTCAGTAAAAGTACCAATAGGGCAAATGTAGCTGCAAAACAGTTTGCTGAACAGTATTACTCCAATCAGCAAAGCTAATCCAAGTGTAATCTGCACTGTGGTCATTGAACAGGCAAGAGAATGACTCGAAAAATAACTCGCTAACGATTGCATACCTCCAAACGGGCAGTATGCTTCAAAGTCGGGTGAATAATTCTTATCCACCAATGGCCTGATGAGCATATAAAATAAAAGGGCAAAAACTCCCCACTGAAGCGCGATACGGTAATAATTAACCGGATATTTCTTTTTACTGGCCATAACCTGATGCTTACCTGCTTTACAGGTTTGTTCCTGTAAACGCATTGCGAAAGTATAAAATGATGCAGTGCAACCGGGGAATGTATGTAATTTAGAATTAATCTACTCACAATAAATGTGCTTGCCGCAAGAAGGTATAAAAAATTTAATTACCTGATTAATTCTTACCTTTGAAAACTCAATGATACTGATTGGATGAAACCCACAACAAAGAATGCTTTTTTTCTTATATTATTCGTTTTCGTTGCAATTTCAATGCAGGCGCAGGATTCACGTGGTGCTGCTCAGAAAAATCCTGTTTATCAACAGTCAGGTGCAGGAAAAAGGGGAGAAGATGCCTTGCGCGTTATGTTCTATAATGTAGAGAATTTATTCGACCCTAAAGATGACAGTGCAAAAGCAGATGAGGAATACGTGCCAGGCGGTATGCGCGGTTGGAATTCTAATCGTTTAAAGCGTAAACTTATTAATATTTCTAAAGTTACACTGGCTGTTGGAGGCTGGGATCCGCCGGAAATTATTGGATTGTGTGAAGTGGAGAATAGAATGGTTTTATACCTGTTGACGACCGATACTCCATTGAAAAATTTCGGGTACAAAATTATTCACCGCGAATCGCCCGACCCGCGTGGTATTGACGTGGCATTACTTTACCGGCCGGAAAAATTCAGGGTGCTTTACAGTGCCCCGATTTCAATTCGTTTTCCTTTCGATACGGCTTCCCGTACGCGTGATATTCTCTTTGTGAAGGGCATAGCTTGTAAGCGCGATACAATAAATATTTTTGTAAACCACTGGCCATCGAAATTCGGAGGCGCAATGGCTACAATACCTAAAAGAAATTATGTGGCTTCGGTGCTTCGTAATAATGTCGATTCACTTTTGGCTATAAATCCCGATGCCAATATCCTAATTATAGGTGACCTGAATGATTCCCCAATGGATGAAAGTGTAAGTAAAGTGTTGCGAGCCAAAATGGATTCAACCGGCCTTGCACCCAACGATCTGTACAATATGAATGCCGGTGCCGGGCTTTCGTGGAAGAAAGGAACAATAAAGTTCCGTGAAGAATGGGAAACTATAGACCATATGATTATTTCAAGGCCGCTGCTGTCATACACCACTCCGCATAGCATGCAGATATTTGATGCGCCTTTCCTGTTACAGGATGATGAAGCCTGGTTTGGTCAGAAACCATTCCGGACGTATTATGGTGCCAAATATATAGGAGGTTTCAGTGATCACCTTCCTGTTTATATGGATTTTATATTCCAGAAAAAACAGGTGTTTGAATAAAGCATAAAAAATGAATCGGTAAACTGCATATTTAAATGAAAATTAAACCCTCGATATATAACATTTCACTCGCTGTTATACTTTTGCTGATCATTTTAATCGGCTCAATGGTTCTGTTTGTAAATCCTGATAAGTCTGGTGTGCGTAAATCCTCTGATATGATAGATGTACAGCCTGCAAAGCCTGCTAAACCTGCTTTTCGCAAGGATGGCGAACTGAAGTTTCTGAAAGCCGGCAGTAATACCGTCATAGCCAGTATCGAAATAGAAGTCGCCAGTAATGATGCTGCCCGTGAACAAGGTCTGATGTTTCGCGACACTATGGCAGGGAATGCCGGTATGCTGTTTATGATGGGTACCGAGGAAATGCAGGCTTTCTGGATGAAAAACACAATTATCCCACTCGATATTTTATACGCTGATTCCGAAAGGCGTATTGTTAGTATTCACAAAAACACTACTCCATATTCGCTCGATCAGATTCAGTCGGATAAACCCGCTTTGTATGTGGTTGAAGTAAATGCAGGTTATACTGAAAGGCAGGGCATTATGGTTGGTGACTTTATCTCTTTTTGACAAATTCCTGACCAAAGCCGCTTTCGCCGGTAATTGTTTTTCTGAAATTTAGTTGAAAGACTTTTATTTCCTGCTGTATTTTGATTGCTGATTGATTAGCATAGAATTTAGATTATAAATCAACAATATAGGCTCCCGAATCTTTAATACTATAAGCTTTTAAGCCTGCCTTTTTGCACTCCGTCACCCATTTTTCAGTCTTGTAAACAGAATTTGATCCATCAAAAATAATCACTCCGGGATTGTATAGCGCTGTTAAATAGTCGATTCTGAATTTGGGGTTTCGTCTGATAAGCAAATAATCTACATTAAGTTTCCTGTAATTTCCTTTGGGCACAGGAATCTGGCTAAGCATGGTTAATCGCTTGTTGTGAAACAGGAAATTGCCACCCAGGCTGTAAAGTGGGTTCAAATTTTCAGGCAATCTGTTAAAATCTTTGGTAACTGTATCAAGTGCAAAAGCATTGGCTAATGATATTCCGTAAAGAATCTTAGCTCCGTCGAGTTGAAATTTATTTGCTTTTTCATCCAGGATAAGCAGGGAGTCTGCCACCAATGTTTGCTGTTTACCGTTAATAAATCCAACCGATGTATGCTTACCTGTTGAATAAAAGACAATTTTCTGCTGCCGTTGTCGCTTAAGTTCAGTAAAAGTCAGGCTTATCGATAATATCAGAATCAATCCAAGCAGCGTAAACAGTAACTCTTTTTTTTGGAAGTAAATGAATAACATAATCAGAATAATGATTAAATAAATACTGATCGTTTGGAAAGTAAATATAGAATTGAAATGAATTACTGAAAACGGCAGTTTTTCGATCAATGAAATAGACGTATTTAATACCAGAAGCAGATAGTTGGTAATGATACCAAGAAAATTACTGATTGTAGTAATAAATGAAGTTGCCAGAACTGCAACCCCGGTATAAATCGCAAGAAATGAAACAGGGATTGCGACAATGTTGGCAGGAATAAAATACGACGGAAACTGGTGGAAATAGAGCATTGCCAGTGGTGCAGTAGCAACCTGTGCTGCAATTGAAACAGCAATAAGGTCCCAAGCATACTCTATTATTCGATTCCGGGGTTCCCATAAATTGGCAATGGGTTTATTAATAAAAACAATACCGAGAATTGCCAGGTACGAAAGCTGGAATCCGATATTGCTTATCATCAACGGATTGACGAGTAACAGGAAAATAGCTGAAACCGAGATCGAATTTATAATATGAACATTCCGGTTACTTGCATTACCTAGTGAAATAAAAGTAAACATTGCCGCTGCCCGCAACACAGAAGGAGATAACCCGGTTAAAATTGCATAAGCCCAGATAGTAATCAGAATAATTAATGTTTTCAGGTACAACTGTCCACCTTTTTTCTTCATAAATCCAAGAAGGAAGCTGATAATGATGTATATAACACCAACATGCAAGCCCGAAACACTAAGGATATGCATTACGCCTGAACCGGAATAAGCCTGCAGAGTTTCGTTGTCGAGCATATCCATCTGCCCGAGTATTAAGGCCGATGCTACCGAAAACTCTCTTCCTTTGAGTCCATTGTCATTCAGGATTCGAACAAAAGTATCAGAAAGTTTGTGGGCAATCCTTATTATACTGAAACCCTCAGGATTTTCGAGCATCTTCCAGGAATAAACAGTAAGATATACCTGATGGTATACATTATTGGAGGCCATATACTTCCGGTAATTAAATGCTCCCGGATTCTGAGGTGGTTCTATTTCCTTTATACTCGCTGATAATGTTACAAGGCTGCCTTCGGCAGGTGGTTTCTTCAGTGAGTCTTTGGCAAAATAAGTCAGAATCCGCCCTTCTGCTTTCACAGATTTATTTCCGATTTTTATCGCTTCTACCCTGAGTATAGTTTTATAGCTATGATCTTTTTCCTGCAATGGCTCTGAAACACGGGCAATAAAGATTCCCTGGGTTTGAATTTTTGAGAAATGGGTGGAACTCAGAATCTCTTTCCGGAATAGTACAGAATTAAATCCGCTGACAAACAGGAAAATGCATGCTAAAAAGCCGAATATCCACTTTTGTGATTTTTTCTTTGTGATAACAGGAATAAAGCCTGCAGCTATTGCCAGGAGTAAAAGAAGAATCCAGATTGTGAAAGGGATGATATTTGTAGCCGATATAACTGTACATAGCACGATACCAGCCATAAATGGCAGTAGTATTCTCACCATTGGATACAGATGCCGGTATTGCATATCGCATTTTCTCTATTCCAAAGTTATAAAATAATTTGATACACATAACTTTGAGATGGATTACTACGGGAGCTTATTTTTTTTTCTAAAAAAAATAGCCGGAAAATGATTTATTTCCCGGCTTTTGAAATGTGTTTGATTATTCTATTCTCTTATTTGCAATACTGGCTCAGCAATTCGGCAGCTTTTTTATTTCCTAACGATTTGGCCTTTTCCCAATCGATACATGAGTTTTTATCGCCTGAATAATGGTATGCAGCACCGCGGTTGAAATAAGCATCGGGGTTTTTCGGATCAATAGTTATAGCAGTTGTGTAATCACTGATTGCTGATTTGTAGTCTTTTAACATAATATGGCAGTTTCCCCTATTCATAAAACTCATTACTTTCTTCGGGTCGAGTTCGATACATTTCGAAAAGGATGCAATTGCAGCAGGGTACTGCGCCAGTGAAGCCTCAGATGTGCCTTTATTGTAATATGCGGTAGCAAATCCAGGATTTTCTTTAATAGCAGCATTGTAATCTTCGATTGCTTCGGCATGCTTACCTGCTATTTCTTTGGTTACTCCCCTGTAATTTAATGCATCAGCAAAATCAGGCTGTAGTGAAACTGCTTTATCAAAGTCAGCTGATGCTTCCTGAGTATTACCCGCTTCGAAAAACAGTTTTCCTCTGTAATATAAAAACATGGCATTTGCCGAGTTGTTTTCGATGGCCAGGTTAAGATTGGGTAAGGCATTCTGAGGTTCATTTAATTCGATAAGCGCTTTGGCTTTATAGAAGTATGCATTATAGTTTTTATAATTCTTAGCGATGCAGAGATCGAAATCAGCTATTGCTCCGCGCAAATCGCCGTTCTTTGCCTTCTCGAGTCCATCTTTTAATTCCTGCGGCCTGTAAGGATCTATTCGGTTAAGAGGGGCGATTTTGGGTTTACCAATAGTATTAGTTTTGTGCTTCCCACCGTCGGCAGTTGAATCCTGCACTGTTTGCTGATCTTCCGTAAACGCACTGGCCGCTGTTTCCCAACTGCTGTCAGCCATTGCCATGCGTTTAGCCGTTGAATCAGGAACCGGAATGCTGAGGGAATCCATCATCAGACTTTCAGCAGTAGCAGCATTTCCTTTCGTATTCTGCTTACAGGATGTGAAACCCATTGTAGCTGTAAGAAGTGAAATTGTAAGAATAAGAAAAAGGGTTTTTGTCATTGTATTTCTTTTTTTGCGTTAGTTTTAAGATTCTGGGCAATTACAGCCGCTGCTCTTACCGACGCGCCGGGAGGCCCGACTCGCATCAGCAATTCTTTATAATCGTTCAGCATCCGGCTGCGGGGCTCTCCGTCGGGTAAAAGGGGTGCAAGTTCGCGGCTAAGCGTGTTAGCAGTGAATTTGTATTGAATCAGTTCGGCAACGGCTTTGCGATTGAGTATAAGGTTAACCAGAGAAATAAATTTTACGTGAACTACAATCCAGGCAACCAAAGCCGAAAGGAAACTAAAACGGTAACATACCACCTGTGGTACGCCTAACATGGCAGTTTCGAGTGTGACGGTGCCTGATTTAACTGCTGCGGCTCTCGAAATCCTCAACAGGTCATATGTTTGGTTAAATACGACTTTTACAGGGTAGTTACCGATCAGTTTGGTGTAGAATTTTTCACCTAATGTCGAAACTCCTGTCACCACAAATTGATATTCAGGAAATCGCCCTGTTATTTTCAGCATAATTGGCAGTATTCTCTTCAATTCCTGACTGCGGCTTCCGGGAATGAGAGCAATAACAGGTTTTGCCCCTAAATTATTTGTTTTGCGGAAAGCAGCTTCATCAATTTTTGCATCCAGATCCATGGAGTCGGGCATAGGATGACCGGTGAATTCGGCTTTGTATCCGTACTTGGCATGAAAATCCACTTCGAAAGGCATAACTACGAAGCACAGGTCGGTGTCGCGGTGAAGATTATGAACTCTATGTTTTTTCCATGCCCAAACCTGTGGTGAAATATAATAATAAACCTTGTAACCATTTGCTTTGGCGAATTTCGCCACCCGCATATTGAATCCCGGATAATCAACCAGTATTAAGGCATCCGGCTTCCATTCCGATATATCTTCTTTACAAAAGCGGAGGTTGTTCAGGATGGTCTTCAGGTTTAGAATTACTTCCAGAAAACCCATGAAAGCCAGGTCGCGGTAATGCTTTACAATTGTTCCACCTGCTTCCTCCATATGAGTACCACCCCAGCAGCGGAATTCGGCATGCTGATCGTGCGCTTTCAGCCCGTTCATGAGCTTAGCCGCGTGCAAATCGCCGGATGCTTCACCTGCTATGATGTAATACTTCATGGGCTATTATTAATTCAGAAAGGGATGGTAAAATTACTATTCTTTAGAAAGATGAAAAAGAGAAGAATCATAAAAACTGTTAATATCAGGATTCCTTTACCGGTATGTTCAAATTTGAATTTAACAAAGTAAAACCTCATAGCAACAAGGTTCATGGCTATACCAAGAAGCAAAATGTCCACATCGCGAACCTTTCCGAGGTAATGCAGGTTATACTGTACCATCCTGAGCAAAACTGCAAAAAACAATGCTGCCGGAACCGGAATTATCAATGCAATTAACAGCCCAAGCGAAAGCTTATCCTGTTTTAACCATTTCGTTATCGACATCTCTATTTAATTAAGCTTCTATATGCCAGTCTTTTATCGTATCAATCATATGATGTGCCGTAAGATCAATTTGTATAGGCACCACGCTTACGTAATTGTTGTTGATGGCCCAATGATCGTTATCCTCATCATGTTCGAGGTTTACGAATTCTCCCCTCAGCCAGTAGTAGTCCTGCTTGTGCGGATCCTTGCGCTCATCGAAATTTTCGTCCCAGAAAGCTTTAGCCTGCTTTGTTACCCTGATGCCATTGAATCGAGTTCCGTTTATTGCAGGGAAATTTACATTTAAACATACTCCGTCGGGAAGTCCGTTTTTCAATACTTTGGAAGCGATAGAAGTTATAAGTGTACCACAATGGCTGAAATCAGCTGCATACGAATAATCGTTCAGCGAAAAACCAATGGCAGGAACATTTTCCATCGCACCTTCGATAACTGCAGCCATAGTTCCCGAGTACAAAACATTGATCGAGGCATTGCTGCCGTGATTTATGCCAGACACAATCAGATCGGGTTTGCCCCGGATAATCACTTTCTCTCCTAATTTTACACAGTCAGCAGGTGTGCCGTTACAGCTATATTCGCGGTATCCGTTTTCTTCTGCCAGTTGGTGAAGCCTCAGGGGTATCTGAATGGTAACTGCATGTCCCATGGCTGATTGGGGCTTATCTGGTGCCACCACCAGCACATCTCCGAGCGGACGAATGGTTTCAATCAGGAATCGCAGCCCGGGAGCGTGAATTCCATCGTCGTTGGTAACTAATATAAGCGGTTTTTTCATAGTCAAATTGGGTAAAAGCATTAAAGCGTACTTGCCTGTTCGTTGTGAAGTTCACTGTTTTTTTTCGGTCCCGGAACAGCCGTAACACCTGCCGTTACTATAAATTTCATGATTTCGGCTGAGTTTGCGTTAAGCGCTTTTACATTCGCCGCAGGAACAATAAAGAGGTTGCCCGAAAAATTATAGGAGTGAGGCAGGTATACTGCAACTTTACCGGCTTCGATGCCAAGTATGGTGAGGTCATGTTGTGTTATGAATCCCAGTTTTTCGAGATCAGAGTCTTTGTTTACTTTCACCAGCACGGGTTCCGTGAATTTTTTATCTTTCCCTACGAATGCCGACATGAAATCTTTAATAGAGGTATAAATGATTTTTACCAGCGGTGCCTGGCTGATAAGTCTATCCAGTGAATTGAGTATAGGTTTTATAAGTATTGAGCTTCCCAGCACCCCTATAAGCGTGATAAAGGATACAATAATAATGAATCCCAGACCGGGAATCTTAAACCCGATAATCCGGGTGAGATACTGGATTAACAACCCATCAATAAACTCAAGCGAAACAACAATGGCATATATGGTTATGGCCAGTGGCGAAATAAGCAACAGGCCCTGAAAAAAGTACCGGATAAGTTTGTTCATAATGCTGAATTGAATTGCAAAATTAGTCAAAAAATCGCTGTGAAAGGCAATCCTGGGCAAGGCACTTCAACTGTAAGCCCGTGAAATAGGTTTATTTGCCTTTTATAACACAGTAGGAATAATAGATAGAGATAAAAAGTGCAGATTAATTGTCAGGGTTAGTCAGATGGTATTTAATTGGGATAAATTTGTTACCATCTATCAGTTATAAGCCATTAAAAACATACAATGGTTTCATTTTTTTTTTGACCCAAAATTTTATTTTTTTGATCGTAATTTTGTAAATAAATAATGCGAAATTTTACTTTATGTAAACACTTATAGTATATCCTGACAATAAGGGAAAGTTAATCACTTTAAAGGCTTTTTTGAAAGCCTTAAAAATTTCTTTTGAGGAAGCGAAAACGCCCTATAATTCTGAATTTGTTGACAAAATTCAAGAGGGGGAAAAAGATATTATTGCCGGGCGTACAAAAAAATAACGCCCGACGATGTATGGAAATAAAACTGACTACCAGGGCACAGTAATATCTGGAATATAGGTCAAGAACAGGTAATGTACTTGTCTAAAAAAAGATAAGAACCCTTTTAGAGACTATTTTAGAAACACCACTTTCAGAAATCGGTAAGCCTGAGCTCTTAAAGCACGAGCTATCAGGTAAATGGTCGAGGCGTATTACTCAATCTGACAGGATAATTTATCAGGTTATAGGAGATACAGTATATGTTTTTTCATTAAAGGGGCATTATTCTCAGGCCAGATAATAGTTTGATTGAAATTCTCATATCATCAGTAGTAGTTTAATTAATGTCACTAAGAAAACTCATCATTTTACGTAAAAATGCTCATTTTCTTTAACCTTAGGTTTGGCAGGCAAAACTCAATCTTCAGTGCGCGAGGACTTTCCCCTACGGGGGGCCAAGGGGTGAGCGTGGGCAAAGCTCATTTCAAACTCGTTTTCTTATAGACACTAATTACTTATTGCAACTCTTAATATTCACTAACAAAAATCCCCGCCACCTCTCAGCCGCAGGGATTTTTCGTTATTCACTATTCATTATTCGTTATTCATTATTCGTTGTTCATTTTTCGTTATTCACTCTTTTTCACATACTTCTCCAGCCACTGATCCGTTTCCCACAGCATATGCAGAATGTTCTCTTTTGATGTATATCCATGGCTTTCGAATGGAAGTGAAACGTAACGGACTGTTCCGCCCAGCCCTTTTATGGCACTGAACAGGCGTTCGCTTTGTATAGGGAAAGTTCCGGTGTTGTTATCCGAATCGCCATGTATAAGCAGGAGAGGAGTTTTGATTTTATCGGCATGGCTGAAAGGACTCATAGTATTATAAACCTCCGGAGCTTCCCAATAAGTGCGTTCTTCACCTTGGAAACCGAAGGGCGTTAAAGTGCGGTTATAGGCTCCGCTGCGTGCAATTCCGGCCTTAAACAAATTGGTGTGAGCCAGCAGGTTAGCTGTCATAAATGCGCCATAGCTGTGTCCGCCAACGGCCACACGGGTGCTGTCGCCAACACCCATACCAGCAAGCGTTTCTATTGCAGCATGTGCATTCAGGTATAGTTGCGGGATGAAGTTGTCGTTGGGTTCATTCCCGTTTTCTCCAACAATTGGCATCTCAGCATGATCAAGCACCGCATATCCGCGCGTTACCCACAACACAGGCGACCCATACGATGGGAGGGTAAATGTGTTTTTCGATCCCCGCACCTGCGAAGCATCTGATACTGATTTATATTCGATCGGATAGGACCAGATTAAAACTGGCAAAGCCCCGTCGCGCAAAGCATCATAGTCTTTCGGAAGGTAGAGATTGCCGGAAAGGTTGATTCCATCCTCCCGTTTAAAGCTGATTTTCTGCCTGCTAACTCCTTCGAGTTGTGTGTAAGGATTTGTAAATGAGGTTAATGCTTTTTCAGTAAATTTTTTCTTTATGGTTGAGTGAAGATAATAGTTGGTGATCTCTTTCTGGCTTTCACGGGCTGTGACAAATGTAAATTTCACCGGATCAAGCATTTTTACAAGGTATTCGAAGTAAGGTGCTTTGCACTTCCAGAGAAGTTTTTTACTTCCGTTGGTGATATCAAAAGTCTGAATCAATGGCATATCGCCCTCATCAGAGGCTCCGTCAGCAGTTAGGATAAGTTCATTTTCATTTAAAAGTATTAGAGCCTGACGGCCAAAATCATTTTTCTTTGTGAGTGGTTTTCCAATATCTGAATAGGAATCATCCGAACTGCGCGCGAAAAGCGAATCTGTTTTTCCCGTTGAAGGGTTATAGCGGTTCATCTGCCATTTGCGGTCAGTATATGATTCTTCGTAAAAAACAGCTACAGCATTATTCCCCCAGGTAACGCCTTGAAAACGCATCTTTGTCCTGAACAATTCTGCAGCGGCAAATTCGTCAGCTGCAGATATTTTCATTGCCATAACAGCATCGCGCCAATCTGATTTCGACTTACCACGTCCGCCATCCAGTGCTTTTACATAGGTTACAGTGGCAGGTTCATCATTGCGCCATGCGAACGATCGAGGGTAGTCGGGCACATCATCAAACCCTATAGGCACACCTTCCGACGAAGGATTATCAGCGATGTTCAGGATTAATTTCCCTTTCAAATCGGTTGCCAGTACTTTATGAGGAAAACCATAAGCCGGAACCATATACGAAAACGGTTTTTGAACGATTTGCAGTAATAGGTATTTTTTATCCGGTGAAATGCTGAAGCTCCTGTATAATTGAGGTTCGCCTGTTTTAATCTCACTAATCAAGTTGCTTACTACCAGTTGCGATCGGGTATAAAATTCGAATAATGCTTCATCATATGCTGATTTAATCAGGTCAGGATATGTGCGCGAAGCCGCTTTCTTCCCGTAGCTTTCCTGAATTACAGGTCCCTTTGGTGCAAGTGGTCTTTCCGGTTTCGTTGAACCGGGAATAATTGTCTTGTAAATCAAACTGTTATCATCAATCCATGCAAAGCTTCCTCCAAGTAAAATGTTAAAGGTGTTTTGTTTATTTTTTCTGCCGATGAGGTTAAGATGTCGATGATATACAAATCTGCACTTTCGTTAGTCAGATTTACAAAACCAATTTTTGTCTGCGACGGACTCCATTGAACGGATGTTGCACTCATGTTTTCCGGCAATCCCTCAATCGCAATTTCCTGCAACGAGTTCAGGTCTTTCAATCGCATGGCTGCGATGGTGGACATACGGCTTTGCGCAAAAATATTTGGATTGATCCTCAGGCCTGCGATACGCAGTTCAGGTTCAGCAAGTTCAGCTACCGAAGGAAACGTATTTCGTTCGAGCAGGAGCATCCACTTGCCTGCATCGTCTATGCTGGCTGATGGTACAGGCTTTGCCATTATCAGGTCAAAAATTTCGCGTGGCGGTTCTTTGTATGTGTTTTCTACCTGGGCTCTCAAATGCATAATTGGGAATAATAGGAGGAGTAGTAATGCTGATTTCATCTCCGTAGGGTTTGTAAAAAAGTTTCGGAAAAAAAATTTCTGCTGGTGTTTAACGGGTTAGAATGCTCCGGCAGAAAACGGCGATTTTATAAAATTATTTCTGATCTGATTAAATGACAAGAGTTGCTACTGACTGTTGTTCAGTTCGGCTTTCATACTTTCGGAAATAAATTTCGTCAGCTCTTCATAAAACTTCTGGATGGGGAAACCCATTACATTATAATAACAGCCTTCGATACCGGTTATTCCGATATAGCCGATCCAGTCCTGAATACCATACGAACCGGCTTTGTCAAAAGGTTTGTAATGTGAAACATAGTATTCTATCTCATCCATTTTTAGTTCTCTGAAATTCACAAGCGTATGTGCATGAAAGACAACTTTTTGCTTTTTCGATTTCAGGCAAATTCCCGTATACACCGAATGTTGTTTTCCCGAAAGTTGTTTCACCATTTCGATAGCTTCAGCTTCGTTAGCAGGTTTACCAATGTACTTTCCGTTGAGCCACACTATGGTATCAGCAGTTACTAGTATCGAATCTTGTTCGAGGAGCGAAGTATCATAAGCATCCGCTTTCAGTTCGCAGAGATATCGGGCTATTTCAGCACCCTGCAGATGTGGTGGATATACTTCATCCACATCATATTCAACCAGGCTGAAGTGAAGCCCTAAGGCTTTCAAAAGTTCCTGTCTGCGGGGTGATTTCGAGCCCAGTATCAAATTGTAATGCCGGAGTATTTCCTGTTTCATCAGTGTGTTTGGTTAATCTTGGTAAAATACTATTTTATGCTTTCATGATTGAGCTCTGAAAATGAAAAATACCGGTTTCGGAAAATGTTTCAAAATTGCCCGGCAACTATGGATGCTATTCCTGCCACCATAATCCATTTCAACATGCTGCTCAATGCGTGAAAATTAGCTTTTGACTCTGCCTTATTGAGTTTCAGTGTAAAGTAACCCAGTGGTATTTCAACGGTAAAAAGCAACCAGAGCAAAGCAGTTATTTTAGTGAATTTAAACAGGTAAATCTGTGCGATGATCAGCAACGCAAATGTTATTGCTGAGAGAATAAAAAGCACATTTTTTGTAAATGGTATGCCTTTTAGTATCGGAAGTGAGCGACAGTGTATTAATTTGTCGCCCTCCATATCTTCCATGTCCTTCACAATTTCGCGTAACAGGCTGAGCATAAAAGCAAATACGCTGATTGCTGCTATAATGCCGGAAACCCTTGCGGAAACCGCTTCGGGAAGTACCGAACATTGTTTTTCGATTAACCATGCCATAGCTATAGTGCCTGCCGACATACACGATACAGCAATGTTTCCCCACAAAAAACTCTTTTTTAAAACCATGGCATACCACCAAGCTACAATCAGGGCAATCAGCAGTATTATTAGCGGGAGCCAGCTTTGCAATGCAGAGGTGAGCCAAATCGCAGATATCAGGGCGATTGAACTCATCATTAAGGAAGTTGCCAGGGCCGAGCTTGGTTTAATCTGTTTCCCGATATACAGTTTTTGGGGCTTATTTATGCTGTCGGTCATTACATCAAAATAATCGTTTATTATGTACCCTGCGGAAGCAATAAGCATAGTAGCAATTATTAACAGTACATAGTTTGTGTTCCCCATTCCGGGCAACAGCGAATACTCAGTATATATGGGAACAAATACGAGGTATCGTATAAAAAGAAAAGTAAGTGCAATTATAAGCAGGTTCAGTACCCTCAGCATAGTAAAAATTGCGCGCATCAACCTGAATTTGAGATTATTGATATACCTGTAACTTATGTTTCTGTATAATATACAGGATGATCATTAAGCTGTTTTTCAAAAGAATAATTCTTTCTGCTATCTTTCAATTACCAATGGTAGGCATCATCATTCATCCACTTTCCCTGCACTTTCAGAACCTGTTCAATGATATCGCGCACACAACCCCGTCCACCCGCCTGGTGCGAAATGTAGGTTGCTGCCCGCTTTATTTCTTCGGCTGCATCCCAGGGGCAGGTAGGTACTCCGGCTTTAAGCATAATTTCATAGTCAGGGATATCGTCGCCCATAAACAAAATATTTTCGTTTTGCAGATTATGGGTTTCAAGATATTGATTATAAACATCGATTTTTTTGTCTACTCCCAGGAAAACATCCTCAATTTTGAGACTCTCGAAGCGGCGTAGAATCGATTCGGAATTGCCTCCGGAAATAATTGCAATCCGGTAGTTTTTCTTTACCGCAAGTTGCATGGCATATCCGTCTTTAACATTGGCAGTGCGCAAGGCATCTCCCGAACTGGTTAAAACCACGGTTCCATCAGTCAGCACCCCATCGTAATCAAAAATAAATGTGTTTACCTTTAATAATTTTTCCTTGTAATTCGACATACAAAATTGGTGTTTTCTATTTGTATTTTTCAATAATCATATCTGCCAGATGCCGGTAAAGTTCAGCATATTCCGGTTGTTTTGCAAGGGATGCAATATGTTTTTCAATAGTAATTGTATCACTGCGACGGGCTGGCCCTGTCTGCATTTTTAGCGGATCACCGCTTGTCGCTTTTCTCGCTGTTTCCAGAATCAGTGCATTGAGAACATCCGCTGGCAGACCTGAACGTTTAATTACCTCATTCCCTATAATATACATAAGGTTTGAGTAGTTTCCTGCAAACACGGCAGCCGTATGCAGTAACAAACGTGTGTTGCTGTCGGCATCATATACCTTGCCAGATAGTTTG
This sequence comes from Bacteroidales bacterium, assembly GCA_038212135.1. GTDB lineage: Bacteria > Bacteroidota > Bacteroidia > Bacteroidales > UBA4417 > UBA4417. Next base: position 6,848 of record JBBQUX010000052.1, on the reverse strand, counting down.
GATGCTATTTCGTAAATTTCCTGCCGGTCTTCAGGTGATGATGCTTCAATAAAAAAAGGTACTTCCGCCAGGTTAAGCCCGGATTCTTTCGAAAAAGTTTGTAAAGGATAAAGAATTCCGCTATGCTGAAAGGTGCTTTTCAAAACATCAATCGGAACGGAACCTGCAGTATGTGCAACAATTCCGTCATATTTCCCTATTATCCGGGCTACATATTCAATTGCTTTATCTGGGACAGCGATAAGGATGATGTCCGCATCCTTACATAATCCTGAAATATCTGTAAATGCCACTGAATCAACAGTATCTGCCAGTATTTTGGCATTAGAAAGTTCACGGCTCCAAATACCTGAAATCCGGAAACCCTTTTGCCTTAATCCTTTCGCAAGGTGATACGCAACATTCCCTGCTCCTACAAAAGCTATGTTCTTTATACGGTTGTTCATGTTGAACCCGTGTTTATTTAATTCAGTAGCACTATGTTATTTTGTTGCCGGCTCTATTGGTTTACGCATAGTTCGGCGCATGATGGCATATGTTAATCCGCTGAACATTAATGTTATTCCAAACCATAACACCCCGATAAACGGGAATATAATTGCTTTCATTACAATGTAATCCTGTTGCTTTTCGTAGATACCGACATTAATAGCCTGCGAATCGGTAGCAACGCCTTCAAAGCGCAGTTTCAAATTCAGGGGATCAATCATACCATCAGTCTGCTTAAGTTCGCCATTAACAATTTCATATTTGATTTCTGTTTCAAGTTCACCGGCTTTCATACTGAGTAATCTGAAACGTGCAACAATACTGGCGTTGTTAACATCATCGTTAATCATAGTCGTTTTTATATCATCCAGTATCAGGAAACTTCTCTCAATCACCAGAGTGTCTTTCAAATTCATGGGTTGTTCTCCCGATTTGCTGAACCCTTCAGCATCTGCCGCACCGTTAACTTGTTGGGCAAAGCTTAGAAAAGTATAAATATCTTTATCGATAAAATGCTTTGTGTCAGGATTATATACATTCCCCATACGGGTATTCCTGTTTAGTGAAGGATGTAATGAGAAATCGATTTTTCCTGTGCCTGCATCTTTCATTTTAACAAAATCGACTTTGTAAAAAGTTTCCCTTCCTTTGGTTGTTGCATCCGTATAGGTTACCATATACTTGCCCATTGGCTTGCCAATGCCTTTAACCAATACAAGGTTTTCCTGGTTGGCTTCCTGATCTCCCAGATCGAAGCCGGAAGTGTTCTTTGAGATTACCTGCGAATTGCTGAAGGCCAGAACTACCCCAAGTAAAAAGAGCGTGAAACCGGCATGGGTTAATGCTGATCCTATATTCGAGGTCTTGCCAATGTACCGGATGATAAAATCAACCGAAACTACTGATGCAAGTAAAATACTGAAGAGTAATATGATAAGGCTTACTCCAGTAACTTTGTCGCCGATTGCGATAAGTACAGTCAGTACCGCGGCTATAGCAGTAGCTATAAGTATCTTTCGCAGGAATGGTTTTATTTCGTTTTTCCCATAACCAAGGTATTGACTGATCGCTATCCCGATTGCAATAACAACGGCAAAGGGAAGCTGCCATGTATTGTAAAAATTGATATTGTCGATAGGCGGGGCAATTTCACTGCCAAAGATTTTATTAAATACAGGAATAGAAGTGGTCGCGATAACCTGGAAAGCAGAAAGAAGTATAATAATAGCGCCTATAAGCATCCAGAATTCACGGGTCATTATTTCGTCACTGTCCTTTTTTGGGAATTCTTTCTTCCTGATTATCAGTAAAATAAGTGGGACTATGAAGAAAAGTGCATTAAAAAACAGCATTTGAGCGGCTAGGGCATTTTCCCCGAATGAATGTACTGACGTTTCACCAAGTACTCCGCTTCGTGTAAGATAAGTGGCGTAAAGCACGAAGAACCACGACAGTATTGTGAAAAAGTATGTGGTTGCGTAAGTGTTAAATCTTTTACGGGCAATAATCATGCTGTGAAGCGAGGTAACAAGCAGCAGCCAGGGGACAAGTGAAGCATTTTCGACAGGATCCCAGGCCCAGAAACCACCAAAAGTAAGTGACTCATAAGCCCAGCGTCCGCCCAGGATGATACCGATTCCTAAAGTAAGGATTGCTGCAAGCGTCCATGGTATGGCTGGCTTGAGCCAGGTGTGGTATTCTTTCCTCCAAAGCGAAGCAATGGCATAGCTTACCGGAACAAGAGTAACCGCATAACCGAGGAAAAGCGACGGAGGATGAATAACCATCCATACGTTCTCAAGTAAGGGATTCAACCCGTTTCCGTCAACCAGGTATGCAAGATAATTTGCTTCTTTAAACAACTCTTCTCCTGCATTTTGCGGCATGTTTCTCAACAATTCAAAAGGACTTCCGCCAATGCTGAAAATCCCGAGATCAAGACCTAAAACCATCGAAACAAGGAAAAGCTGCCCAATGGCAAAAACCGGCATTACCCAGGCTTTCCATTCTCTGGCTGAATATAGCACGAATAAACCTATTATGCCCTGGAAAAATGCCCACACCAGGTAAGTACCTTCCTGCCCGGCCCAGAAACAGGAAACCAGAAATTTTGTCGCCATACCGGTTGACGAATATTGCCAAACATAAGAATATTCGAAACAATGATTCCCGATCAGGTAGTAAAGGCTGGCAATAACCCCCAGTAATGCCACAAAATGCAGCCAGAAGAAATTTCCGGCAAGTTTAACGTACAGGTTTTTTTTATCAGCTTTCTTTATAGAGAGAACGTATAAAACTGCTGTTGTGACAAGAGATAAAAAGCTGATCCAGACAAATATGCGGCCAATATTTCCGGCCATTATGTGTTCTCCGATGTATTGTATGTTCATGTAGGTATCGATATATGTTTATGCTACAAAAGTATACTTAATAACCAAAACAGAGAAGGCTTGTTTTAATTTGGAATGTAAAAATGTTTTAACTGTCAGGTAAATAATTAGTTGGAGTTTTTTTTATATACTTATTCTACAATAGAATTCATCCAAAGCAGGTATTTTGATAATTATTAATTAATATTGCGTTCGATAAAAGGACATATTCCTGCTGAAATGAATATAAAAATTGTTGAAGTAACCTCCCGAAAGCTACTCCGTATTTTCATTCATCTGCCCGCTGAACTGCATAAGGATGAACCAAACTGGATGCCTACTATTTATTCTGACGACTGGAATTTTTTCAATCCGAAAAAGAATCACCAATTCGACTCGTGCGATACGATTATGGCAATTGCGATGATTAATGATAAGCCTGTTGGGCGGATAATGGGCATTATTCACAATAAATATAACACATTGCGCAATGAAAATTCTGCCAGGTTCGGGTATTTTGATTCGATTGACAGCAAGGAAGTTTCGCATACACTATTTTTGTTTATTCATGATTGGGCCATACAGAAAGGCAAAACCCTTCTTGTAGGTCCATATGGTTTCTCCGATAAGGATGTACAGGGATTACTAATCGAAGGATTCGACAATCTGCCACTTCTTGATTCAGCCTGTAATCCGCAATATATTGTCAAGTTAGTCGAAGACGAAGGGTTTACGAAGGAAATTGATTGCATGATTTATAAATTCCCCGTTAACCTGGCATTGCCCGAATTGTATTACCGTATACTGCAACGATCCAACAATAACGGCAAGACGAAACTGGTTGAATTTACTTCGCGGCGGCAGCTCAAACCGTATATTGTGCCTGTACTTGAACTGGTAAACCGCACATACGACCATCTGTACGGGTTTGTTCCCATGTCGGAAACCGAAATCCACGAATTAGCCTCACGCTATCTTCCTATTATAAATCCCCGTTTTGTAAAGATTATCGAAAAAGATGGAGAAGTAATTTCATTTATTATCGGAATTCCTAACCTTACAAAAGGAATCCAGAAATCAAGGGGATACCTTTTCCCGATAGGCATTTTCCAGATACTGCTGGCATCACGGAAAACGCGACAGCTGGATATTATGCTTGGTGCTGTGCACCGCGATTACCGTGGAACCGGTATCGAAATTGTGATGGCATTAAGCCTTCTCGAATCTGCCCGTAAAGCCGAGTTTAAGGATATCTCTACCCATCTTATACTGGAAGATAACCTTCGGATGCGTGCCGAATTTGAACGGCTCAATATCCCGGTTCAGAATAGGTTCAGGGTTTACAGAAAGGAGTTGTAGGCAGCTACTGCAATTAATTGAAGTAATTCTTAAAATCTTTTCTTTATGGAATGAATTATTTTAGAATACTTAACTGATATTAAAAAACATTTCCTACCTTTGCACCCCTTAAAATTCATTTAAATAATCACTTAACCGAAAGGAAGTTTATCCATTATGATCATTGTTCCTGTAAAAGAAGGCGAAAGCATTGACCGCTCGCTGAAGAAACTGAAACGTAAATTCGAAAAAACCGGTGTTGTTAAAGAACTGCGTAACCGTCAGAAATTTACCAAACCGTCAATCGTGCGCCGCGAAGAAATCCGCCACGCCATTTACATTCAACAGCTTCAGCAGCAGCAGGAATTGTAATCAGTCCGGAATTTTTTCCGGCAGGCAGGAAGTAATACTTGCATTTCTCATACTATTGTTGTACTTTTAACGTTAGTTAATTACAACAAAGAGAGGGCAACGGTTACTTCCTGTTTTAGTTTGACGGATGTTGAAGGATAAATTTACAGACTACCTGCAATTTGAAAAGCGTTACTCAACGCACACCATACTGGCATATCATTCCGATTTGGATGATTTTTCCGGCTTCCTTTTAATGCAATATAGTATTTCTGATCTCACTAAAGCCGATCATACCCTGATCAGGTCATGGCTCATCTCCCTTATCGAACGTAAAATATCCACACGTTCCGTCAACCGAAAAATCTCAACTCTTAAATCTTTCTATAGATTTTGTCTCAGGCAGGGACTTCTCAAAACCAATCCCATGCTTAAAGTTGTTGCTCCGCGTGCTTCGAAGCAACTGCCTGTTTTTCTTACTCATGATAATCTCGATAATTTACTTCATAAAGTCGCATTTAAGGATTCTTATGAAGGAAGCCGTGATAAAATGATCATCACACTGTTTTATGCGACCGGGATTCGTCGTGCCGAACTTATTCAACTGAAGATTCCGCACATGGATTTAGAAAAGGGAACAATTAAAGTATTGGGTAAAAGAAGCAAGGAAAGGATTGTACCCCTTGGTAAAATTGTTATTGATTGTATGAATGAATACCTTATTATAAGGACTAAGTTTTTATCACAAATAAAGGCAGTTCCCTCAAACAATAGTCAATCACTCTTTGTTACTACGAGAGGATTAACTGTGTATCCAAAACTGATTTATACTATCGTTCGCAAATACTTATCATTAGTGGCATCCAACAGCAAACTCAGCCCTCATGTGCTCAGGCATACTTTTGCAACACATATGCTCGACGATGGAGCTGATCTGAATGCAATTAAAGAAATTCTCGGCCATTCGAGCCTGGCAGCTACCCAGGTGTATACTCACAATACAATCGAAAAACTTAAAACAATCTACAAACAAGCCCACCCAAGGGCATAAACAAAAGGAGGACTCATGAAAGTTAACATCAATTCAGTGCATTTTAAAACCGACAAAAAATTAGATACTTTCATAACCGAGAAGGTTGAAAAATTGTCGGATATGTATGACGGGATAATCGGGAGCGAAGTGACCCTTAAGGTTAACAACGGCGAAGACCCTGATAATAAGATTGCCGAGATACGCTTACTGGTTCCCGGTAATGATCTGTTTGCCAGGAAGCAAAGCAAATCGTTCGAAGAAGCCACTGATATTGCAGTTGATGCATTGCGTAAGCAACTAAGTAAACATAAAGACAAACAAAGAGGCGAATAAAAATAAATGAAAATATTTTTACCACTTGTTTGGTAATTCAAAATATGTGCGTACATTTGCAGTCCTTTTTAAAAGGACTGCTTTTTTTAGCTACAAGGCAGTTGTAAAGTGCTGATAATAGGATTGTTGGAGTTACATTAACACTAAAAGCCTGCTTTTGAAGCTCTTTTCAGAGAATTTAAAAAGGCCGATGTAGCTCAGTTGGTAGAGCAGCTGATTTGTAATCAGCTGGTCGGGGGTTCGAGTCCCTCCATCGGCTCCAGTTCATTGTAATGTTAAAACACCTGGGGGGATACCAGAGCGGTCAAATGGGGCAGACTGTAAATCTGTTGGCTAAGCCTTCGGAGGTTCGAATCCTCCTCCCCCCACTTTATTAATTTGATAATGCGATAATTTGATAATGCGATAATGTGTCTTTGAACTAAATTAGCACATTAGCATATTAAAACATTATCACATTATTTTTGCGGAAGTAGCTCATTTGGTAGAGCGATAGCCTTCCAAGCTATAGGTGGCGGGTTCGAGCCCCGTCTTCCGCTCATAAGTTCTTTAAATAAATGGATGAGTAAAGGGGCGAGAAGCCTGTCCCGTGAGCGAAAGCGAAACGGGAAGCCCCGTCTTCCGCACATTAATAGCCTTTGTAGCTCAGGGGGAGAGCGCTTCCTTGGTAAGGAAGAGGTCGCGAGTTCAATTCTCGCCGAAGGCTCTGATTTTGAAAATTAAAATCAATACAAATAGAAACACAATAAACATTAATTAAAATGGCAAAAGAAAAATTCGATCGTTCAAAACCTCACGTTAACGTAGGTACTATCGGTCATATTGACCATGGTAAGACTACTCTTACCGCAGCTATTACCCTTGTTCTGGCTGATAAAGGTTTGTCAGAATATCGTTCATTCGACTCAATCGACAACGCTCCTGAAGAAAAGGAA
>JBBQUX010000051.1:0-22718 GCA_038212135.1 Bacteroidales bacterium | reverse complement strand
TGCGAAAGAAACCTACTCAATAAATCTGATGTAAATCCGATATAGATTTTATCGCAACGCTCTGAATATAACACGTATACAGTGAATTCCATAAAAAAAGCTACTTCAATTGAAGTAGCCTGATTAATGGTAGCGAGGCCGGGAATTGAACTTGGGTCCGCCTCAGGCGGATATGAATCCCACTGAAACATACTCTGTTTTGATCTTCTCCCTGATCCATTCTCTGGATTTACTTCCTTTTAACTGCTTTTCCCGATGCATTGCAGAAATCTTATCCATATAAAATTCACAATATATAACCTGCCAGGGCCGATATTTTAGAGTCCATCCTTTTTGGCCACAACTGTTGTGCGAAAGAAACCTACTCAATAAATCTGATGTAAATCCGATATAGATTTTATCGCAACGCTCTGAATATAACACGTATACTGTGAATTCCATAAAAAAAGCTACTTCAATTGAAGTAGCCTGATTAATGGTAGCGAGGCCGAGAATTGAACTCGGGACCTCCGGGTTATGAATCCGACGCTCTAACCAACTGAGCTACCTCGCCATTATTTCTTTTCGTTTTTCGTTGAACTCGTGTCCGCCTCTGGCGGATTTGAATCCGACGCTCTAACCAACTGAGCTACCTCGCCTTGTTTGAGGGGTGCAAAATTATTAATTTTTCCGAAACAAACAAACTCGGAAAGCGAAATAATAAATTCCGAAGGTAAACCTCGTAATTCCTTAACTGAGCAATTCAAAAGTCTCCTTGTAAACCACTCCCCTTTCGTTTAGCCTATCAAGTAAAAAGTTGACTATTGAGGCATCATTACCCAGAAACTCAGGAGCTGAAACACCTTTCCTGTTGTATAATCCCTGTGATAAAAGCCTGGCAACTGCCGTTGCGGCATAACCGGTTGTGCGGGCCATCGAATGGATACCGGTTTCTTTATCAAACCTGTCGTATAAATCCCAGCAATGGCGCTGGCGAACTCCATTTTTCAAACCTTCGGTGATCACCTGCATGATTGTAATATCTTCCTCTCCTTCCTGAAGCTTCCATTTCGGGAATAACAGCTTTGATGTAAATTCGAGCGGGCTGATCATTACTCCATTAATAAGTATAGGTTCTTTATCAAAAAAACCTGTATCGCGCAATACAGCCATTTTTTCGATATGTCCTTTATAACGCAGAGTTTTTTCGATCATATAGTCTCCTTTGATGGTTGTTGCCAGTGTGCGCAGTCCGTCGCTGTTAAAGGCTTCGAGTGTTCCGATACCGGGGAAATTGAGCAATTCAGGATCGGAAAGTGCTTCGCGGGTTACTAACCTGCCACCGTCAATATATCGGGCCGGACGTGTGTATTCCTCGATTACATCAATGGGTGAAAAAACAGCTTTGTATTCAAATGGCCAGGTCCTTACAACAGGCAAACCTCCTACATAAGTAATTCCTTTTTCAAGTGTATCAAGCATTGAAGCACCATATCCGATTAAAACATTGCTCATCCCAGGTGCAACACCCATGTCACAAATTGCGGTAACATTCATTTCCTTAGCTTTCTTATCAAGCAGAAACATATCCTCGGGGAAGAAGGCAATATCAACCACATTTTTACCGCATTCAATGACCCTTTCCAGGGTACGGAAACCCATAAAACCCGGAACTGCACTGATTACCAGATCGTGTTCCATCACAAGTGACCTTAAAGTCTGCGGGTCATCAAGATCAGCCTGAACTGTAGTGATACCCTCGACTCCGTGGAGGCGCGCAAGGGACTCAGCACTCAGGTCGGCTGATGTAACATTAAATTCACCATTCCTGGCAATGTCAAGTGCCATCGGCCCTCCGACTAATCCCGCTCCTAAAACAATAATTTTCATTTTGACTTATTTATATCGTTACAAATTACGCGTAAAATTTCCTGGAAAACATCTTTCTTCATACTTGACCATCAAACATCATTTCAACCTGTCAGTTTCAATTCCTTTCAGCTTTATCCTTTGCATAAACTGACCAATTCTTTGCAACTGAGAAACAAACACACCACACATTACCAACACCATTCCAACTATTTTTAATGCCGAGAATTGTTCGCCAAGTATATAAAATGATGCTATTCCCGTAAAAACAGGTATCAGATTGGTGAATACATTTGCCTTAATAACTCCGATTCCTTTGATAGCAATTATGTAGAAAACATATGCGAGCGTTGATGCAAAGAAAGCCAGTTGAAGCATGGCCAAAACCAGTTCGCGGTTAGGCCTGACAGTGATAAAATGCTGAAAATCGAAGATCATGAACAGAGGCAGGAAATATACTGCTCCAATAAGATTTTGGTAAGTGATTATTGTAACCGGGTTATATTCATGCGAAATCTTCCGGACAATTATCGAATACGACACCGCCGCAAAAACCGCCACAAAAAGCAGGAAAATGCCCATTGGTGCCGCATTCAGCGATAGATCAGGATTAAATATCATGAGCAGTATCCCGATAAACGAAAAAACAATTCCTATGATGATATGAATGGTAACTTTCTCCCGAACCATATAATACGCAGCAATAGGACTGAATAAGGGTATGGTTGCAATTATCACCGATGCCATGGTGGACGAAACCAGTTTAAGGCCGAAACTTTCTCCCAGGAAGTAGCAAAACGGCTGGGTAAATGAAAGCAATAAAAAGTATTTCAGATGTTTACGTTTAATTACCTGCCAGGAGCGCATCATGAGCATAAAAATCATCATAAAAGATCCAGAAAGTATCAGCCTGAGGAAAATAATTGTAATCGGTTCGTACCACTGCACCACTATCTTAAACCAAACAAACGATAAACCCCAGAACAGCATGGATAATACTGCAAACAGGTAAACCTTGAAAGTCTGAAAGGGCATGGAAAGAGTAATGAGATTTTTCGGATGCGAAGATAACTTTTCTTCCATTTAAAACAGATGCTCAGGAAAAGAAATTGCTGTGCAGAATGCTTTATCCATCCTGCCTTGTTTCATTGCGAAATCCTCTTGAAAATTCCTGGAAAAAATTACACTGATCAGAAGGTACTATTCAATTCCGGCATAATGCTTCATAAACTGAACCCGCTCGTAGGCAACAGGGTTATCCGTTTTTTTATGACTCATTTTACCGATAAAGTCCGATGGTTTCCCGAAACCATGCATAGCCATCCAGGCTTCGAGACCTGCCAGCATTTCGGCAATCCGGCCATGGCCATTCTTATAAACTGTACTGACAACCTCTACGGATTTTGCACCTGCAAGCAACATTTTAATCATCCCCTCAGCGTCGTGAACACCCGTGGATGCGGCAATATCGCAATGTAAATTTCCTGACAGCAGGGCAACCCAACGCAACGGATGATAAATATCGTCGGGTGTGCTGAAAATATGAGTAGCCGAAAGCCTGAACGTATTTATATCAATATCGGGCGAGTAAAACCGGTTAAATAATACCAGACCTTTGGCTCCAGCCCACGAAAGCTTGCGGGTAGTTTCGGCCAATCCGGCAAAATACGGACTCAGTTTCACGGCCACCGGTATTTTTACATGCTTAAGTACGCCTTCCAAAACATCGAAATATACTTTTTCGTTTTTTATCGAAGTTCTGTCGGGATCGGAGGGCATAATGTAAATATTGAGTTCCAGTGCATCGGCTCCAGCTTCCTGGATTTTAGTCGCGTAAGTCATCCATTCGGTTGCTGAAGCGCAGTTGATGCTCGCAATTATTGGTATTGAAACAGATTTCTTACAATCACTGATCAACCTCAGATAGGCATCAATGTTGTTGTCGCGGCTGTAATTGCTGATATAATCGAGTGCTTCAGGATACTGGTTGGTATATTCCGACTGACCCATGGTATGGTGTACCTCATTCAGTATCTGCTCTTCGAATAAAGATTTCAGTACAACCGCACCTGCACCTTGTTTTTCGAAATCAATAATATTTTCGAGGGAATTGGTGAGTCCGGAACTGCCTACAATAAGCGGGCTGTTAAGTGTAAGTCCGAGGTAATTTGTTTTCAGGCTGATCATATTACTTTCTGATTAACAACAATTTAAAATTGAAGAAACTGTTTAAAATGTTTTAAAAAAGTGAACATATAAACATGTGTAAAAATAGAATATATTTCAAATAAACCTTCTTCCGGAAAAGATATTTTTTCTAGTTTAAAATTTTGTCGGATGTTGAAAGTCGAATGTCGGGTGATTTTGCCAGCTAAAATATGGGAGAAAAATCATTCTGTATCGGAACCCATTTAAAAACAAAAGTTTAAACCAGATGAAAACACATCCAACATCAAACATCCGACATTGCTGATTCTTACTTTGCCAGGGAAAGTTTCTGGAACATCGAATCGTCTTTTAGTACCACAACGGCTTTTAAAAGATCATCATCAGTTGAGCTTATAACCTGGAAATAAGCATTTATATTAAACAGATTCCTGGCTATCAATGCTTTGAGAACTGTTTTTATCTGCAATCCGGAAGCTTCCAGGTCTTTATCATTACGCGGGACTTCTTTTGTTGCAGCGAAAGCTACAAATTCATCCAGCAATTTCTGATCATCGGTAAAGCCGGTTTTAAACGACGAGATATCCGGATATGCTTTTAGCAGATCTTTTCGCCGGGTTTCCAGGTATTGAACAGAAAACTCATTGAGCAATCCTTTACGAAAAACGTCGGTATAATAATCAGAAACAAAAGTGGTATCAAGAGGAATAAAGTAGTCGGGCATAACTCCGCCTCCGCCATATACAACGCGCTTATTATGCGTAAAATACCTCAGTGAGTCTGGGAATTTAATGCTGTCGGCATGAACCATTTCACCGTGTTTATATCGGTTAAAAACTTCGTTATGATAGCTTTCTTCTCCATCTTTGTATGATTTCTGAATACAACGGCCTGATGGGGTATAGTATCGTGCAGTTGTGATGCGAACCATCGAGCTATCGGGCAACATGTAAGGACGTTGCACCAATCCCTTACCAAAAGTACGCCTGCCCAGCAACAGTCCACGGTCCCAATCCTGAACGGCACCTGAAACAATTTCGGAAGCAGAAGCAGAACCTTCATCAATCAGCACAACAAGTTTACCAGTCTCGAAAGTACCACCGGAAGTAGCAATAAAATCCTGCTTCGGACTGCGAAGTCCTTTGGTGTACACGATAAGCTTTCCTGAAGGCAGAAACTGGTCGGCGAGGTCGAAAGCTATATTCAGGTAACCCCCTGAGTTACCCCTGAGGTCGAAAACCATGTTTTTCATTCCCTGCTTTTGCAATTCCCTGGCGGCATCAATAAATTCATCGGTTGAAGTGGCTGCGAAACGGGAAAGTTTTATGTAACCGATATTATCGGTTAACATGTATGATGCATCAATGCTGTTCAAAGGAATTTTATCGCGGGTTATAGTAAAATCAATCAGGTCCTTACGCCCTTTGCGGAAAATTGAAACTTCCACCTTGCTGCCTTTGGGTCCGCGCAGGTGATCGAGGACGTACTGATTATTCACTTTTTTACCGAATGCATCTTCCTTGTTTATTTTTATGATTTTATCTCCGGCCAGAATACCCAGTTTTTCGGATGGTCCTCCGGGAACCGGAGAAATAACCAGAATTGTATCTTTATACAACTGAAACTGTATGCCCACTCCCTCAAAATTTCCTACAAGCGGCTCATTGGTCTTTTCGACATCTTTTTTCGAAATATATACCGAATGGGGATCCAGTTCCTTTAAGACTGCAATGATGGCTTCTTCGGTCAGTTTTGGCTGGTCAACATCTTCAACATAATAATAATTAATCAGTTGCATGAGGGTGTTGAACTTCAGGGTGGTTGTATTGGGATCAACAATTTTTTGTTTTAACTGGGCTGAAACATCAATGGTAATGAGAAGTAAAGCAGTCAAAATGAGTGAAAATGATGTTATCTTCATAATATGTAGACGGATTAGATTTAAATTGAACCTCAAAATTACATGAAATTTTACCTCATCACCAACAAACTTAAAATTGTGATCATTTCATTTAACATTTTTTTCAAATAAAAGTTTTTAATACACACATAAATCAAATCATGAAACGAATATCTGGTCAGTATTCATAAAAAGAATTAATTTTGTTGATGCGCTTATAATCGCAAACACAAATGAAAATATTAAAAATCTTCTTTCTTGCAGGAATTTCAATTTTGTTTTTTCTGCAAACTTCCTGCCAGCATGAACCGGAACTTATACCCGGAACAACTGAAGTTTGCTTTGATAGCCAGGTTATGCTGATCATAAATTCGAATTGTAACATGGCGGGGTGTCATGTTAACGGAAGCGGAGAATTACCCGCACTGAATACTTATGAAGACATCAGCCGCCTTGTTACACCAGGCAAGCCTATGAAAAGCAAACTTCATGAAGTAATTACAGCAAATCCCAATTCGAAGAAATTTATGCCGCCTAAACCAAAACAAGCACTTACCAGCTCGCAGATAGACGTAATCAGTTTATGGATTCTTCAAGGGGCTAAAAACACTATCTGCGGAAAAGCGAAATTATGAAGTGTGCTTTAAAATAATTAGAACATATTTCCACATAACCTTTCTAAGCTTTTTATCACAATTTATTACTGGCAGCGCGAAAATAATATTTACTAACGGCAAAACATATTTAAACAAAAGATGGTTAATTGATTCACTAACCAGGTTTTCAATATTGAAGGTTAACATCTGCATAAAACCTGACCGCCAGCTTGTTTATTATTGGGTACCAGCCATCACATCATAATTACAAAATTATAAAAATAATACTTTTACAATGAAGACACAACTAATAAGAATTAACCTTGTTTTTGCTTTAGCACTTATGCTCACACTCAGTGGTTGCTATTACGATAACGAAGAGGATTTATACCTTGGAAGCAACACATGCGATACAACCAATATAACTTATTCGCAATCAGTAGCCCCGGTATTTGCCGGATATTGTAACTCATGCCATGGCGGGAGTTCTCCCTCAGGCAATATAAATACGGATAGTTATTTAGGAGTAACATCGAATATTTCGCGTATCAGGGGAGCCATCAATCATGAATCTGGTTATTCGCGTATGCCGCAGAATGGGGGTAAACTTTCAACATGCGACCTGACTAAAATCGACATCTGGATTTCGCAGGGAATGCCGGAAAATTAACCAAAAAACTAACCAAACCACTAACCAAACAATTATACTATGAAAAAGCTTCTGAAAATTGGACTTATACTTGCAGGCCTAGGACTGATAGCTGCAGCACTGGTATGGAAATTTTATGTAAACAAACCACACGACGATATCGAAAAAGCCACACCAGCCTACTCTCTGGCAACTGAACAAATATGGAAAGAATTCACGACCGATAGTCAGAAATCAAGTTCGCTTTACAACAATAAAGTGATAGAACTTAGCGGTAAAGTCAACCGTGTGAATTCAAACGACTCACTGGTTTCGGTAGTATTCGACATGGAAGTCGACTCCATGTTCGGCAATAAATCAATAAGTTGCGAAATGCTACAGAAATATAACGATGAAGCCAAAACTATTGCACCAGGTACTTTAATAAAAATAAAAGGTTTTTGCACCGGGTATGATGAAACTGACATCAAATTGAATAAGTGCTCAATAGTAAAATAGCTAATTAATAAACAATATTACCGATTAATCATACAATTATTATGATACAAACCAGGATAGCAGCTCTGCTTTTTTTCACAGCTTTGAGTATGCACGTTTTTGCCCAGGATTTGATGGATATGCTGGAAGATAATACCCCAAAGACAAATTATACCTATGCTACATTCAAGACTACACGCATTGTGCTCGGGCAATCCGTTGAAAACCCGGCAAGAGGTACACTTCAGTTTTTAATTGAACATGACTTTGGCGCAGTAAATTCAGGGGCATATAATATGTGGGGACTCGATGTTTCCACTATAAGGCTTGGGCTTGAATACGGAATCAACGATTGGCTCAGCATTGGCATTGGCAGGAGTTCGTTCGAAAAAACTTTCGACGGATCAGTTAAAGCCAAGATATTGCGACAAAGTACAGGTGACCGAAACATGCCTTTATCCATGTCGTTTTATGGCGGAGCCATGCTGAATTCGATGAAATGGGCTGACACTTCGCGGACAAATTATTTTTCGTCACGTATGTCGTACGTTGCCCAGTTACTGGTTGCCCGAAAGTTTTCGAATGCATTTTCGCTTCAGATTACTCCTACGTATATTCACAAAAACCTTGTACCTACCCGGGCCGATCATAACGATCAACTGTCGGTTGGTATTGGTGGAAGATTAAAAGTGACACAACGAACCACTATAAATGCCGAGTACTTTTACCAGATTCCGGGGTTTATTAATTCTTACGAAGTGAAGGCAGGCGAAACTTCCAAATACAACAATTGTTTATCCCTGGGTGTTGACCTCGAAACCGGCGGACACGTTTTCCAGTTCAGGCTCACCAATGCACAACCCATGTTCGAAAGGGCGTTTATTACCGAAACAACCGGCAAGTGGCTCGATGGTGATATTTATCTTGGTTTTACAATCAACCGCGTATTTACTATTGTAAAAGCAGATGTGCAAAAATAATAGACCTATTTCTAAACAATTTATTTGAGAATAGTTTTTTACTGATGCTTATCATTCATGTTTGAGAAATTTAGTTTGCATGAATCAATTATGGGTTTACCTAAAAATCAATTTCTGCCCTCTTCCAGTCACGGAATTCATTCTGAATGAACAGAATCCGGTTGTTTTTGACATTCCATATAGAGAGAAACTTTCTACACAATCAAAATACTGACTATTCATATTGTCCTCTGAAAATTTAGTTCTATAAATTGCCTTACAAAAAGTACTACTTTCGTAAAGCAATTTATAGAACATGGAACAGGAAGAAAAGAGTCGGTTCTATCACAGCCTGGTGTTTCCGGGTTTTTTGGTGTTACTGATATGGTTGATAAAACTTATCGAAGAAGGGTTTCACATATCATTTGCTGAGTTCGGGCTTTTGCCGCAAACCTTACAGGGTCTTCGTGGAATACTCTTTTCTCCATTGCTGCATGGCGACTGGGCTCATCTTTCGGCTAATTCGGTTCCACTGTTTGTTCTTACAGCAGGCCTGTTTTATTATTACGGTAAAAAAGCCACAGCCATTTTTGTCCTATGCTGGCTGGTAACAGGCCTGTGGGTTTGGATATTTGCGAAAGACACGGGCATACATATTGGCGCTTCAGGAGTGGTATATGCACTGGCAACCTTTCATTTTACAGGTGGAATACTCCGTCGTGAACCACGCATGATGGCATTTTCGTTACTAGTAGTTTTTCTTTATGGAAGCCTTGTTTGGGGAATTATTCCTGATTTCTTTCCGGAGAAAAATATATCCTGGGAATCGCACCTCCTGGGAGGAGTGGCCGGCATACTTATTGCTTTCGGTTATCGCGAAACCGGCCCGCAACGCAAAGTTTATCAATGGGATGATGACGAAAGTGACGAGATGGAATATATTGATGACGAAAACCCAGCTGCGGGTGGGATAGATGCTAAGCAGGCTGAAGAGGATGAAAAAACTGCTCCGGTACCCACCGAAGATACAACGACCCAGGTTAAGGTGAATTATATTTTCAGGGAAAACGATATTAAGAGAAAAGAATAATCCTGGATTGATAAAGAATACTCCTTGCTTAAATTCAATTTCTTCACGAATTACTATCCTTGTTAGCGGCATACTGAAACTATTTATTTATCAATACTTTACACACACAGAATTTACATTCTTACTTTTACCAATATTGTTTCTCCAAAAAAAGCTTTCCCATCAGCCCATTATTGTTAACTTTGACAACCGCATACCAAAAACCTGACTTATGTTTACCAAAGAAGAACTTAAGCAACTGCAATCGCGTGGAAGTGATCCCAAAGTAGTTGAAGCACAAATAGATAATTTCAAAAAAGGATTCCCCTTTATAAACCTCGACAGGCCGGCAATAGTTGGCGACGGTATAAAAGCTTTCAACCAGCGTGATGCAAAAAAGCTTTCGTACTACTACGATTCCAATTCGAAACGTTACGAAGTGCTGAAATTTATCCCGGCTTCGGGGGCTGCCAGCCGCATGTTCAAGCATTTATTCGAATTTATGGAATCCTATTCGGGTTCAGAGGAAGATATAAAGAAACTCCAGTCATCACCAAAACTTTCGCTGGTCAGGGATTTCTTTAATCGCATAAAAGACTTCGCATTTTACGATGCCCTGACAAAAGCCTTACGCAAGGATGATTATAATATTAATGAATGTCTCGAAAAGCATGAATATAAGATTGTTATCGATTATCTTCTGAACCCGGTCGGCTTGAATTATGCCAATTTACCGAAAGGCCTGCTGCAGTTTCACGCTTACCCTGACGGCGCACGCATGTCGATTGAAGAGCATATGGTGGAAGCCGCCAACTATTGCAAGGACAAGGAAAAACGTTCAGCCATACACTTTACTGTTTCGCCCGAACATGCCGATATGTTCCTTGATGAAATAAATAAGGTGAAAGACAAGTATGAAGAGCTATTTGACATCACTTACGAACTCACTTTTTCACTCCAAAAATCATCAACTGACACTATTGCGGTTGATATGAACAATAAGCCTATGCGCGAAGCTGACGGACGGTTAATGTTCAGGCCGGGCGGTCATGGTGCGCTGATCGAGAATCTTAACGATCGTGAAAGTGAAATTATCTTTATCAAAAATATCGACAATGTGGTGCCCGACAGCATGAAACCCGATACTTTCCTGTATAAAAAAGTGATTGGTGGATACCTATTCGAAATACAGGATGCTGTTTTTGAAAACCTCGAAACCCTCGATGAAAAGCCTGATGATGAAGACCTGCGCACCATGCTGCGTTTTATTAAATCGAAACTGGGTTTCGTAATAGATTCGGAGTTCAGTACTATGACAAGAGAAGATAAAATTGAATACCTGCATCATAAACTGAACCGACCGATACGTGTTTGCGGTATGGTTAAAAATGAAGGCGAACCCGGCGGTGGACCATTCTGGGTGAAAGAAGCGAACGGAGAAATGTCGCTGCAGATCGCTGAATCGTCGCAGATTGATATGGGAAACCCCATTCAAAAAGATATATTGGGCAAATCAACCCACTTTAACCCTGTTGACCTGGTTTGCGGAGTACGCGATTATAAAGGCAAGGTTTTTGACCTTCGAAAATTTGTTGATCCTGCAACCGGCTTTATTTCGACTAAATCGAAAGATGGTAAAGACCTCAAAGCACAGGAACTCCCCGGTTTATGGAACGGCGCAATGGAGAACTGGATTACGGTTTTTGTTGAAGTGCCTGTCAGTACGTTTAACCCGGTGAAAACGGTGAATGACTTACTGAGGAAGGAACATCAGTAATAGTTTAGTGTGGGTGGAATGAACGTTAAAAGATCCAAATTCCAAAACCCAGATTTCAAGTTCCAAATTCCAGGAGGATTAAAAACTTGCAGACTGGGGTTCTGGAACGATGGGTTTGATTTTTAATTGATCATGGTGCCAGCCGACTCACATTCCACACATCTCCATCCAGCAGATACTGAATCCTGTCGTGCAACCTGCCGGGTCTGCCCTGCCAGAATTCAATCCGATCGGGTTTCAATCGGTAACCTCCCCAATGAGCAGGCCGCCGGAGAGTATCATTTCCGTCCATAAATAATATTTTTTCGCGTTCCTGTTCCATATGGTTACGGGATGAAATAGGCGAACTCTGAGGTGAAATAATTGCATTCACCTGGCTTTCGATCGGGCGGGAATAAAAATATTCGTCTGACTCGCTGGCATCAGTCTTAACCACTATGCCTTCAATCCGAACCTGCCGTTCAGTCAAAGGCCAGAAAAAAGTAAGTGATGCAGCATGGTTACCGCTAAGCTGTATTCCTTTACGACTCAGGTAATTCGTAAAAAATACAAAACCTTTTTCATCAACTGATTTCAGCAAAACGACACGTGCGGAGGGTTTCCACTCAGCCGAAACAGTCGACAATACCATTGCCGTAGCTTCTGTTTCGCCCGATTCCATAGCAGCATGCAACCACTCGCGGAACCAGTGTACAGGTTCGAGCGGAAAATCATCGTCGCGAATTGAGCTATGCTGGTAATCTTTTCGAATGTCTCTTAAATCCATAGTATCGGTCTGAAATGGGTTAACAAAATACAGGTTAAATATAAACAAAATAATTCTTAGTATGTTTTTAACAAGCTTCTTAAAACCGATTGCAGTAACCCTTTGTTTTTATATCTTCGCACCTGATTTAAGTGCACGGGTACCTTTGCTGTCGTTATGAAATTTTTATTCATTTTCGTCTTTCTTTCCGGAATTTTCTGCAACAGCTCCAGGGCTCAAACGGCAGGGGAATTTAATCGTTCCGCCTATTTGAAGGAGATTAAAAAGCAGAGGCTGGAAAAAGACAAAGAAATGCTGACCGATGCCAAATCACCCATTCCGGATGAAGAAAAATCACACTTTAAGAAACTTCACTATTTCAAACCCCGGGTAAAGTTTCGTAAAGTAGCCAGCTTTAATCGTTTCGATCAGGCAACACATTTCCTTATGAAAACCACAACCGACCGGCTTCCTGAATACTCTTTGTATGGCTCGGTTACATTCAGGCATAGAGGGGAGGAATATACGTTGAACGTATACCAGAATATTGAACTGGTTAAAAAGCCCGGGTTCGAAAAGCACCTTTTTCTTCCTTTCAACGACGACACCAATGGTAAAGAAACATATGGCGGCGGAAGGTTTCTTGATATTCAGGAAAATGGCGAGGATACTATTATTATCGATTTCAACAAAGCATACAATCCTTATTGTGCCTATAACCACAAGTATTCATGCCCTATTCCTCCCGAATCAAATTACATGAAAATCAAGATTCTGGCCGGTGAGAAAAAGTGTCATGAATAAGATTTGAAAATTCTGAAAACTGAAACGTGTTTAACAACAAAAAACAGCAGCTTAATACGCAAAACAAACTATGACAAAAGCTGTTGAAATTCCAGGCAAAATAATGACGCTCAGGCGATTGCTGCGAAGGCCGAAATACCGGTACATGGCAGTAAACCGCATTGTTCCGCATGTGCCGTGGATAGTGTTGCTTGCACTGTCTGCATTTCTGTACAAAGCAAGGATTTTTGCTGATTCAGGATTTTATGTTTCGCAGTTTATCAACAATCAGACTTTCTGGATCGAGTGCCAGCGAATAGTGCTGGGTATTTCGCAAATAATACCACTTATCGGGGTTTGGACAGGTTTGCAAATTAAATATGTCCTGTTGCTCTACTCGCTGAGTCATGTAATCTTTTTTTACATCCTTTTCCTGTTTGTATATTACGGTCTGCGCGACAGGCGGTCGGGATTGCTTATTATCCTTTTCCAGACTGTTGGAATAATGCACAGTTTCTTCACACCCATGTTCGAGCTGTATTACGGTGTACCCTTGCTTATCACCTTTTATGCTCTGTGGCGATTACCATTCCGCTTCAACGTTATTTTCATCCTGCTTATCCTCGAAGCACTCATATTGTTAAGCCATCCGCTTGCATTTATGTTGTTTGTTTTCCTGATGCTTTATGACTATTCGAAAGAAACTGCCAAACCACTGAAATACTATGTTCCCATAATACTTGTTTTTATCGGAGCCGTTGTTTTCAAGTATTTTGTGATGTGCGATTACGAATCGGATAAGTTTGCCTGGCAGTTTAATTATGCGGATAATACACAATACTTACAATTACTTAATCCTTTGTATTATAAAGTATTAGGACTGTATATGGTAAGATATTACTCCGAAGTTCTGATAGCCTTTGTACTTGTGGTTTATATGCTGATGCATAAAAAGGAATGGTTCAGGCTTTTTGTTGTAGCAGGAACCTTCTTTACCTATATTTTCCTTGTAAACACAGCATATACAGCTTCGCCTTCACGGTATATGGAGCAGGTAATGTTTCCTTTTGTCCCTATCGTTTTCATTCCTCTCATTTATGGATTTCCTGCAAAAGGAAAACCAGGACTCCTTAATATCTCAATTCTTCTGGTATCAGCACTTATCGTTTACCGGCTGGCAGTTATTTATTATGGCAGCGAAATATTTATGAAACGTGTTGCCCAGATGGAACAACTGATCCATGCCGCCCGTCAGCAGGGAGGAAGTAAATTTGTTGTTTCTTACGGTGTTGTGGATCATGGTTATACTCAGTTAAACTGGTCGTACCCTATTGAAACCATGCTGCTTAGCGCAATTGACGGCAATGATATTGTTGTTACTATTGCGCCCGCCGATGATCTGAATTTTGAAAACAACAGCAACAAAATTAAAGCTAACCAGTTTATATTCAGGAAATGGGAGCTTAAGGATCAAAATTGGCTGAACAAGAGATATTTTCACCTCGATATTGGCCCTTATCGGACTCTGAACGATTCAACGCCAAATGCAAATATTGCTTACACAGCTAATAATATGAGGATTACCATCGATTCAAAAAGTATATACCAGGCAATGGATACGGTTTGGATTCCTGTTACAATACTAAATACAGGTGGAACGCATATTTATTCAGGCACAAACAATGGAATATACTTGTCCTATTTTTGGGTAGAAAATAAAAACGTGCTTAACTGGGAAGAAATCAGAACACCGTTACAGGCTGACATCAGGGGCAAACTACAGCAGGATATAAAAGTGGCGGTTCCAAATAGAAAAGGGAGGCTGCAACTTAAAGTCGATCTTATTGCAAATGATAACTGGCTTGGTATTTCCAGCCAGGAAGATGTATTGGTATACTAATTGTTTCGTTAAGCAGTTATATAAATAATCCAAAAAACTAACAGAATAAAAATGAGAATGAGAATTATTGTCCTGCTTTTTGTAATGATTTTCAGCACCGGGCTATACGCCGCTGAGAAGGGGTACAAAATTTCCATAAAACTGACAGGATCAACTGATACCACTTTGCTGCTAGCCCATTATTTTGGTAGCAAGCAATATCTCGATGATACAGCATACCGCAACAAACAAGGTGTATTTATTTTCGAAGGAACTGAGAAACTGAAGGATGGGATGTACATTGTTGCGGGAACCAGTAAAAGTAAGTATTTCGATTTTTTCCTTACCGGAAGCCAGCAGATGGAATTTGCATGCGATCCTGCCAATGTGGTTAACACCATGCAAGTTAAAGGTTCTGACGATAATAAATCTTTCTATGCTTACATAAAATACCTTGGCAGCAAACAAACCGAAATTGAACCATTAAACAATTGGATGAAGGCAAACCGCAGCCGCACCGATTCGGTTGATATTGTGAAAGCCCGCATCGAAGCCATCGATAAGGAAGCAAAAGCCTACATTAAAAACTTTTATACCTCAAATCCCACTTTCCTTTCGGCTAATTTTGTAAAAGCAAGCAACGAACCCGACTACCTCCAATATATTACTGCGACCGATGGCAAAGTGGATTCCACCCGGATTTATCCGACATATAAAGCACATTATTTCGACAATTTTACATTCAGCGATCCACGTTTGATTTACACACCTGTTTTTGCTCAGAAAATGGATTTTTATTTCGATAAACTGGTAGTACCTGTGCGCGATTCGCTGGAAACTGATATTGATAAGGTTATGATCCTGGCAGCCGCAAACAAAGAAACCCAGACGTACATGGCCTGGTTTCTATCGCTGAAATACGAATCTTCGCAGGTGATGGGTCACGATGCACTGTTCGTTTATATTGTGCGCAAATACCTTGAAACGGGGAAAGTTGACTGGCAATATCCTGAGGTGAAGGACAATATCCTTAAACGCGTCAATACATTAGAACCTTTGTTGCTTGGTAAACCGGCTCCCAACCTCATATTACTTGATACAATGAATGTGGCTCATTCACTCATCGCAACCAAAGCAAGGTACACACTGGTTTTCTTTTGGGAAAGTACCTGCGGGCATTGCAACCAGCAAATGCCTGAAATACAGAAGTTTTATGAAGAATTCCACAATACGTATAACCTCGAAATTTATGGTATCAGCACCGATACTTCCATGGTTAAATGGAAAGCCTATATCGTAAAGAATAACCTGAAGTGGATCAATGTGAATGGCCACCTGAGCCTAAGCGGTAATTATCATACTTCGTACGATATCCGCAGTACACCAATTATGTACCTGTTGGATGAAGACAAAAAAATCCTTACAAAATTCCTGCTGACTGATGAAATCAGCAATGTAATAATAAAGCGCGAAGAAGCCCTGGAAAAGAGTAAGAAAGAAAAAACACCTTAAATTAATTGTGCCTTGTTTCAGGGATTCAGGACACTTTTGCCTTGTTTTATTTACATTCAATTCCGGAGCAATATAATTGACATACAAAGTAAGCCCTGAAGAAAGAAACAAAAAAACCTGAAAACAGAAACTTGAAAAAAACATCCCAAACACCACAAAATCAAAGCTCCCGTATACAGCGGAATATATGGATCACCGGAGCTTCATCCGGAATAGGTGAAGCCATGGCAATGCACTGGGCCGCAACAGGAACAATGTTAGTTCTTTCAGGGATTAACGAGTTACAACTTGTACCTGTTGCTGAAATATGCGAAAAAAGAGGTGCCAGGGTGATGATTATCCCTTTTGATCTCACTAAAGAAGAAGAGATTGCAGATGCTGTAGAAAAAGTACAGGCCCGGATTCCGAAAATCGATATTCTTGCTAATGTTGGTGGCATTGGTCAGCGCTCATTGATAATAGAAACCCCTGACGCAGTTTCACGAAAGATTATGGAAACTGACTTCTGGGGTCATGCCACACTAACCGGGAAAATACTGCCGTTTATGGTAAAAACAGGCGGAGGAACCATTGTTGTAATGAGCAGTTTATCAGGATTATTCGGATTTCCGCAACGCTCGATATATTGCGCTGCAAAACATGCTTTGCACGGGTTTTTCGAAACGCTCAGGCTCGAACATCATAAAGACAAAATAAATGTCTTGATGGTTTGCCCGGGAAGAGTAAAAACCAACTTTTCGTACGGTGCCCTTACCGCCACTGGTTATAAACACGGACAAATGGACAAAGGCCAGGCAAACGGAGTAAGTGTTGAATATTGCGCTGCCAAAATTGACCAGGCTGTAAAAAGAAACAAAAAACAAATACTGATTGGTAAAAAGGAAATTCTCATGGCCTACTTCAAGCGTTATATCCCCTGGCTGTTTTATTGGATTGCTTTACGGATTGATCCAAATGCGTGATTCTTGGTTTGTGGATTGCGGATTGCGGATTTACCTCAAAACTAAAACTTTTCAAACAATTCAAACTCTTCAAACTCTTGTACCCTTGAACGCCACAGAGGCAATTGAACGCCGCAGGCATTGAACTCTTAAACATTTAAACAATGGAACAATAGAAATTGGGATAAAGCATCCCTAAACCCTAACCTGGACAAGCCAGAACAAAAAAAAAGATTTGAATAACGAATATCGAATAAGATATCGAATAATGAAGTAAAAAAACCTAAATGGAAATGAATAAATAATACTGATGATAGTGGCACTAATTTTATAGCTTCATAACTTCGAAATTCATTATTCCTTGTTCGATATTCGATATTTGAAAACTCAGTATAAATATTCTGCCAAAAAATACACTAATATTATTGTTAAGACCCTAAATCCCAACCCCCAAATCCTATCTAACAATGAATCAAGTAGTAATTAGTGGAATACAGCAACTCGGCATTGGCGTGAAGAATGTTGCTGAAGCATGGAAATGGTATCGCAAATACCTGAGTATGGATATTAAAGTCTTTGAAGAAAGTGCAACTGCTTCGCTCATGCTTCCATATACCGGCGGGAAGCCACAGAAACGCCATGCGGTTCTTGCACTTAACCTCAATGGTGGCGGTGGATTTGAAATTTGGCAATACACTGATCGCATTCCGCAGGCTGCACAATTTATTCCGGCCTTAGGCGATCTTGGAATTTTTGCAGCAAAAATTAAAACCCGCGATGTTCAGAAGACACATGCATGGTTTACATCCGAAAAACTTAATGTAAGCCCGGTAGTAGCTGATCCGGATGGCCGCGCCCATTTTTTTCTAACCGATCCATATAACAATATTTTTCAGGTAATTGAGTCGCAAAACTGGTTTGGTAACGAAAAAAAACTTACCGGGTCGGTGTACGGAGTTGTAATTGGAGTAACAAACATGGAGGAATCCATGAAAGTATATTCAGATATTCTGGGTTACGATCAGGTTATTTTTGATAAAAAAGGAGTTTCCGCCGATTTTGTTTCTTTGAATGGCGGAGATGCTCATTTTCGCAGGGTACTACTCAAAAATAGTAAACCACGCCTTGGTGCTTTCAGCCGTTTGTTTGGCGACAGTGAAATTGAACTCGTTCAGGTTGAGGGCCGCAAAGCCCGAAAAATATACGAAGACCGTTTCTGGGGCGACCTGGGTTTTATTCACCTTTGCTACGATATCCGTGGGATGGAAGCTTTAAATATTGCTTGTTCCCAACGTGGATTTCCATTTACTGTTGATAGTTTCGCCCATCACGATGGAAATAGTTTTGATATGGGTGAAGCAGCCGGCCATTTCTCCTACATCGAAGATCCCGACGGCACACTTATCGAATTTGTTGAAAC
Source organism: Bacteroidales bacterium (assembly GCA_038212135.1). GTDB lineage: Bacteria > Bacteroidota > Bacteroidia > Bacteroidales > UBA4417 > UBA4417. Next base: position 3,997 of record JBBQUX010000051.1, on the reverse strand, counting down.
CCATAAAGTCCCTATCCTGAAAAAGTTTGGTTGGTACCTTGATCTAAGGAAACGAAGTCCTGAGAAACCTTTGCCAAACTGGCTGGTTCGGATGTTGGGAATGGGAAGGGTGAAAGATTGAGTAAATGAACAGTTAATGGAAAATAGTTAATAGAAAATGGCAGATAAACTATTTTCTATTTTCTACTCACGAGTAACTAATCTCTCCAAATCCTGCCATCCTGCACTATATGCCAGGTTGATTTTCCATTCACGGAGGTCGCAATAGCCTCCCATGAGGAGAAAGTCATTTTAATCGAAGGATGGAATGGCTTTCCATTTACTATATAATTTTCCAGGCCAAGCACTTTTATATCCAAAGTATATGAATTATTTTTCTCAAAATAGGCTTTCTCCCTGTAATATAATAATCTGAGTGCCCATTTCACCTCATTGTCAGGATCAGGAATATAAGCATCAACACCTTTACCGGCTAAAGTTTCCGAAAATTGCAGAAATCCCCAGGTTTCCGGCTGATGCATGGCAATAACACCATGCGGCGACCATACCCAGTTATTTTCGGGCAATGGTTTTTCAATTCCACCAACCTTGTGCGTGCGTTTTTTGTATTTCCCTTCCACCACATCCACAGTCCATTCAACACGCGAAAAACCGATGCGGTACTGGTGGCCATGAACAGGATTTTTACCGGTAGCACTCAGTTCACTTAAGGCATCCAGCGGAAATGCAATTTCCAGCGTCCAGCCTCTATCGGTGTCATTCGGGTTGTTGATGGTACCATCCACATGAACGGCCGATTTCAACCCGTTAAAATTCCAGTTATCAATGGCAACGTTCTGCTTCACATCATCGCGGTATGGTTTCAGCAGCAACAGGTCCCATTGGGTGTTCAAAGCATTCATTTCGTATTCCAGGTAATGGTGAGTATCGCCATCCGGATCAATAAAAACTTCAAAATCATTGTCGTAAAAAACAACACTTTCACGCTCGGTGAAGTTCGCCCATACATGAGGTTCTTCCAACTCCGCGGCTACGTAAAGGAATTTATCGTCCCAAAGCATTTTCATCCTTGTTTTGTATAAAGGCTGCGGTTTCTGACTTCCTTCAATGTCACCAAAATACTCGCTCCAGAGAACATTTTGCCATTCTGATTCATTAATCAATCCATCAACGATAATCGGGGAAACAGCTTTGTAACAAACATAGTGTCTCGGATTGATGGCAATTTGCGGCTCCTGGGCCTGTGTGCAAACAGCCTGCATACCTATGATCGCTAAAAATAAATGCGGAATGGTATTTCTCATAGTAAAACTATTTAATTAATTCTGCTACCTTTTGTTCCCTCAGACTCAGGTGTCAGACACCCTTTGGGTGTGCAGACATTTTGGTATTTATCCTCAAAGGAACAAAAATAATTTAATTTTTTAAACTTTGTAAATAAATTTAAAAAGATTGTATTTTTACAACTTCATTTGAGTTAAATCATTACAATTATTCCACTCCTATTCCCCTATTTATTATGAAAAAGACAGCATTACTTTTGCTTGCCTCTGCAGCATTTTCCTTTATGTTAACGGCTCAGAAAACACCTGCAGATTTCGTTAATCCTTTTATAGGAACAGGAGGCCACGGGCATACATATCCCGGCGCAACAATGCCTTTCGGGATGGTTCAGCTAAGCCCTGATACACGGCTCGAAGGCTGGGACGGATGCGGAGGTTACCATTACGATGACAGTTATATTTATGGATTTTCGCACACACACCTCAACGGTACAGGTGTTCCCGATTTGTGCGACATCCTTTTTGCTCCCACTACAGGTGAAACACGCTGGAACAATGGCTCGGACGGCAAACCAGGCTACGGTTCAAAATTTAAACACAGCAGCGAAAGTGCCGGCCCGGGATATTACAAGGTAGTACTCGACGATTACGCTATTACTGCTGAACTTACTGCTACCACCCGTGTTGGTATGCACAGCTACACGTTTCCGGCAGCAAAACAATCGAATATACTGGTTGATCTTTTTCACCGTGATGAAGTACTCGAATCGTCGATAAAAGTTATCAGTAATACTCAGATTGAGGGCCTGAGGAGGTCAGGATCATGGGCAGAAAACCAATATGTGTATTTTGTTGCCAAATTTTCGAAGCCATTTACTACTTACGATATAGCTGTTGACAACAAATCCATGCCTGGAACTAAATCGGTTGAGGACAAAAAAAACATTAAAGCTATTTTTCATTTTAATACTACAGATGGCGAAAAAATCCTTGTCAAAGTCGGGATTTCAGCAGTAAGCACGGATGGGGCAAAGCTAAACCTGAATAACGAAATTCCCGGCTGGGATTTCGAAAGCGTTCGCATCAATGCAAAATCAACCTGGAATAAGGAACTTTCGAAAATTGAAGTTGAAGGTGGCACCGATTCACAGAAGACCATTTTCTACACCGCTCTATACCATACCATGGTGAACCCGAATACATATATGGATGTGGACGGAAGCTACCGCGGCCGCGACCTCAAAGTACATAAAGACGCTTCATTTATCAATTACACCGTTTTCTCGTTGTGGGATACATACCGTGCCTGCCATCCTTTAATGACCATTATTGATCACAAACGCACACTCGATTATATTAAGACATTTCTTGTTCAATACGAACAAGGTGGTTTGCTTCCGGTTTGGGAACTTGCCGCCAACGAAACCTTTTGTATGATCGGCTATCATTCAGTACCTGTTATTGTGGATGCATACATGAAAGGAATCACCGGTTTCGATACAGGGAAAGCCTTGCAGGCAATGCGTAAAAGCGCAACCCGTGAAGGAAATGAAGGATTGACAGCGCTGGCAAAAAATGGGTTTATCGCAACCGAAGACGAATCGGAAAGTGTTTCGAAAACACTGGAATATGCTTACGATGACTGGTGTATTGCTCAGTTTGCAAAATCAATCGGCAATAATGATGAATATGTTTACTTTAATAAACGTGGACAGAATTACAAAAATGTTTTCGATGCTTCAACGGGATTTATGCGTGCCCGTTCCAACGGCGGCTGGTTCAATCCTTTTGATCCGTTTGAAGTAAATTTCAATTACACCGAAGCCAATTCGTGGCAGTACAGTTTTTCGGCTGTTCAGGATATGAATGGGTTGATACAATTACATGGCGGCAAAGCAAACCTGGCTAAAAAACTCGATCAGCTGTTCAGCGTTTCCTCAAAAACATCAGGCCGCGACCAAAGTGATATCACCGGACTGATCGGCCAGTATGCCCATGGCAACGAGCCCAGCCACCATATAGCATACTTGTATCCGTTTGTTGACCAACCCTGGAAAACCCAGCAAAAGGTTCACCAGATATTGAATACGCTTTATCACAATAATCCTGACGGGCTTTCAGGGAACGAAGATTGCGGGCAAATGTCGGCCTGGGCAGTATTGAGTGCCATGGGCTTTTACCCCGTAACTCCCGGAACAGATCACTACGTTACCGGGACTCCATGGTTTAACAAGGTGACTATCAATCTTGAAAACGGCAAAAAATTCGTCATCAAAGCCAATGGCATATCGGCAAATAATTATTATATAAAATCAGCCTCACTGAATGGGAAAAATTATGAGTCGTCAACACTGAATCATGCTGATATTATGAAAGGCGGTGAACTTACATTTGTCATGAGTAACCAACCCAACAAGAAATGGGGCACAGGTTCAAAAAATGAACCGGTCACTGCTATTACCGATAACCTCATTATTCCGGCTCCTGCAATCGTGGATGCAATAAAATCATTCAAGGATAAAAAAGTAATTTCCATTACGGGTCCTGCCGGAGCTGCCTTGTTTTATAGTATTGCAGGAGTAAACGAAAATACAACGACGCAATCATACACGGTACCATTTGCAATTGACCAAACATCAGTCATCAGGTGTTATGCCCAACTGAATGGCAGTGTAAGTTCGGTAGTTACGTCGGAATTTGTAAAAATGACCGAC
>JBBQUX010000050.1:0-22840 GCA_038212135.1 Bacteroidales bacterium | reverse complement strand
ATACGTGTTTCATTGTCAGATTTTTTTGTTTGAATATAACAGTTTTACAAGTCATACAGTTCACTAAAGCTCAATTTATCGTCCTGAAATTTGTGTACAGTTTTTATGGTATTGTACCCCTCTGTCCTTCGGACATCTCCCATAGAAGAAGGGGAGACCCTCCAGTCAAACTCTTCAAACGTTTCAGAAACTCTAACTGATCGCAATGATAGGATAATTTCCGATTCCCTAACCCCCAAATCCTAACCCCAAACCCCTTTCCTAAATGCAACACTTAGGTGACAACCCTGTAAGCAGGATTCTGTCCCTTTGGGCCTGTTGCCGACCCTCAGGCTTCCATCATTTATCTGGGACCGCCATCACTGTCGGCCTCTAACGACCTACCCCCCGGGCATCGGGCGAGCAACCCTTTCAGCAACCGCCTGCGCGGCGCTACTCCCGGTATATTTGGTCTTTCAACCCATAAGGTTTACCCTCACGTGTATCGCTACAACATGGCGTGGGCTCTTACCCCGCGTTTTCACCCTTATCACACCTTGCGGCGGACGGTATATTTTCTGTGGCACTTGCTGTTCCCACGGTGTTCGGCCGCAGGACCTTCCCGTTAGGAAGTATGGCGCTCTGTGTTGTCCTGACTTTCCTTACCCGCGGACAAGCCGGGATACGATAGAACAGGTTGTCACCGGTGCAAAAGTACGAAAAAGAGTGAGATGACAGGAATGACTTTTTTAAAACGCCTGGCATGGCAGAAAATACGGCCCCATATGCCTTTGCTTAAAACCTGGAAAACCACTAAGGCACTAAGGGCACTGAGAGACACTAAGAATAATGACAGTTGTCCCATTCAATATGTTTGAAAAAAATTAAGGTTTCTTTTTAACCAACCGGAATCAGTAAAAGAAATTATTCAGTTACTCTACTACCGGTTTCAGTTTCGCGTACCTTACCTCATCCCACAATTTCCCTTGTTTGAAAATAGATTTTCTGAAAATTCCTTCTTTAGTGAAGCCACACCTTTCCAATACTTTTTGCGAGGCTGTATTGTATTCAAATACTCCTGTGTGTATACTGATGATATTCAGGTGATTGAAACCGTATTCTGTTATAATGTTAACTGCTGTAGTAGTGATGCCTTTATTCCAGTAAGGTTCACCGATAAAGTAGCCAATTTCTGCTGATTTGCAGTAAACATCCTGCCCCGGAAACAAAGAGATATTACCCACATATTCCCCATTGTAATCAATCCCGAAAAACGTAACAGGGTTCTGGTTCGTGAATTTCTGAAGGAAATTTTCAGCATCAGCTAATGTGTAAGGATGTGGAAACCCATCGCGGAGGTTACGGCTGATTTTTTCGTTATTGGCTAATTCGGTTAAGCGGCTTGCATCGGACAGTCGCAAAGGGCGAAGTGTGATATTCCCAGATTTGAGTTCCATAATTCCCGGAGTTAAAGAACGATACTTTATGAAATAGTGTCAGAAAACAAATTCGACCGAAGTATTTAGCTAACAATTATTTATATGCAATATTATTAAACTTTTTTGTTCAGAAATGAATTTATATCGCAGTACCATTTGTAAATATTTTTTTAAGACTGCTGGTAAATTTCTTGATTTTATATGCCGGTGTTTCATTAAATTCAGGAAGTGTTCCATTGTAACCGCTGCCCATCTTCAGATAGAACTTATAAAACATACGCGCTGTAATTCCCCATTTATTCAGAAAAACCCTGTTTCCTTTTGTTATATTCCGGCTGCCTAATCGCTTTGTCGAATGTTCGAGGAAATGATACACCCGGCTTCGTGCAACACCTTTAAAATTGCGCACGCCCATTTGCCAGAGTTTCATCGAAAAATCAGGATCGGAATAAAATCCCGGGAAAAACTCAACGCTATATCCGCCAACGGCATTCCAAATATCGCGATGCACCACGCATGGCGGCCACGAAGCTCCGTTCCAGTCGTTCATAGGTAAAGAAGCGAATTTTTCGAGTAATTCTTTTTCGCGGAAATCAGAAGGAGATGTACCGAAAGAATAAGGTGCAATTGCAATCTTTTTTCCAGCATCAACAGGCTCGATGGCGGTTGCTGAAAGGAAAAAATACGTATCGGGCATCAGTTGTATTTCTTCCCAAAGGAACTTATCCCATTCCGGGCAAACGTACATATCATCGTTCAGGTAAAGAATGTATCCGGTTTTTGCGAGTCCTGCAGCGGCATTCAATCCGTAACAAACTCCTATATTGACTTTACTACAGGTGTGATCGATTTTTTGCTCTTCGGCCCATGCTTTTGTGCCGTCGTTCCCATCGTTTATATGGAGTATGATCTGATGCTTATATGTGCTGTTTTTCAGAAGACTTATTATGCATAACTGTATCATTTCCAGGTTATTCCAGGTGGGAATGACAATTGAAAAGAGTGACGTTTCTGTATTTGGATAAGTCTGGCTTGTAAATTGAATGGTACCTGATGCTTTCAAGGTTTGGCTCTTTATTGGAAATGTGCAAAAATAGAAATATTTGAAGCTGAACCAATCACTTTTGCGTTTCAGCTTCAACAAACCCCATCAGGTATTTTATTTTTTCAGCTTGCTTCTCCGATGTAAGAAGTGCAAGTAATTTGAATGCAACTTCCATGGCTGTCGAAGGATTCCAGGAAGTGATTATGTTTTTATCCACAACAACCGGTTCGTTAATAACTTTTACCCCGAAACTACGCAAGGTTTCCTGACGTAGTGGATTTCGGTTATAGGTTGTGCCATTGCGACCGGCGAGTGCTCCGCTTTTCCCAATTGGCAAAGCTCCTGTGCATACGGAGGCAATAATTTTATTTCCGGAATTAAACTTTCTGATCAGTTCGAGAAACTTTTCGTTGTACCCATCGCGGTAGAAGCCATATTCATCAAATCCACCGGGTATAGCCAAAGCATCAAAATCACCAGCCTCAATTTCGTCGATCGTCAGATCAACAATAAACCCCTGGCCAAAAGTGCTTTTTATCTGTTTTTGTAATCCACAGGTGTATAAACGTGTTGAGCCGTCACCCTCCGCCAGATTCCATCCCATAACATCGATAAATACGCTGGCTTCGTAAATTTCGAATCCGTCTGCCAGCAACAACAATACCTTTTTCATCAGGAATAGATTTATAGAATTATAATTAACGGCAAAAACTTGAATTGACTTGTCCTGAAATTTGTTTACAGTTTTTATGGTATAGTAACCCTCAGGGCAAACTCTTCAAACATTTCAAACTCTTCAAACTCTTCAAACCCTTCAAACTCTTCAAACTCTTCAAACCCTTCAAACATTATAAACATTTCAGACATAAAGTGAATAAATTCAATCACTCCTCCATTTTTCTCCGTTCTCCTTTCTCCCTTCTCCCTTCTCACCTCTCAACTCGCCGGATCGGAACAACAACAAAAGAACATTTGTTCTGATTTTGAACAGTCATTTATTCTTACTGGTTTCTGTGAATTATCAGTTCAACAGCACCATTGCCGTATTTAGCAAAAGGTGCGGTGCGGAATTCAATATCTTCATATTCATGGAGTCGCTTTAAAATGGCCTGTTTTAGTGAGCCATTGCCGATGCCATGAATAAATACAACCTTGGTAAACTTGAACGCAATAGCACTTCCAAGCATCCGCTCAAAATAGCCCAGTTGTATGGTGAGAATTTCGTGAGGCGAAAGGTTGTTATAATCCTGCCGGAGTGACGAAATATGAAGGTCGACTTCTGCTTCGTTCGGTGCTGTGCGGTGTTGATCAATAGCTGTTTCGGGTCTGAAACGCTCGGCTGCTGCAGGAAGCGGTTCGCGGTTCTCTTTTTCGTTAAGTATTTGTTCGTAGGTGCTTGGAATCCTGTTCAGTTCGCACACAGTATAAACAATGGCGCGCTGGTTAGCCAGGAACCGCGTTTCGTGGTAGCTGCCTTCCTGGTAAAATAGGGAACCTTTTATCCTGAATGTTGCACTTACCGGCATCAGCACTTTTTCGTTTTCATCGGCATAAAAAACAACCTGCATTACACCGTTCGACCACATGCTGATGTCGTCGCGGACAATACTTTCGATTACCAGTTTCGATTCGGAAGGTACTGATCCATAATCGATTCCGGAAAAATTTCCTTCCGCATTTTTTAGAAAAAAGGTATAAAGTATATCTTTAGGCGTGTTGTTCACTACAAAAACATCCATTGACCCCATAAGCAGCCGGTTCTGATCCTGCGGAACCCATGCCAGGTAAACACCGGTAGGCGCTGCATGTCCGTCGCCCCTCTGCACAATACGGCTGATGCGGTCATTCTCACTAATTTCCGGTGCCGGTTCAGGCTTTACTTCAACTTTTTGTTCGGAACGGCGCTCATTTTTATTAAGAAATAAATCACCCGATGCCCCACCTGGTTCAATGGCAACAAGTTCGCTGGTAAGTGTGGGAATTTCGAAACCATCTTCGATGGCTACCGATACCATAAATGCATTTATCTCTTTTACTACAGTTCCGCCTCCTGTTGAGTTCAGAAACCTTACTTTATCTCCTGCTTTGAATTTCATTATACGTTTTTGTTATTTGTCAGCCAGACTTTTAGTGCTATTGTGTGAAAAAATATCGCTTTTACAAAACACTCACCGGCCTGTTTTAAGGGGTGCAAAGATAAGCACAAATCACTCATGGATTGTAAACACTTTATCCTGTGCAATATCATGCCGAAACAGATTGAAAATGAAACAGTTTCTTGAATTTTATTCTAAGAATCTTGTTTTGGGTAATAATGGCTAATTTTGTACGTTTTAATGATGAATAAATCTTCTATAACATGAGAATTAATAGAATCGGAGGAACATTATTCCTCTTTGTATTAGCGGTGATGATGACTTCCTGCGGGGAAGAACGTGTAAAATCTGTTGCGCCTGAATTCATATTTGCGCATAAAGTGAATGGCTTTGATCTTTGGAAAGGGGCCATGAACTATACCAACCAGGCAGGAAATTCATACCAGGTTGATGAATTGCAATACTTTATTTCGGAGGTAAGCATTAAAACTGCAGATGGACTGGTATTCCCGATTTCTTCTGACAATGCAATCCATTATATTGATCTCGATATCCCTGCAACGCTGGAGTGGAAACCTAAGGACCGTATTAAGGTAACAGGATACGAGAGCATTACATTTGTTGTTGGAATAAATGAAGCTAAAAACAAAACCGGTTTTTTTGTGAATCCTCCCGAGAGGGACATGTTCTGGCCCGATATGATGGGAGGCGGCTATCATTACATGAAAATGAATGGTCAGTGGAAAGCTTCGGGCGATACGATTAAGCCGTTTAACTTTCACCTGGGAATTGGGACGAATGAGTTTGGAACAGTCTTTTACCAGAACTTTTTTACGGTAACGCTTCCGCTGAATGTTACAGCCGGAACCCTAAGCAACGAGTTTACAATTACCATGAACATTGATAAATGGTTCGAAACACCTAACCTTTGGGATTGGAACGCTATCGGCGGACAAATTATGCAGAACCAGGATGCAATGGCAAAAGCCTGCCAGAACGGGGCAAATGCTTTCCAGGTTACGCATGTGGGGAAGGATATTGTTTATCACGATTAATGGCGAAAGGCGAAGGGCGAAAGGAGAAATGCGAAAGGAGAAAGGAGAGGGGCGAAATGTGAATTGGGAAATTGTGTCTTGTCCTGAAATTTTGATAAGTGACTCCCACAGCCGGTTTAAAGTTTCAATCATCCCTGAGCCTGCAAGAATACAAAATACTAAGGATTACTCAATTGAATATCCGAAAACTATTTTCAAATAACCAGTCTGCCGGCAGAGCAACATCTCTTGTTGCTCTGTCGGTACTGTTATTTTTATCTGCCTGCAAACCGGATGATCCTGAATACAATCCAACGCCCTACGAAATAAAAGTCCCGAAGTTTTTTCCTACCCGTTTGAATATCCCGGCAGATAACCCGATGACAATTGAAGGGGTTGAACTGGGGAGATACTTATTTTACGATGGCCGCCTTTCGGGTCGCACTGATCCTGACAGCCTGATGAGTTGCGGTACCTGCCATCTGCAATCCAGGTCTTTTGAATGTGGGATTGACCACCCGAAATTCAATGGTGGACAGACTTTTGGTATAACTGGCATTGCAACACCACATTATATGCTGCCCATGATAAACCTGGTGTGGAACGAATCAGGATATTTCTGGTCAGGAGCTATTTCGGAAGATAACGCGGATGCCAACAGGCGAAACCTCGAAGATATTGTTTACATGGGTGTTACAACTCAGCACGAAATGGCCGGCGATACCAATAAAACCAAGGCTTTGATTCAACGTATTCCGCGCTATCCTGATTTATTTGAAAAGGCTTTTGGCTCCCGTATTGTTACTTTCCGGAATGTCAGTAAGGCAATAGCACAGTTTACCCGCACCCTTATTTCGTCGGATTCGAAATTTGATAGATATATGCGTGGCGAGGTTCAACTTAGTACAGAGGAATTGAGCGGTTATGTTCTTTTTATGACCGAGGAAGGTGCCGATTGCTTTCATTGCCACGGAGGTTCGGGAAATCCGTTGTTTACAACTAACCTGTTTTACAATAACGGTAAAGATTCCACTTTCAGCGATTCACGCGACCGGTTTTCCGTCACTGGAGATCCATCGGATAAGGGAGCCTACAAGGCAACCACGCTCCGCAATATTGAACTTACAGGGCCATATATGCACGATGGCCGTTTTAAAACACTTGAAGAAGTTATTGATTTTTACTCTGAAGGAATTATCTGGTCGCCTTACGTGCACCCGCTTATGCACCATGCGTATGATGGAGGAATACAACTAACCCCATCGGAAAAGAAAGACCTGATTGCATTTATAAAGACTCTGCGTGATGAAACTTTTCTGACAAATCCGGCATTTGGGGCACCGGATATGTTTCCCGATGGTTCAAAGGTCAAAAAGTAGATATTGCATATGCAGAAGTATTTTTTGATTCAAAGAAAAAGAAAGTAAATTATATCGTTTATTAATTCATAGTGTAATGCCTTCATAATTAATAAATCAGGTTAAAAAAATAATCAATTATTGATTTAACCTGCGCATATTGGCATTTACAACTTTAAGGAAAGTTTGATTTCAGAATACGGAAACTTTCCACCCTTGCAATCCCTGATTTGAAGGAGAATTAAACTCCTGCAATCCGGTTTTATCTCATAGCCAACAGCCGGTATTAAACCGTACCTTTGTTGCAGTCACTCATTTCATGCATTTTAACTGAAGCTTACATATGCCATTTTCCTCCCTCGGCCTGTCGAAACCTTTAACAGAAGCCATAACCGCGCTTAATTACGCGAAGCCTTATCCCATTCAGCAGGAAGCTATTCCGGTAATTCTGAAAGGAAAAGACATGCTTGGCATAGCCAGAACCGGTTCAGGTAAAACTGCCGGTTTCGTGCTGCCGATACTCGAAATGTTTCAGCAATACAAACCCGGGGCGAAAACCCGTTTTGTTAAAGTTTTAGTGCTTGTTCCTTCGAGGGAACTGGCGGTTCAGGTAGGGGAGGTTTTTCATTCGCTGGCTGCACATTTGCCAAGAAAAGTAAAAACGTTCGCGGTTTATGGCGGCGTTTCAATAAACCCACAGATGAAACAATTGATTGGGACTGAGATACTGGTTGCAACACCCGGCCGGTTGCTCGAGCTGATTTCATCCAAGGCTGTGAAACTTTCCGAAGTCGGTACTTTAGTTCTTGATGAAGCAGATAAAATGCTCAATCTTGGTTTTAAGGATGAGATGGATAAGATATTTGCACTTTTACCTTCGCGAAGGCAAAACCTGCTTTTCTCTGCAACGCTGAGCGACGATGTTATTGCCATTAAAGAACTGCTGCTCCGCAATCCCGAAATCATCCGCATCGATGAGGAAAACCTGGATATCGACCTCATAAAGCAGATTGCATATTTCACCACCGACGAACGAAAAGGGCCGTTGCTACGTTACCTTGTTAAGCACGAAAGAATGAAACAGGTTCTGGTGTTTGTTTCGTCGGTTGCGCGGGCTGATAATGTGGTTAATAAGCTGAAATCTAATAGAATAAATGCTGCTGCTTTTCACAGTGGCCGCAGCCAGGGTGGAAGAACTGAAGCATTGAGCAAATTTAAATCCGGTGAAATCAGGGTGCTTGTCGCTACCGACCTGGCTTCCCGCGGACTGGATATTCAGTTTTTGCCTTACGTTATAAATTATGAACTCCCGCGATCGCCCAAAGATTATATTCACCGCATAGGCCGCACTGGCAGAGCCGAATCGCCGGGAATTGCAATTTCATTGATTACGCCGGAAGAAATGCATCATTTTAAAGTGATTCAGAAAAAAATGGGAAGGCACGTGAATATTCTCGAAACGGATGATTGGGATTTGAAAGGATATTAGTTTCAAAATAGCTTGAACCACTTAGGCACTCAGGGCACTAAGAAGCACTAAGATCCTTTATAATTTATCCGCCTGATTTTACTACTTCTGAGTGTCCCTCAATGTTCTCCGCGACTCCGTGGTTATTTTACTTCTGTGAAATATTGAATAAATCCCTCCACCTGAAATTTATAATTAGTGTCACTAAGAAAATTCATTATTTTACTTAAAATGCTCATCTTCTTTAACTTTAAGTTTGGCAGGCAAAACCCAATCTTCTGTACACGAGGACACTCCCTTTCCGGCTGCTGAGCGAAGCCGAAGCAAAAGGGTGAGCGTAGGCAAAACTCATTTTAGACTCGTTTTCTTATACGCATTAATTATCTCCTCGACGGCTGTGCATAAATCTCTACATCCTCGGCCGTTACCTGCTGGTCGCAAAGAATAACCAGCCGTTCGACAACATTGCGGAGTTCGCGGATATTGCCGGTCCATTTTATCTTTTTTAAGGCTTCGAGTGCTTCATCCGTAAAACGAATCGGCGGTCTGCCGTTATCTTCACAGATTTGCTCAACAAAATGATTGGTCAGCATCGGGATATCGTCTTCGCGCTCGTTCAGCGACGGAACTTTAATCAGAATTACACTCAGCCGGTGGTAGAGATCTTCGCGGAAATTTTTATTCTCAATTTCTTCAGTCAGGTTTTTATTTGTTGCAGCCAACACTCTTACATTTACCGGGATATCTTTTTCTCCACCTACGCGCATGATTTTGTTTTCCTGAAGAGCACGTAACACTTTTGCCTGTGCTGAAAGGCTCATATCCCCGATCTCGTCGAGGAAAATAGTGCCGTTGGTGGCTTGTTCAAAATCACCTTTTCGCTGTTTAACTGCCGAAGTAAACGAGCCTTTCTCATGTCCGAAAAGCACACTTTCAATCAACTCCGAAGGAATGGCGGCACAGTTAACTTCCACGAAAGGACCTGATGCACGGTTGCTTTTTTCGTGAAGCCAGCGCGCAACAAGTTCCTTGCCGGTGCCACTTTCGCCGGTAATAAGTACGCGTGCATCCGTTGGCGCAACGCGCTCAATCATCTCTTTTATTTTGGCAATAGCAGGCGATTCGCCAATCATTTCATACTGCTTGCTCACCTTTCGTTTCAGTGCTTTGGTTTCGGTAACCAGGCGCGATTTGTCCATAGCATTGCGCAAAGTGATAAGCAAGCGGTTCAGATCGAGTGGCTTTGCTATAAAATCGTAAGCACCTTTCCGGATTGCTTCCACTGCAGTTTCAATGGTTCCGTGACCTGAAATCATTACGACTGGGGCATCAGTGATTTTCTGTATATTTTCAAGTACTTCAATGCCATCCATTTGAGGCATTTTTATATCACAAAGTATCACATCGTAGCTCTCCTTGCCAACCCATTCTATTCCCTTTGGGCCGTCCTCAGCCTCATCTACCTGGTAATTCTCGTATTCCAGTATCTCACGTAAAGCATTGCGGATAGCACGTTCGTCGTCTATAATCAGTATTCTTGCCATTGAGGATTGAGTTTTTGGGATGTTTGAGAGGGTCTATAGGGTTGAGTGTTTTGAGAAGTTGTGAGTGGTCATTCAGTTGTTGAGGGGTAGGAGGGTTGAGTATTTTTAGAAGTTGTGAGTGGTCATTCAGTTGTTGAGGGGTGGGAGGGTTGAGTGTTTTGAGAAGTTGTGAGTGGTCATTCAGTTGTTGAGGATTGAGTGGGTTGAGAGTTTTGAGTTATTGTGAGTGGCCATTCGGTTGTTGAGGAGTGGGAGGGTTGAGTGTTTTGAGAAGTTGTAAGTCGTTGTTCAATAGTTAGTTAAATCCGTTTTACGAAATTGGTTTTTGGGATTCAATCCGTTTTGAGAATGACGTTTACCCCCTAATATATGTCAATTAGTCGCATTTATAATTTCCACATTTCCACATTTCCACATTATCAAATTACCACATTATCGCATTATTGAATTGTCGAATTGCCGAATTATCACATTATTGAATTGCCGAATTATCGAATTATTGAATTGCCGAATTGCCGAATTATTGAATTGCCGAATTGCCGAATTATCGAATTGCCGAATTATCAAATTACCACATTACCACATTATCACATTACCACATTATCACATTACCCATTATACCGAATCCACTTCCATAACTCTCTGTAGTTCGATTTTTTACCATACATAAGAATACCGATCCTGTATATTTTAGCGGCAAGCCATGTGGTGCCTAGGAAACCGAGTATCAGCAAACCTGCTGACAGGGCTATTTCCCAGGTTGGCACTCCAAAAGGTATACGCACCATCATAATAACAGGCGAAGTGAACGGAATCATCGACATCCAGAATGCCAGCGGACTTTCGGGGTTTTGTATAACCGTTTGTGCAACAACAATAGAAAGTATCAGCGGAACAGTAATGGGCAGCATAAATTGCTGGGTATCAGTTTCATTATCAACTGCTGCTCCAATTGCGGCAAAGAGGGCTGCATACAGCAGATATCCAAACAGGAAATAGAATATGAAAGCTGTAATCATTACCGGAAGGTTAATGGAGGAAAATGCCTCAAAGATACCATCCAGTTTATCATTTCCTGTATCAGCTGATATTGAATTGGGAGCTGTTTCCGCCGATTCGTTTGGAAGTGCAATGTTATCGCCTGCTATTTTTGCCTGTTCTGTCGGGGTTTTCTTAAATTGCCGGGGGAAAGCTGTTTGTATGGCAGTTATGATTACAAAAGTGAAAACAATCCAGAGCAGGAATTGTGTAAGCCCAACCAGAGCAACCCCGATCACTTTGCCCATCATCAGTTGGAAAGGTTTCACTGACGAAACAATTACTTCAACAATTCTGCTGGTTTTTTCTTCGATTACACCACGCATTACCTGCGCCCCGAACATGAAAATAAACATGTAAATCATAATACTGGCAACAAGTCCGACAACCATTGTTACCTCAGTATAACTTTTCTGTTCCGATCCGGCTTCGTCAGTTTTAAATGTAGTTATTTTTACATCGGTGCGTATATTTTTCAGAATGGTTTCACTCATGAGATCCTGGGCGGAAGTATCATTACCAACCTGGTAACCGGGTGTATTCCGAATAATTTCTTTTCGGATCTCGGCTGCAAGTTTATGTTTCTCAAGTTCACGGCTCATAACCCCCGAAATGTATCCTTTCAGGTTAAGGGTAGGTTGTTTATCCGAATATATGATCGCATTGTCAGGGATATTGAGTTGTGTGGCCGGGATATGAAGCAGTATATAATTGCCCACCTTCATAAGGGTTTCTTTAGTTTCCTGCAATTCGCCCTGTACAGGCACAAAAGTGTAATTGTCGTTGTTTTCAAATTTATTGGCAAACAATCCGGTTTCGTCAAGTACGGTGATTAACTGCTTATCGTCCTGCCGACTGGCAAGGTATACAGGTAAAACAAATAATGAAGCCATAAGGATGGGCCCCAGTATTGTCATAACGATAAACGATTTCTTTTTGACCTTGGTAAGGTATTCACGTTTTATAATCAGAAATATCTTGTTCATGGCTTTGTTTTTCAGGATTCCAGGATATGATTTGCATTAACAGCATTTACAGTCGAGATGAAAATGTCGTTCATCGAAGGGATCAACTCATTGAAAGTGATCACACTCACATGTGGTAGCAGCGCGGTAAGCAAGTCATTCGGGCCTCTGTCGGTTGCAAGCCTGAAAGTAGCTGTGCAAACACCTTCGGCATAGGTCGAATTCAGAACTTCAATACCTGGATGCTGCAACTGATAAGGAATGCCATCAAAATTGCGGTACTGCACCTGGTAGCTGTTGGTGAAATATTTGCGTTTGATATCTTTAACCGGGCCATCGAGTATTTTTACTGATTTGTTGATCAGTGCTATATTATCACAGAGTTCTTCGACAGAAGCCATGTTATGAGTCGAAAATATTATTGTCGAACCGTTTTTGCGCAGTTCAAGTATTTCATCCCTAAGAAGATTCACATTGATAGGGTCGAATCCACTGAAAGGCTCATCGAAAATCAGCAACTTGGGTTCATGAACCACTGTAACAACAAACTGGATCTTTTGCTGCATGCCTTTCGAGAGTTCTTCCACTTTTTTATCCCACCATCCCTGAATCTCGAATTTCTCGAACCATTTCTTTAGCCTTAGTTTTGCTTCGTGATGGCTGAGTCCTTTCAGCTGGGCAAGGTAAAGCGCCTGTTCGCCGACTTTCATTTTTTTGTAAAGTCCACGCTCTTCAGGCAGGTATCCTATCATTGAGATATGATCGGGATGCAATGGCCTGCCATCAAAAATTACTTCGCCTTCATCAGGGCCGGTAATTTGGTTAATGATTCGTATCAGCGTGGTTTTCCCTGCACCGTTTGGGCCAAGCAAACCGAAAATACTGTTTTCGGGAACATCGATGCTCACTTTGTTGAGTGCGGTAAAGTCGCCAAAATTTTTAGTTACTGAATTGGCTTGTAGTATCATTGTTTGCTAATAAAGTCGTAAAAATAGCTGGTTTAATTTTTAATTTGGGGTAAAAATACAAATTAAGCGAATTTAACCCCTGAATTGATTTTTTTTAGATAAAAAAAGCAACCTTTGTACTTATAGGTTGCTAAATTGTTGTCAGGATAAGTTCATGCAATCAGGTAGTTGAACGCAGATATTAAAAGTTTCAGGCTATTACTGAAAATATTCACGCATCCTGTCGAAAAAGCCTTTATCACGGGCCCCGGGTTGTGGCTTGAAATTTTCAGCACCCTGTAACTTTTCGAGTATTTCTTTTTCCTGCCGGTTGAGGCTGCGTGGGGTCCACACATTTATTGTAACCAGCAGATCACCTTTGCCATACGAATTGATGGAGGGCAATCCTTTTCCTTTTAGCCTTAGCATACGTCCGCCCTGTGTACCAGGTTCAATTTTAATCCTTGCTTTCCCTTCGAGGGTAGGGATATCAATGGAACTGCCCAAAGTAGCATCAGGGAAACTGATATACAGGTCGTAGAGCAGGTTATTGCCTTCGCGGTGAAGACTTTCGTGAGGTGCTTCTTCAATTTGAATGATTAAATCACCGGGAACACCACCGCGGGCTGCAGCATTTCCTTTTCCGTTTACCGAAAGCTGGATTCCATCCGAAACTCCGGCTGGTATATCAATACTGATCACATCTTCGCCTTTTACCACCCCGTTTCCGGCACAGTGAACGCATTTGTGCTGAATTGTCTGACCTTCGCCGCTGCAGGCAGGGCAGGTTGAGGCTGTCTGCATCTGCCCCAGGAAAGTATTGGTAACCCTCGTTACCTGGCCGGTTCCGCGGCATGTAGGACAGGTTGTGTAAGCTGATCCGCCTTCGGCACCGGAACCTTTGCAATACGTGCAGGAAATATATTTATTTACTTTTATCTTCTTTTCAACACCTGTATTGATTTCTTCAAGTGTTAAGCGCACTTTCACCCTGAGGTTAGTTCCACGGTTAACGCGCCTGCCACCACGCTGCTGCTGACCACTGAACCCTCCGAAATTACCTCCGAAAGCACCTCCGAAAATATCTCCGAAATGGCTGAAAATATCCTCCATATTCATTCCGCCACCGCTGAAGCCACCGCCGCCGTTGCGTAAGCCATCATGACCAAACTGATCGTAACGCTGACGTTTTTCAGTATCGCTCAGCACTTCATAGGCTTCGGCGGCTTCCTTAAATTTATCCTCGGCTTCCTTATTGTTCGGATTTTTATCAGGATGAAACTTCAACGCCATCTGGCGATATGCCTTTTTGAGTTCAGCATCGCTGGCATTGCGCGAAACGCCCAGTATTTCGTAATAATCTCGTTTTGTCACAGTATTTTTATTGGTTATGTATGGTGGCAGTTTTTTAAGGTCCGAATTGCTGTTTTAGCTTCCTGTAACAACTTTCGAAAACCTGATTACTTTATCGTGGAGCATGTATCCTTTCTGGATTTCATCCACAACTTTGTTTTTCAGTTCTTCTGAAGGTGCCGGAATGCTTGTTATTGCTTCGTGGAAATCGGTGTTGAATTCCTCACCAATACTTTTTATCTCCTGCAGACCTTTAGAGGCAAAAACAGCTTTCATTTTTGAATGAATCAATTGAACCCCTTCTTTAACAGCCTCTATCTGATCTGTGGCCTGCATAGCAGACGTTGCCCTGTCGAAATCATCAAGCACCGGAAGCAGTTCTTTTATCACATCCTCAGAGGCTGTGCGGCTCAGATCAATTTTTTCGCGCAAAGTGCGTTTACGGAAGTTATCAAATTCTGAATACAGGCGCAGGTATTTGTCGTTCAATTCATTAACCTTAAGCTGATATTCTTCTTCTGTATAAGTTTTTGGTAATTCATCTGCCTGCTGCTGATTTGTCTCAGACTGTACAGTTGGCTCTGCTATATTGTCAGTTGTAGGATCCGTAACTTTTTTGTTCTCGGATTTATCTGTATCTTTTTTCTGTTTCATGCGATTAAACATTTTCCAATTTTCTGATTATCAGTTATCCTAAATGATTTATGCTTCATCAGTATTGAGAATGATGAATGTTTAAATCAAAGAGTAAGTCTTGTATATCAAATAATCTGCCATTCAGGAAGTGAGGCCATTTTGGCAGAGATAACCAAAAAAAGTAAGGCTTATTAAATTCAGGTCAGTGTCGGATTAAATACCAGGCCGGATATTAATATAGGTTCTGTTTTAGAATAATGCAGGTCTTGATTTACTTAAACAAAAGTGTACTGTGCATGCCACTTGTTTTTTCAAGCTAATTGATTATGCACTAAGCACCGTGCATTAGACACCGCGCACTAAGCACTTAAAATTCTTTACCCACAATTTTCTTAAACACAACCTTAATCTATAATCAAACAAAAATCCGTTAATTTGCATTTTTCATAAATGTGTATTATTTTTTTTAAAAACTGTCCGAATGAACACTCCTGAAACACCTTCATATCTTTTCGCAACAGCTGCTACCACCCGGAGATATTATAAATCGATGAACAATTTATATCTTCGTCTTTTTGGAAAGCACCTGATGCTTCATTATCCTTATTATAAAAGCGATTTCGAAACTCTTGAAAGACGCCAGTTAAATCTGACTGATTATTGTTTGTCACACATTGACGGGCTTGCAAATAAAATTGTGTTGGAAGTGGGTTGCGGCAACGGTATTCAGTCACTGTATATTGCTGATACTATGGCTCCGTCAAAAATTTTGGGTATTGATCTTAATCCTGAAAATATATCGATAGCTTTACAAAACAAGGGCGGTACGAATAATGTTGAGTTCAATATTGACGATGCACAATTGCTCGAAACGATCAGCGACAATTCCATCGATGTATTGCTATGTATCGAAAGTGCATTTCATTATCCCCAAAAGGAATTATTCCTGAAACAGGTTCGAAGGGTACTGAAACCTTCAGGGGAATTTATAATTGCCGATATTATCAACAAATCACCGAAACGGAAATATATTTCACAAAAATGGAAAAATAAAATGGCATTCTATCATTGGACCGAAGAGGTTTATGTTCAGTCTTTTGCCGGTGCAAACCTCCGGATCAAGTATCAGGAAAATATTACAGAACAGGTGTTAAAAGGCTACGATGGAAGTCCGAAATGGATCAAAAGAGAAAATTGTGGTTCCTTATTTAGTTTTGCGCTATTTAAAATATTCGCTGTTATTCAATTAGGTATCAATACCTACCTGCTAAGAAAGAAGGAAGATTATATCATCTTTGTTGGAAGCCCTTTGAAATAATTGCTAAGATCCAAGTCCCGGAACCCAGTACACAATAAAAAGATGCAAATTCCAAGTTTATAGCCCCAAGTCACAAGATCCGGAACGCCAGGTCTTCATTTCTCAACTTCATTTGTCCTATGACTTGATATCGCCCAATCCTCAAGTCCCCAAGTCCCCAAGTCTCCATTTCTCCTTGTCCCCATATCCCCTTTGTCCCCTTGTCCCCATGTCCCCTTGTCCACATGTCTTCTTGTCCCCATGTCTCCTTGTCCCCATGTCCCCATGTCTCCATTCCCCATCGCCCCTCGTCCCATCACCCCATCTCCTTGTCCAGACTAAACCCTCCTTATCTGCGCCCCGATGGCATTCAATCGTCCATCAATATCCTGGTAACCACGGTCAATCTGATCAATATTATCAATAATACTGGTACCTTTTGCTGATAAAGCTGCAATCAGCAGCGAGACTCCTGCCCGTATATCGGGTGACGACATACGGATTCCCCGAAGTTTGTTTTGCCGGTTAAGGCCTATTACCGTTGCCCGGTGGGGATCACAAAGAATAATCTGTGCACCCATATCTATCAGTTTGTCAACAAAGAACAAACGACTCTCGAACATTTTCTGGTGAATAAGTACACTGCCTTTGGCCTGAATAGCCGTAACCAGCACAACGCTTATCAGGTCGGGAGTAAACCCTGGCCATGGAGCGTCCGAAATAGTCATAATACCTCCATCCATAAAGGATTCAACTTCGTAATGTTCCTGTGCAGGAATATGAATATTGTCGCCCTGATGCTCGATGATAATTCCCAGTTTTCGGAAAACTTCCGGAATAATTCCAAGTGCGGGGTAATTTACGTTGCAGATGGTAATATCGCTCTGTGTCATGGCGGCCAGGCCGATAAAACTGCCGACTTCGATCATATCAGGCAAAAGGGTGTGCGAAGTTCCTTTCAAATTGTCAACTCCGTCGATTTTGAGTAAATTGGAACCTATACCTTCTATTTTTGCGCCCATCCTGACCAGCATTTCGCTTAATTGAACGAGGTAAGGCTCACAGGCAGCATTAAAAATAGTGGTTTTACCTTTAGCCATCACAGCCGCCATAAGAACATTGGCTGTTCCGGTCACTGATGATTCGTCGAGCAACATATAGGCTCCGGTGAGTTTGTCCGCTTTTACACGTGTAAATCCTTTCGACGAATCGAAGTCGAATTCGGCACCAAGTTTCTGAAGACCGATAAAATGAGTATCAAGTCTTCTGCGGCCGATTTTATCACCGCCTGGTTTTGGAATACTTCCTTTGCCGAATCGCGCAAGTAACGGGCCAAGTATCATTACTGAACCACGCAGACTTGATGCCAGATGACGGAATTCGTCAGTTTCGAGATAATCGAGGTGAACCGTTTCAGCTTTAAAGGAGTAACTTCCTATGCCTGTTTTTACCACAGTAACACCCATTGCGCCAAGCAGGCCAATAAGTTTGTTTACATCAACTATATCGGGAATATTGTGAATTGCAACTTCTTCGGAGGTCAGTAATACCGCGCAAAGTATCTGTAATGCCTCATTTTTAGCACCTTGCGGAATAATGTTGCCTTTGAGCTGATGGCCACCCTGTATTTCGAACGAACTCATAGTTTCGGATTTGTTATGTGTGCCGAAATTATAAAATTTTGACCGTTAGTTGGATGGATTATGAAAAGAATTGTTTGGAAGCCTTTTTGAGATGTAAACAGATGCTATACCCGCAAGGGATAAATTAATGCATTCGTATAAAATCCAAGCTCCTGATATCAAGCCTCAAAATTCAAATACCGGATTGTAATTCTTTTTGTAATTAGTGTAAGTAAGAAAACTCATCATTTTGCGTAAACATGCTCATTTTCTTAAATTTCAGGTTTGGTTTCAAAACTCAATCTTCTGTGCGCGAGTACTTTCCCCTATGGTTGCTGAGCGAAGTCGAAGCAAAGGGGTGCGCGTGGGCAGAACTCATTTTTAACTCGTTTATTATTGCCCCTGTACTTTACTGATTTATGATTTCCCGAATTTCTTTCTGCGGCCGGTATTACTGTTTTCGTTGTTTTTACCGGTAAACTTGCGGCGTTTGAAGGCCGTAGGCTTCTGTTTATCCAAAACCTGTTTATTGGCTTTCAGAATATCGGTGGTAGAATGGAGGCGGTCGTCGTCGCGGAGTTTTAGTTTATTGCCCGAAAGGAGGCTGAGATGCTCGTGGATCAGTTCATCGTTCACCGAATCACGGTTCCAGTTCAGGTACATCTTTTTCAGGTTATTGGCGATGGTTTTTACCAATTCGTCTTTTTCTTCCCCTTCCTCGTATTCAACGGCTTTTTCAATCATACGCTGAATGTATTTGCCGTATGGCCTCAGTTTGATATTTTCCTGGGTATATGGAACCCGGGCCGGAGCCGGGGCTTCTTCAGGGCGCGGTGGAACCGGATATGGCGAATCAATATCAAGCGTGAAATCCGACATCAGGTGCACATGATCGTAAAGTTTGTGTTTAATATCCACCTGGTCGCGCATATCCGGATTCATGATAGCCAGAATATTTACAAGCGTGGCAGTCATGCGGTTGCGCTGCTCGCGATCAGCAAGAGTGTTAATGTGCATGATCATGTTCTGAATGTTCCGGCCATACTCTGAAATCTTCAGTGAGTCGCGGGTGGTGTTGTATTCCATAGTGTAAATGCTTTATGTATATTAATTGCAGGCCTGGTTCAGCAAAAAGTACTTGAGGTGAGGATTTCGAAATCGGTATTATTGTTGCCTGGCCTAAAAGACCGGCTTGCAGAAATTCTTTTTATGTATAAAAATCCGGAGGAGAATCTTTCTTAAAAACTTCGGCAAAGGTAATACTATTTTTGATTAGATATTTCAGGATTTTTCGCAGATATTATTTTTTTAAGGAAGATAACCACGAAGGCTTATAGGACATAGATGTATACAGAGGTATATATGAAGAATGCTTTCATTGGTGTTTTAATTCGAGCCTTTGTTTTTTTAAAGAATATTTCTTTCAGATATATTTTTGAGCGAAAACTCAATGTACCTCAAACTTCTTTCCCGGGAGCAAAGTGTCATTGCCCTGCAATTATTTTGTAAAAAGGAGAAAGAGATTTTTTTTTGATATGTGTATAAAATAACAGTATGTCAATCTATCATAAAATGAATTTCATTCAAGTTTACGAAAACCCAAAATAGTTTAATTATTTAGATTTTTGCTGTAGGGGTAAAACGGTTTTCATGTGTCTATATAGTGTCACTAAGAAAACTCATCATTTTACGTAAAATTACTCATTTTCTTTAACTTTAGGTTTGGCAGGCAAAAGTCAATCTTCTGTGCGCGAGGACTTTCCCGTACGGGAACCAAGGGGTGAGCGTGGGCAAAACTCATTTTAGACTCGTTTTCTTATATACGCTAATTATGGAAATGGGATGTATTTCCTGAAATTGTATAAGGAGAATTTACAGGTGGGGCAGCAGAAACTGATAAAAGCAATAGAGTCTTTTTAAAACCTTAGTTTCGCAAACCTGAGCAGCAACTGTTTCTGACCGACACTGTCAAACTGAACCGTCGCTTTTTTATTCGACCCTGCACCTTCAACGGTGAGCACTTTACCTGAGCCGAATGTGCCATGCTCTACAGTCATACCAGGCTGAATTTTTTCATAATCATCATTACCTCCTGTTGCGGGTGACTGTGCAGGAACATCCTTCTGGTAACTTCCGACTTTCCTGAAATTTCCACCTGGCGCAACCGATGGTTTTGCATCTGGTTTTGTTGCCGGCTGAACTGGTTTAGGCTGATAAGTTTGTTTTGAAGTCTTTTGCTGAACATCCTCGCTTAAGCGGTTCCATTTCGCGCGGGCAGGTCGTTCCACATAGCGTTCATCAATTTCATCAATAAAACGGCTGGGCTCCGATAAAGTAAGTTGTCCCCATTTGTAACGGCTTTCGGCATATGAAATGGTAGCACGTTTTTCGGCACGGGTAACGGCTACATAAAACAGACGCCGTTCTTCTTCCAGGTCTGCCCTTGAGTTTATTGATAAGAATGAAGGGAAAAGATTCTCTTCCAGTCCGGCAATAAAAACATAAGGGAATTCGAGCCCTTTAGCCTGGTGGATGGTCATCAGCGAAACACGGTCAGTGTCTTCTTTATCACCGGTATCCTGGTCGGTTAGCAACGATACTTCCTGCATAAAAAGGTCGAGATGACGGATTTCACCGGTTTCCTCACCGGGGCCGGGTTCGCGCTCGGTAAATTCCTGCACGGCATTCAGCAAGGCTTCAATATTATCCATACGAGCTTGGCCTTCAATGGTTTTATCTTCATCAATTTCCTTTATCACACCCGATGCTTTGGCGATGTATTCGGCAAGTTCGAAAGCTCCCCGAACCTGAAGCTGTGCGCCGAAGGCAAGGATCATGGTAATGAAGTTGTTGATAGCTGAAATGGTTTTGCCACCCAGGCCTAAATTGTAAGAGGTATGGTTAACGAGAATTTCCCAAATCGGCAGATTCCCCTGGCTAGCCAGAATGGTAATTTTCTGCATGGTGGTTTCGCCAATGCCGCGATGAGGGTAATTAATGATCCTGCGCAAAGCTTCTTCGTCCAATGGGTTTACTGCCAGCCGGAAATAAGCCAGTAAATCTTTGATTTCCTTGCGGCTATAGAATGATAATCCGCCATATATCCTGTACGGAATATTAAGCCTCCGCAACGCTTCCTCAATGGAACGCGACTGCGCATTGGTGCGGTAAAGCACTGCAAACGCGTCGTTGCGAAGCTGCTCATTCATCTTCACCTCGAAAATCCCGTTTGCTATCAGTGTGCCTTCTTCCGAATCGCTGGTGGCTTTAATGATTTTTATCGGTTGTCCAAGCTCATTCTCAGTCCATACTTCCTTGAAAATCTGGTCTTTGTTGTTGGCAATTATGCTGTTTGCAGCCTGCACAATGCTGTTTGTCGAACGGTAATTCTGCTCCAGCTTAAAAAGTTTGTACTCCGGGTAATCGTTTTTAAAATTCAGAATATTCTGAATATTGGCACCGCGGAAGGCATAAATACTTTGTGCATCATCGCCAACCACACAAATATTCAGGAAACGGGAGGCCAGCTTCTTAACTATAATGTATTGTGAGAAGTTTGTATCCTGGTATTCATCAACGAGTATAAACCTGAATTTATCCTGGTATTTGTATAAAACTTCAGCATGATCGCGAAGCAGAATGTTCGTGTTGAACAGCAGGTCATCAAAATCCATGGCTCCGGATTTAAAAAGCCTGGATTGATATCTGGTGTAAATCTGGCCAATCGCTGGTTTTCGTGCCTGCTTGTCCTGCTCAATGATTTCGGCGTTGTTGTTGTAATCTTCGGCTGAAATAAGGTTTGATTTGGCTGCCGAAATGCGCGAAAGCACATTATTTGCAGCATATTCCTTAGGATCGAGTTCAAATTCTTTAACGATATTCCGGATCAGGCTTTTGCTGTCGTCGCTGTCGTAAATGGTAAAATTGGCCGGGTACCCGAGCAAATGACCGTCGATACGCAGGATGCGGGCAAACACCGAGTGAAAAGTTCCCATCCAGACATTTCGCGCTTCGCCTCCAACCAGTTTTACAATGCGGTTCTTCATTTCGCGGGCGGCCTTGTTGGTAAAGGTAAGGCAGAGGATGTTGAAAGGATCAGCTCCTTTTTCGATAAGGTGAGCCACCCGATAGGTAAGCACACGTGTTTTGCCCGAACCTGCGCCGGCAATAACCATTACAGGCCCTTCAGTGCATTGTACAGCCTTACGCTGCGATTCGTTCAGTTCGTCTAAAATATTTCGGCTCAAAGTATCTGGTTTCAAGTAAGGAACTGCAAATTTAAGATATATGTATTTGCACCCTGAGGATTTTTATCAACAGTATGGATTTGAAAATTTGGTAATTTGAAAATTCGGGATACCAATGAACCACCGAATGATAAATGTATAAAATATAAAGTCAAATACTCAACTTACCCACCCTTCATCTATTGAATGAACATTAAATGATAACACACAGCTTCCCACAAAACCAAACTCTCCCAAACTTCAACAACTGAATGACAACTCACAACTTCTAAAAACACCAAACTCTCTCAAACTTCAACAACCGAATGACAACTCACAAATTCTGAAACTTCCAACCACACTCACCCTTCCACATCCGAATGACCACTCACCACTTCTAAAAACCCTAACCCTTCTCACTCTTCAACTTCACGCCATTTTCTCCTATTTCCACCATCCTCTCCTTATACAATTTTCCCAACGACATTTTAAAGTTCTTCTTACTGATACCAAAAGTTTCATAAATTTCATCGGCTGGGCTTTTGTCGGTAAATTTCATAAAGCCATCATTCCGTTTCATAAATTCTACAATGAGTTCCGACGAAGTTTCCGCTTTTTTCTTACCGGCAGGGTAGAGGCTGACGTCAATTTTTCCATCTTCGCGTACCTTACTTATATAACCGGTAATATGTTCGCCGCGGTTTAGGGGTTGAAAAACTTCGCTGCTGTATAACATTCCCCAGTGTGAGTTATTGATAATGGCATTATAGCCCAGCGGACATGGGCCATAAAT
>JBBQUX010000049.1:0-22909 GCA_038212135.1 Bacteroidales bacterium | reverse complement strand
GAGACCAAGCCATATCACTGCCATGGTCATTGATATGGCTCCAAGCAGAACAAGCACCGGAGGAAGTCCGAAATAAATTTCCGACAAAATACCGATGGGCATTAGTAAGCCTGCTATGGCCAGCCATGAAATGGCTTTGGTATTTTTAAGTGTACGATGAAAGTGAAGCAGCAAAAAGCCGATCACAATGTTTAGAAAGGCAAACAGATTACCATGAACATGCGCAAGACGGCTTTCAAAATGTTTGCCGAAGCTGTACGAATTTATCCACTCTTCTTTGCCGGGCGCAAAATCGCGGAGATAGATTAATATAAAACCATAGAACATAAACAGTCCCATTATTAATAAACCAATGGCAATGTTATTTTTACCGTTCATAACTTAAGGTTTTAGGTTGTTTTTATCAATTCGTTTACAATACGCGGGTTGCAACTACCGGCCGTGGAGCTTTTACTACCAGTATTCTGGCAACCTTGTCGGAGCTATTGCTGATGTAATGTACAATATGAGCCGGGCTTTCGATCAGTGTATCAGCGTTGCAATCTTCACTTTCTTCGCCGATATGAATTGTCGGGCGGCCTTCGAGCACATAAAAGAAAACATCGACCGGTGTTTTATGCGGTTTCAGGCTTTCGCCCGGCTTTAGTGCCATCAGCATTACCTGAGCCGATTCCTTGTTATACATTTCCCGCACGTCAATTTTGTGAGGAGTTTCTTTAACTGCCTGATCAAGGTATTTTGTGATTTTCATGGCTCTTTTGATTTGGTAAGTGAATATTCACTCTGCAAAGATAGTGCTTAAATTGTCATTTCGACATTTATCTCAATAAAAAAAAGTGAAAATAATTTTGTGTTCAAGAAAAAATAGCGGCAGGAAGCCACATGCTATATAGCATAGTATGTAAGCTGATAGAAGCTTTTAGAGCTTTTAGAGCTTTTGTATAGCAATAGAAGTTTTTATTCTTTGTCCTTTTGTCATGATACAAAAGAACCAACTTAGTGCAGCAATCTTATGAGTACCTTTAAAAATAAGCAATGGGCGAATAAAAAATCCAGGCTTAATACAAATTTCACACAGATGTGCGACTTGGTAAGGCTCGTGATCACAATAAATTGGGATGGATCTGGTAGATTTGCCCATATCCTTACAACACGTGGGGCTGTGTTTTGCGGAGTATATCCCGCAGGGCGGGGCATGCGCCCGCGCTGTTTACCTTCGTCTGCATCTGTTGTGAAATTTCTATAATGCCGGTCCCTACACCCTGAAAATCAACCCAAAAAACCAAATCGTTGTTCCACAATGTTGCCATAGCAGAAAACGCACTTAGAAAGGACCGACCTCAGAAAAATACGCCAGCGGTTCTTGTTGGAGGTATGTGCGGATGGCACGTGCGCAGAAAAACACAGCAACGACAACTGTTTGGCTATGGAAACTCTTTCATGCCTTGTATTACGAGGGATACCTCCGACTTAGAACTGCAAGTATTTTTCGAAAGCCTTGATCTTTTGGTCCTTTTGTATGAAGACAAAAGGACGTAAAATAATCAAAAATCCTATATTTTCGGAGATAGTATAGAAAGCAATTCAACTCTAAAATTCATATAAATAGAAGCTAATTACAATAATATATGCATTGGTCACATACATGATTGCTCCCCAACTTTTGAATATGACCAAACAAAATTTGAGTAGTATTGAAATTGAATAAAATTGGGAAAATCAAGTAAGAATTGAGTTTGGATATTGATGAAATGGGAAGCAAGAGTTGAGTTGTGATGCTTCTATCCAAAATTCGCATTTCACACTTCTCTCCTCCAAAATTGAAAAAATCAAAATTTTCAGATATGATTACATTACATTCATAGAGCCTTAATCTAAAATTAAGATTTATGAACGGTCATTTCACCAGTTTCACATTTACCGCATTTGGCCCTTTGGGGCCATTTACTACCTCGAATGTAACTTTATTGTTTTCCTTTATAGGCTCTTCGAGCCCATTAATATGTACAAATACGCTTTTACCTGATAATGAATCATTTATAAAACCATACCCTTTCGATTCGTTGAAAAACGCCACAATACCAGTACGGATAAGTTCACCGGCACCTGGTTCTACGTATTTCGGAACGCCAATCTGAATATCTTCTGCTTTTATTGCAACTCTTTGGGTTAAATCGGGAGGTGTTGATGATATCCTTCCAAATTCATCCACATAAGCAATCATTTCATCCAGGTTGTTGCCATCTCTGCCGTCTTTTTTATCGAGCCTCTTTGCTACTTTTTCTTTCCTCTTTTTTTCCTGTTTACTGCGAATTTCCTTTTTACCAAAAGTTTCACGTGGTCTGCCCATACTTTTTTTCTTAATTAATTTTCAAAATTTAACCTAATCGCATGTATGAATAATGTTAATCAATTACTTAGCATGGAAAGATATCGGGTGCAAAAGTACGCTAAAAAACGGCAGACTTTGCAGGGCATGGTAATTCATTTCAATAAATGTTTTTTACAGCAAAACAGCAACGTCCTCAACAACGTTGAATTCAATTTATTGGCTTATTCCGCTTTATCATACACTTCCATCGCCAGAGGCAGGCAACTGGCAACACCCTTCAATCCGCAAACCGTAAGGGTTATAAGAATTGTGTCTTTAATTTCATCCCTGGTTGCGCCAAGTTTCTTTGCCATGACAAATGTTCGATTCCAAAAAGCAGAAAATTAACCACTTAGGTTCAGTCGTGAAGAATTTTGAAGCATTAACAATAATTTGCGGATTATCAGAGTTTTTATACTACACTTAACTTTCCTTTAAAACCTTATGAAAACACTATCTACATTACTTTTTTTTGCATTTATAAGTATATACAGTGCAGTGGCACAGGATATTATTTCGTTAAAATCGGGAAATGATTTAAAAGGCAAAATTATCAGGCTCAATCCAAAAGACATTGTCTTTATTCCGACAGGAGTTAGTGATACTATCATAATGTGGCGCGATGATGTGGTAAAGCTGAAATACCAGAATGGCACTATAATTAACCTGGCGGATGATAAGAAGATTTCTGAAAATCCCGGAACAGTGTATGACAGTATGTATTATGCCGGTGTTTCGGATGCAGCAAAATATTACACAGGGTACAAGGGAGCATCTACGGGCGTGCTGGTGTCGGGCTTAATTTTCCCTTTTAATATAATTCCGGCTATTGTCTGTTCGGCTACAACTCCTGATGAACAAAGCCTGGGATACAGGGATTCCACTCAGATGAAAAACCCCGCTTATAATTACGGTTATAAAAACCAGGCACACAAGATCAAGAAGAAAAAAGTATGGACTAATTATGCTATTGGTTCGGGGGCAATGATTGGTTTTTCTATCCTTGTAAATGCTTTAATTTTAACAACCTTGTTTTACTAATTAGTGTCAGAAAGAAAACTCATCATTTTAAGTAAAAATGCTCATTTTCTTTAACTTTAGGTTCGGCAGGCAAAACTCAACCTTCTGTGCGCGAGGACTTTCCCCTACGGGGATCAAGGGCTGAGCGTGGGCAAAACTCATTTTAGACTTGTTTTCTTTTACTCACTAATTTTACATCTGCTGACTATATTCGTACATGGGCACCAAACAATTCTTTTCAGGGAAAGCACTTCCGCAGGACTTTCTTAACCCTCTAATTTAATGATATAAAACAAAAGGATTTATCTACTTTTGTAAAAAAATAATCTGAATAAAAATCGGAAACAATGTCGAATAAAATTATGGACCCTATCGGGAAACTGATGGGATTAAGGTATAAATCGCATCCCTGGCATGGGGTTGAACTTGGTGACGAAGCTCCTTACCTCCTCACCTGCTTTATCGAAATGGTTTCGACCGATACAGTAAAATATGAAGTCGATAAAGTGAGCGGCTATCTCAAACTTGACCGTCCTCAGAAATATTCCAATGTAGTGCCTGCTATGTATGGTTTCCTGCCCCAGACATACAGCGGAAAATCAGTTGCCGAATTCTGCATGGAAAAATCAGGACGAACTGATATTAAAGGCGATGCTGACCCGATTGACGTTTGTGTTTTAACTGAAAAAGTAATTTCACATGGCGATATACTGGTAAAAGCGATACCTATCGGTGGATTCAGGATGATAGATGGAAATGAATCGGACGATAAAATAATTTGTGTTTTAAGCAACGATGCCGTTTATGGCGATTATAAAGATATATCAGATTGCCCTGAGCTTGTTATCGACCGGTTGAAACATTATTTCCTCACCTACAAGGATCTGCCCGGACAGGAAAAACGTGTAGAAATTACTCATACTTTCGGTGCTGAGGAAGCTCATGAAATTATAAGCAGAGCCGGTGATGATTATCGCCGCCGTTTCGAAAACCTCGAAATGCTTCTAAGAGAAGTATAACCGGCATTTCTTTCGACAAATCACATTCTCAATGAACAAAACCACTTTAGTTATAGGTGCAAGCCTTAAAGAAACACGTTATTCATACACTTGTGTAAAAACACTTGTTGCCGGCCATTTTCCTGTAAAGGCAATCGGGCTTCGCGAAGGCACTATTGATACTGTTCCTGTTTTGTCAGGACAACCACAATTTGATGATATACAAACAGTTACACTTTATCTTGGGCCTGAGAATCAGAAATCCTGGTACGATTACATTCTGAAATTAAATCCGCAAAGAGTGATTTTTAATCCCGGTACCGAAAATGATGAATTCCGCGATCTGCTCACTTCGGCCGGAATTAATACAATAGAGGATTGCACAATTATGATGGTGCAGTCGGGGCGATATTAATTCTGCCTGCAAAACACGAAAACCAGCTCTGGCACGTTATGTTAGAAGAAATGAGATAAAATGTCTAATTTAGTGCCCTGTTAAGCCTTTTAATAGAGTACAATCTTTGAATTCAAATGAAAGTATGCGCAAGTTTCTGACTTATATTTCAATAGTTTTATTGTTCCTCACAATAGCACCCAGGCAGATTTGTTCCCAGGTTATAACAGAAATCGGTGATTTTCAGATGTGTTACAATACCTCGACAGCAATGCCAGTTGTAGTACAAAACATGAGTGGTGTTGATACATTAAAACTCGTGCTTACTTTCGACAGCAATGTGGTTGATTTTGTTGAACACTATGGAGTTAGCACCGCTCTTGCAGGAGGCACTTTCAGCGTTACTGATGAAAATGATTCAATTATTATCAGTTGGGCAAGAAGCAGCGGCGCATCATTAGCACATGATACCATGGTGTGGATTAAGTTTACAGGACTTACAGGTTCAACACCTCTTCACTGGAGCACTTCGGGCAGTTTTTATCATACTTCCGGTGGCAACGATTTGGCCATCTTTGGAGATGGAAGTGTAGTTGTAGCACCCAAAATGGAGGTTACCCTTACGGAAATTGATGCAACCTGCACAAAAATATGCGAAGCTAATTATATGGCAAGCACTTCGGGAGGAATACCTCCTTATAGTTACTTATGGGATGGCAAACCAGGCAGGTTCGATTCCATTCAAACAGGATTGTGTTCAGGGAAAAGACATATATCAATCATCGATACATGGGGATGTAAACTCGACAGTAATTACACCATTTTCGGCTTGCCCGGAGCAAATGTAAAACTCATTATCGAAGGCAACGAGGATACAACCATATATCTGCAAAATCCTGTCCTCTCATTCCGTTTCGAGGAAAACTACCCTACTCACGTGGTTGAACCTCCGATTTGGTTCTTTGGTGATGGCGATTCAGCTGTCTCTTTCAATCCGACACATCTATATAGCAGGGCAAACACCAATACAGATGGTTATTATGACCTTACACTTATCGTTAAAAATGAAAATGGATGCGATTCGACCATTGTAGTCCAGATTAAAATTAAAGATGCTGACCTTAAAATTCCGGGTGTTATTACACCCAATGGCGACTCGTTTAATGAAGCATTTATGATTTTGAATCAGAATAAGACCGGATCAGGTGAGGAAATTAAAATTACTACCGAATTCCAGCGAATGGAACTTGTGATATTCGATAGGTGGGGCCGTAAAATTTATGATGACTCCAACTACCAGAGCGACTGGAGGGGAAATGGAGTTCCCGATGGTGCATATTATTTTAAACTCAGGACTGTAGGGTTTTATAAAACAGAAATATATAAAGGTTCAATAACTATTTTAGGAAGCGGGATAACCAATTAATTCGTTTCCTCAATTAAATCAATAAGTCCTTCTGACTGCAGATACCAATCAATTTTCTACCGGTTGCAAAACCGAAATTCGGTTAAGTTTATTTCCTGAAAACCATTTTCTGAACATCAATACCATCAAGTGCCAGCAGCTCGTTTTCAAGCCTGATGCATTCCTGCATATCGCCAATCAGTTCGAGTAACATCAGGCCTGTTTCCCTGGCATATTCTTCATCAATATCGTGAATTCCAAGCCGGGTGCGTATGCTGCAGCCATATTTTGTAAGTATGCGTTGAATCTGATCTGCACCTTTCGCCGGATCGTTGATCATAACACCTAATACTCTGACTTCCTTCATCGCTTTCAGATATTAATAAGTAAATGACATAAATTGAATTTCAAGTCCGCCAATCAATCTAAGTTCAGCCTCAAATTCCTTCCATTCTTCAGGAAGACCTGTGAGGTGTAGCACAATAATTCCGGAGCGGCTGCAAACATTATCATTCAGTTCGTGAAATCCCAGCCGGGAACGGATAAGTTTCGAATATTTGCTCAACAACAACTGCGTCCGGCCAGCTTCCTTTATGCGGTCGGTAATAAGCAAACCAAGGATTCGTGTTTCGGTCATTGGGGAAAAATGGTTAATGGTTAATTGGTTAATGGTTAATGGTTAATTGGTTAATAGGGACACGGTATACAGCGTATGTACAATATTTCGGCAAAAGTGCAAAATCAAAATTCCGAAATCCGAAATCCGACATCTGACATCCGACATCAAAAATACAAGTCCCTCTCCCCTGCCCTGATCTTTTCTATCCGTGCCCTTATTTCCGGAACATTCACTTTCTCCTGCGCTTTTTCGAGTTCCAGAAGGTTTTCCTCGACTACTTTATATCCTTTTTCTTTGGTTGCCGGAGGCGCATAATCTTCGAGGTACTCAGTAAGGGTAAGAATTGCGTTCGGAGAACAGAATCTTTTAATAAACCCGGGAACCGAAAATTCCATAAAATGCTCCCCGGTGCGACCCAGACGGTAACATGCGGTGCAAAAAGATGGCAGATAGTCGTTTGCCAGCAATTCATCAATTATCTCGTTAAGCGAACGTGAATCGTTAATATGGAATTGCTCCCGGTTGAGATTCTGCTCCTCGTTTTTATTTTCCGAATAGCTTCCAAGTTCAAGTTTTGTTCCTCCATCAATCTGCGAAACGCCGAAACGCATTACTTCGTCCCTGACAGCTGCATTTTCGCGGGCTGTAAGAATCAATCCCGTGTAAGGAACCGCAAGCCTGAGAATGGCAACAAGACGTGTAAATTCTTCGTCCGAAACCCTGTATTTCCCATCAAAGTTCATGGCTGAAGCATCCTGAATACGAGGGAACGAAATGGTGTGCGGACCAACATTGTAGCATGCTTCGAGATGATTGGTGTGCCTCACTAAAGCCATTACTTCAAAACGCCAGTCGTACAATCCGAACAATGCTCCTATGCCAACATCATCAATCCCGGCTTCCTGGGCACGATCAAGCGATGTCAGGCGGTATTCGTAATTCCGTTTTTTACCACCCAGGTGATAATGGGTATAAATTTCAGGATGGTAAGTTTCCTGAAAAATCTGGTATGTACCAATTCCTGAATCCTTTACAATCCGGAACCCTTCTATTTCGAGCGGAGCTGCGTTGACGTTTACACGACGGATTTCGCCATTGCCTTTTTTTACCCCATACACTACTTTTACAGTATGTGCGATGTATTCCGGACCGTAATCAGGATGTTCGCCATACACAAGGATAAGGCGTTTTTGTCCGTTGTCTTCGAGGGCTTCGACTTCCCTGATAAGTTCCTGGTCTTCAAGTGTATTCCGGATAGCATCCTTATTTGAAGAGCGAAACCCGCAATAAGAGCAATTATTCGTGCATTTATTTCCAATGTATAAAGGCGCAAAAAGTACGATTCGGTTACCATAAACCATCTCTTTCAAACGGCGGGCACCATCTTTGATCTCTTCAATGAGTTCGGGGGTATCAGCACTGATCAGCATGGCAGTTTCGGCAAGAGTAAGCCTCTGTTTACCTAGTGATTTCGCAATAACAGCTTTTACTTCATCAATGGTAGGTTTTGCGTTATTGATGTGTTCCCATATTTCATCGGCATCGATAAAGGGTTTCATCCGCTGATCGGGAATCCTGCATGTTTCGGGTTGAAATTTCATTCCGGTATTTTTCTATTTCAATTATTCAGCAAAATTACTGTTTTTTCATCCTATTTAAGCAAATCAATACTTAAATTTTGTGAAATAATTAACAACAAAATTCCATGGCAGAAGAAAGGCCAAATTGAACTTATTATTCACTTCGAAATCAAGCATCTATCATATTTCGATCTGAAGTCCATCGTATGCCAGGTGAACCCAGTTTGGCAACTTTTCCTCAACAGCATCGAACTTTCCAAGAAAATGGCTGATATGAGTCAGGTACGCTTTATCAGGTTTCAGTTCAGTGAGTATTTCCAACGCTTCGCCCAAAGAAAAATGTGAAACATGCCTCGAATTTCTTAAAGCATTGATAACTATTACTTTTGATCCACGCACTTTTTCCAGCTCGGGCGGTGAAATATAATTTGCATCAGTAATATAGGTAAAATCACCGATACGGTAACCAAAAACTTTCATTTCCTGGTGCATCACCTGCACAGGAATAAAGCTGAAATCTCCGATACTGAATGGTGCTTCGGTTATTGGATGCAGGTTCAGTTGCGGAGCTCCAAAATAGCGGCCTGGAATAAAAATATACGGAAACTGCTCCTTTATTGCGTCGAGCGTAAACTTTGAGCCATAAATATCAATGGATTTATGCAGGATATAATTAAAGGCCCTGATATCGTCGAGACCTGCAATATGATCGCGGTGAGCATGGGTAAACAGCACAGCATCAATATCTTCGACTTTGTGCTTTAGCATCTGAATTCTGAAATCAGGACCGCAATCAATAATGATATTGGAGCTGCCGCGTGTAAGCATTACAGATGCCCGATAGCGTTTGTCGCGTGGGTCATCACTGGTGCAAACGTCGCAGTTGCATGCAACCACCGGAACACCGGTAGAGGTTCCTGTTCCCAGGAAAGTAATTTTCATATTACTGTTTTCGTTTGGCACGGGTGGAGGTTAATGGTTAATGATTAGTTAGTGCTTAATGCTTTGCGCTTAGTGCTTTGTGCTTAGTTAATGGTTAATTAATGGTTAATGGTCGAATTAGTTAATGGTTAATGTTCGCTGCATATGGGTTCCTATTTTACTATTTTCAATTTTCAATTTTCTCAATAAATCATCTCTTCCACCAAATTTTTATCCTTTTCCAGTTGATTTTTCAATTCGTCTAGTCCACTGAATTCAAGCTCCTTACGAATGTATTTGGCAAAGTATACAGTAGCATCTCTCCCGTTTAGCGGTTCTTCAACCTCAAAAGGAAAAATCTCGATCACAATTTCCTCTTTGCACCGGTCGGCACCATAGCGACTGTTCTTTACGTTTAGGATTCCTTTATAAGAATTACTACCCACTTCAATCCTTACAGCATACACGCCATCGGGTGGAACTAATTTACATTCTTCTTCAATATCGAGATATAATGTATTCAGATTCCTCTCTTTCAGTTCATTGCTGCCTTGAGTGAGTTTACCGATTATCATGTAATGGTGATCGAGATAAGCATTGGCTCGCTGAATCCGCCCTTCCTGTAATGACTTCCTGATTAGTGTGGAACTTACGGTTTCGTTGTGCAAATCCTGTTCAGGAATTTCTTCAACATCGAAATTATAATAAGTACCAAGTTCACGCAGAAAGTCGAAATTACCTTCCCTGTTATAGCCGAACTGATGATTGAATCCTATTACTATTTTACGAGCATGTAATTTGGCTACCAGTATATTACGTATAAAATCGATGGAAGAAATATGGGCAAATTCGGGTGTAAAGGTTACAATAATAAGGTTCTGCAATCCGGCTTTTCGAAGAAGTTCAATTTTCTCGCGCTGCGAATTGATCAGAAACAAATCCTTTCCAGCCGTTTCCGGAAAAAGCACTTTTCGTGGGTGTGGATGAAATGTAATGAGCACACTTTCACCTTCAATGTCGCGGGCAATTCGGTTGATACGGTTTATAATAGCTTTATGACCTACATGGACACCATCGAAGCTTCCCGTTGTAACCACAGGGTTAGGAATTGCCGAAAGGTGATCAAAATCGTAAAAAATCCGCATAATGCACATTAAAAACAGTTGGTGGGATGAGTATGCCTTTTGTTAAATCTGAACAGAATTATTAGTTCGTATTCATTGCCTTTGCTAAACTTTCTTTACAAAATAAGCAAGCTTCTCAAGCGAAGTAATAATGTCATACTCTTCGAGATGCACATTGGAAGGCACATTGATTGGCTTAGGAGTAAAATTGAGAATCCCTTTTATCCCAGCCATTACAAGCAGATCAGCAACATAGGCTGCTTCGCTGGCAGGTACTGTAAGCACTGCAATTGTGATATTCTCCTTCTTAATAATTTCGGTCAGCCTGTCGAAATGATAGCACCAAACACCTGCGTAAACACGATCAATTTTTTCGGGATTGAGATCGAAACCGGCCACAACCGAAAGTTTGGTTCGCTTACCGCTGAAATAGCCAATAATGGCACGACCAAGGTTACCAATGCCTATTACAGCAACTTTTTGGCCTTCTTTACTGTCGATGATCTTTCCGATTATTTCGATCAGCTCTTTCACATCGTAACCCTGCCGCAGCGTACCTGAGTACCCGATAAGCATAATATCGCGCCTTACCTGCACCGAAGTAATATGAAGTAAAGCTGCTAATTCATGAGAAAAAATATGATGTTTCCCTGCAGAGTTGGTTATTAATAAAGTTCTCCTGTATTGGCTGAGACGCTCGACTGTTTTATCCGGAAGTTTTTTTGCTGCCATTTTTTTTGATTCGATTAATGTTTGATTTTTAAATATCTCTTCTTATTCCGATAGTTAAGCTTCGGGCTCAATTAAAGTGATAATAAACGTGGTGCCTTTATCGGGCTCACTCTGTACGTCAATAGTCCCCTGGTACATGTCAACTATTTTCTTAACAATGGATAATCCTAATCCACTGCCTGTTACTTCGCGTGTCTGGCTGCTTTTGATCCTGACAAAATCATCAAAAATCTTTTCTTTGTCTTCCAATTTCAGGCCAATGCCTGTATCAGAAACAGTAATTTTAAGTTTACCCTCTTTCTTTTCAAGAAAAATATCGACGCGTCCACCGGCTTTGTTGTATTTCACGGCATTGGAAATGAGATTGTTCATTATAATCTCAATTTCCCCGGGATCAGCTTTCATTTCAATATTATCGCGTGAATTGATGTATAAATCAACATCCTTTTGAATTGCATAAGGACGGATTGTATCAACAGCCATCTGAACGATCTTTCTTATATTAACCAGTTCCAGTTTTTGGGTTGGTTTTCCGGTTTCAATCTTAGTGAGATCCAGCAGATCGAGGATCAGTTGCCGCATACCTTTAACACGTTCCATGGAGCGGTCGAGCATTTCATCGTAAGCATCAACGTTATTTCCAAACTGCCTCTCTTTAATCATCTTCAGATAACCATCAATAGCATTGAGAGGAGCTTTCAATTCGTGGGATAAAACTGACAGAAACTGGAACCTGATCTGTTTCCCGGTTTTATTAAGTGTTTGGGTCATCCGTTTGAGGAAAATCTGCTTCGTAATATTTTCGACCGATGCCCTGATTTCCTGTGGTGTAAATGGCTTGGGAATAAAATCGTATGCCCCATCACGTGTAGCTTTTACTGCCAGTTCGAGCGAAGCATAGGATGTAATCATCACAACAATGATATCATAATGCTTGCTTCTTACATATTCAAGCACTTCAACACCTTGAATATCAGGCAATTTATTATCCAATAATAATATTTCCGGAAGTTCCTTGTCAATTAATTCAATTCCTCCTTTACCGGTTCCTGCTTCAAGCACCTGAAAATCAATTTGTTCATCCATAAATGGATAATCGACCTTGAAATTCTGCAAAATACGCTTCGTCCCCTCGCGGATGCCGGGTTCATCATCAATAATTAGAATTTTGAATGTCGCCATGGCTTAGAGTTTTAGTAGTTTTTTTATTTCACGCTGTAGCTGGTCGAAGCGTATTCCTTTATCAAGAAATAAATCGGCGTTGATCCACTGGGTATTTTCATCGGCATGAACATCGAAAGTCATCCCTGTTTCCGCTGTTACAGCGGTTGCAATGATAACCGGCACATCGGGATATTTCCTCTTGATTTTATAACTCAGGATGAAGCCACTATCGTCGCTTTCCATCATCAGGTCGAGAATACAAAGGTCAGGTTTTATTTCCTGTATCACTTTCTCAGCCTCAGCCTGGCTTTCCGCGGTTATTGTATCAAAACCCATTTGCTCCACTTTAACGCGCATCTGGAATAAATAATCCATATCGTCGTCAACAATCAATATTCTCTTTTTCATTTTACTGCAATTTATTTTGAGGGAGTTAATATAAAATGGATAAATAGAAAATAGTCGGCCAAATTAATAACCATTTTCCTTAATTAATTCCAATCATCAACTTCCTATTACCTATTTTCCATTCGCTATTCACTATTCACTATTCACTATTCACTTCAACTATACCAACCTTTTCCTCGGCATCGTAATAGTAAAAGTTGTCCCTGTGGGACCGGCAGCCGGATCAACATTCGATTTCACTGTTACATCACCTTTATGCATCTTAACAATTCCATAAATAATCGGAAGCCCCAGGCCTGTGCCTTTTCCAATTCCTTTGGTGGTAAAGAAGGGAGTGAAAAGTTTATCCATATTT
Source organism: Bacteroidales bacterium (assembly GCA_038212135.1). Lineage (GTDB taxonomy): Bacteria > Bacteroidota > Bacteroidia > Bacteroidales > UBA4417 > UBA4417. Next base: position 9,818 of record JBBQUX010000049.1, on the reverse strand, counting down.
TCTGGTACTATCCCAGTTCCATTATCCGAGATGCTCATGGTTATCTGTTCGCTGGTATCGGATAAATCAAAGTAAATCACTCCACTACCTGGCATTGCTTCAATAGCATTTTTCAGCAAATTTGTAAAAACTTGTGTCATTTGGTCATAATCAAGCAAGGCGATAGGATCAGATATCTTTGAATTCAGGCTAACCTGAATTCCATCCGGTATAATAACCGAATCAATACTATGGCGGGCGAGTTTGATAACGTCAGATTCAACAAGGTTAACCTGGTTTTTGCGGGCAAAATTCAACAAACCGCCAACAATTTTCCGGCAACGGTCGGCTTGTTCAACAATCAGGTCTATATCCTGAAGCATAGGACTATCTGAAGGTAATTCCTCTTTAAGAATATTACTGTACATGGTAATTACACCCAAAGGATTGTTAAGTTCATGAGCGATACCTGCTGAAAGTTGTCCCATCCCGGCCAATTTTTCGGAATGCCGCAGTGCTTCCTGTACATTAGCGAGTTTCTCTTTCGACAGGTTTAATTCACGAATGTATTTATGGAGTTTTTCTATTGAATAAGGAAGGCACATTTCCGTTTCAGCAAGCCCGTTTATGATAGCTATTGCATGTTCTTCGCACGAATCGTAGCCGCATGCACCGCAATTCAGGTGATCCTGCTGGCTGTATTTCCCCATCTTGTACAAAACGTCCTTGATTTGTTCAGCCGGAGGACGAACGGAACGCATATCACGAGATTCGAACTTTCGTGAAAAATCAAGTTTAAAATATTCATCAAGGTTTGCCTGCCATAGTTCCTTATCCAGAACCGCCATCTTTCGGTTAGCGTATCCTATGATCCGGGCTTTTTTTGCAAATCGCAGGCTGGTTGGCGAAGTATTTGGATATGGCGACATACCGGGCCCCAAAATACAACCTTCGCAACACAATAAATGCAGATGATGCCCTTCGAGATTTCCCTGTTCGAATTCGCGTAATGCATCCTGAAAATTTGCCCTTCCTCCGGCAACCAGCACATTTTCACTCAGTATATCTTCGGTAACTTCCATGGTATGAAGAAGTCCATGACTGAGTGGAAAAATCGCACCCCGGCCGCCAACAGGCGGATCAAAATCAGTTGGAATGATTTTTGAAATATTTATGCGATCCGTCTCAATCATCTCGCGTATTTCCCGAAATGTAAGTGCTGCGTCAATTTCTTCCGATTCAGCCTTTTTGGCGAGGCAAGGGCCAATAAAAACAAGCTTGGCATCATCACCATACAATTTACGAACCACTTTTGCCATGGCAACCATAGGAGAAACAACGGTTGCAAGTTTACTGGTCAAATCCGGAGCGTATCTTTCTATATAGGCAACAATTGCCGGGCAATCGGATGAAATTGCCGGCATTTCGAGGTTAAGCTGTTCTTTATAATACCTTGCCACAAGATCGGCACCAAACGAAACCTCTGTTACATGACTGAATCCGAATGACTTAATCAATCCAACCAAAGTACGATAATCGTCGAAATCATAAAACTCAGCCGGGAAACTGGGAGCAAGCAGTGCAATAACTTTAGGATATGTGGCAATTAACCGTTTAACCTGGTCAATTTCTTTATAAAAAACCTTGGCATTCTGGCTGCATACCTTTATACAATTACCGCAGGCAATGCACCTGGCAGTAATTACTTCGGCTTGCCCACCGGTAATCCGGATTGCCTTTGCAGGACATTCGCGCACACAGGTATAGCACACCCTGCAACGCTCTTTTACAGTAAAGACGAGCTTTTTGTCGGTTTCTTGATTTTTTGGAGGTAATACACTCATAAATAAAATTTCAAGTATCAACTAACTATTATCTCAGAATGCTCATTTTTTTTGTATCCACTTTCATACCATTCATATACAAATTGTATAAGTAAATACCTGAAGAAACTAGCCGCATAACTACTTAATTTGCAGTTAATAAATAATCCTTTAAGAATAACAGGAAGGGTGGGATTATTAATAAGTAACTCTAGCTCGGCTGCATCTTCCGACTCGAATGTAACACCATTACCAACCGAAATACTGCCATCAATTACTATTTTACAAATTCCACGTTTGACAATATTTTTTGTATTATTGTCTAATATCAAATTGCTTCCTTGCCCAATATGTATTTCGCTGTTGTACATATCAATTTGCGCAGCATTGGTTATAGTTAATTTAGCACCATTGATTACAGCTGGAGTAAAACGTGCTACCGGGTTTGATGAAACGATTAAATCCTGAGCTATTGGTAATTCATATGGCAACAAATGATATTCAATACTGAGAGTAGTTTCGCCATTATTTACAATCGGAACATTTGTTTGGGTACATTCAACTTCAAAATTCTCTCCCCAACGGTGATCCTGCGCCCAAGTTTGCCCATGGTCTATTGAACGAAATATTCCATCATTATTGGATGACACTGTTCCAACGAATATATGTCCCTGATTATTCACTACCAGATTCGCAATATTTATTGTATCAGGAAACGACAATTGCTCCCAGAAATCCTGAGCCTTGGCCTGTAACGCCAATGCTAATATTCCGACAACCATAAATTTTAAAGATGTTTTCATAATAGTTTGATTAAACGTTATATGCTTACTACTTCATCACTTCTCTTTCCTCGTAAGTTGTGTACAAATGAGCACGACTTACTTCACTTCCCGGTTTTTTCAGAAAGGACTCATAAACTGATTGCAATGAAGCATTCTGATGTGCAAAGCGGTTCGATTCCTTATCATCCAGTTCATAAATTGACTTTGCCCTTGCCCTAACATTGTCATTTTCAGGATGTATGGGCTGGCCGCCTCCACCTACACACCCTCCTTCGCAAGCCATTACCTCGATGTAATGAATATCGCTCCGGCCTTTTTTTATTTCGGCTAATAGAGGTTCAATATTACCTATTCCATTCACGACTGCAAAACCTAGCTTAAAGTCACCAATTTTAACAAAATACTCTTTACGTCCCTTTCCTGATCTGAGTTCCTGTATTTTTAGCTGAGTGGTTTCCTTACCTGTAATAATAAAATGTAACGTTCGGATCATAGCTTCGGTAAGTCCGCCGCTTACAGCAAGCATTTTTCCTGATGAACTCCTTGATTGGTATGGCTGATCTGAGTGCTCAGGCTCAACTTGCTCAATATCAATACCATTCAGGCGGATTAAGCGAGCTAGTTCGCGGGTTGTGAGTACCAGGTCAACATCAGTAATTCCCTTATGAGTCATTTGCTCGCGTTGCGATTCAAACTTCTTGGCTATACACGGCATTGCCGAAACCGAATAAATATCTTCTGTTGCCAAACCTGCCTGTGGAGCAAAATGATTGGTAATAAGTGCTCCCAGCATTTGTTGAGGAGATTTACATGCCGAAATATTTCCAAGCAGATCAGGGTGCGTTTGCTCGGCATATTTGATCCATGCCGGGCAGCAACTCGAAAACACAGGAAATCCTTTGTCGGCTTTCAAGCGATTATAAAACTCAGTTGCCTGTTCAGTTACCATTAAATCAGCTGCGAATGAAGTATCGAAAACATAATCAAAGCCAAGTTTGCGCAAAGCTGCAAACATCACACCTTCAATGTCTTTGCCTGCACGTAACCCGAATTCTTCCGATAAAGTGACTGATAAAGTGGGTGAGCACTGAATTATAGTTTTTACGGCAGGATTATGCAACGCATCCTGCAACTTGGCAGGATATTGTTTTTCGGCCAAAGCTCCGGTCGGACAAACCATTACGCATTGTCCGCAATTGATACAGCTCGAAAGGTTCATTCCTTTATTGAAAGCCGGGCCAACCTGCATCTTGTTTCCCCGCCCGATAAAATCGAGGGCAGTTATTTTCTGAACTTCTTCGCAAACCCTGATGCATCGTCCGCATAAAATACATTTAGCAGGATCGCGCAACAAACTTGCACTTGACGGATCTGTTTTATACTTGTTCTTTTTGCCATAAAACCGGCGTTCGCGCACATTCAGATCTTCGGCTAATTTCTGTAATTCACAGTTCCCGTTGCGTTCGCAATACAGGCAGTCGTCGGGATGGTTGCTGAGTAGTAATTCGGTGTTTGTTTTACGGGCTTTAATAACCCTGGGCGAATGGGTGCGCACTTTCATCCATTCCTCAACCGGGTGTGAGCAAGCCGGAATCAAACCCTGACGACCTTCCACTTCGACTACGCACATGCGGCATGCGCCTGAAGGCAACAAATCTTTTATATGACAAAGCGTTGGTACTTTAATCCCATTACGCTCAAGTGCCATAAGCAAAGTGTCGCCCCTTTTGGCTTTAATTGTTTTACCGTTGACTTCTATATCGAATAACATAAGTACTGTTTACAAAATCAATTTAAGGTAATTTGCTAAATTATTAAAGTGCTGATTAAACGTGTAAATTTAGTCCCCTGATTTTGGTAAGCTCAATTACTTTATTGTCAAATTAGCAAATTATCGCATTACCGCATTATCGCATTAACGCATTAACACATTACCGCATTACCGCATTATCGCATTAACAAATTATCGCATTATCACATTATCACATTATCACATTATCACATTATCACATTATCACATTATCGCATTATCGCATTATCGCATTATCACATTACCGCATGATCGCATTATCACATTATTTCAATTTAACGGCAACAAATTTGCACACATCAAAGCAGATTCCGCAACCAATGCATTTTTCTTCTATAATAAAATGAGGTTGACGGGGCTGGCCAACAATTGCATTCGAAGGGCACTTACGCAGGCAGGCCACACAACCGATGCATTTATCCACATCAATGTAAAAAAGGCGTAATTCCTTGCATACACCTGCCCTGCATTTACGATCAAAAACATGTTCTTCAAACTCCTCGCGGAACCATTTCATAGCACTCATCAATGGATTTGGAGCGGTTTGCCCCAGCCCACAAAGTGACGTATCCCTGATAACTTCTGATAGATCAGCCAGTTGCATGATACCTTTAAATCTTTCGAGAACTTCGAATCCTGATTCACCTGATGGCCTGCGGGTTATATTTTCAAGAATTTCGTGAATACGCCTGGTACCTTCCCTGCAAGGGATACATTTGCCACAACTTTCCTTTTGCAGAAAATTCATAAAAAATTTGGCGATATCAACCATACAGGTGTCTTCGTCCATCACAATCATACCACCCGAACCAATTATGGCGCCTTCATTCCAGAGCGATTCATAGCCCACCGGGAGGTCAAGTTGCGATGCGGGAAGGCAACTTCCTGATGGCCCGCCTATCTGAACTGCTTTAAAATCCTTTCCATCTTTAACACCACCGGCAATTTTAAAAATGATATCTCTTATTTTAGTACCCATAGGAACTTCAACCAGACCGGTTATCATGGCTTTACCCGAAATGGCAAAAACCTTGGTACCCCGGGCTTCGGCAATGCCAATTTCATTAAAGCGATGCGGACCATGGCGAAGGATAAATGGAATATTTGCCAGTGTTTCCACATTATTAATAACAGTGGGTCTTCCAAAAAGTCCCTCAATTGCCGGAAATGGAGGCTTAGGCTTAGGCATACCCCGTTTACCCTCTATGCTGTTGATCAAGGCTGTTTCTTCACCACATACAAATGCTCCGGGCCCTTTCACGAGGCTGATTTTTAAATCAACTCCGCTATCAAACACATTGTAACCTGTTAATCCATAATCTTTTAACTGATTCAGTGCCTGGTTAAGCATAAAATATGCCTGGCTGTATTCGTCCATAACATAAATATATGCTTTGGTAGCACCTATAGCATATGCAGCTATGGCAATTCCTTCTAAAAGCAAATGGGGATCACCTTCTATAACAGCCCTGTCCATAAAAGCACCAGGGTCACTTTCGGCAGCATTGCAAATCAGATATTTCTGATCACTAACAGAATTATGAGCTACCGTCCATTTTTGCCCTGTTAAATATCCGCCTCCACCCCGGCCCCGAAGGCCACTATTTTCGACAACAGTACATATTTTTTCAGCTGTATAGTTCCTGATGCATTTCAGATAAGTTTGATAACCACCACGTGCTATATAATCGGAAATTGAATCAGGATTACTTATACCACAGTTGGCCAGTACAATACGGTGCTGATGTTTGAAAAATGGTAATTCATTAATATTTAGAACATTATCCCATTTATTATACCTGGCAACCTGAAACTGTCCGATTACATTTTCGAAAGGAACCTCGCTATTGAAAATATCATCCAGCAAAGTCTCAACCATCTCGTGTGTAATATTGCGGAAAGAAATTCTTGCTTTTCCAGGTAACTGTATATCAACAATAGGTTCGTAAGTGCAAAGGCCTATACAACCAACCTGAACTATTTCAGCTTTGATATTTTTCTCTTCCAGATACCTGGCAACGCTAGCCATTGTTTCATCAGCTCCGGCAACTTTTCCACAAGTACCTGAACCAATATAAACAACAGGAACATTTACTGTTTCGTGCCTGATCAGTGACAGGAAATCAGCTACCTCGCGCTGATTTAAATCAGCTTTTACTGCAAGTACTTTTTCAATCAAAAATTGTTTCTCGTCCATGAGTGATGCCAGAGTTAAAGAGTACTTCTGTAATGGTCGATTATTATTGCAATGTCAGGAATTGTAATGGCAGTCCGGAATTCTCCATTTACATTCAGTATGGGAGATGAACCACATGCACCCATGCAGCTTACTGCTTCGAGGCTGAAACGCCCATCACGGGTTGTATGGCCTTCTTTTAAATTTAGTAAGCGCTCCACTTCACGCAAAATACCAGATGAGCCAAACATATGGCAGGAAGTTCCACGACAAACTTTTATATGAAATTTACCTTTCTGTACAAACCTGAACTGATCATAAAAAGTAGCAATACCATATACTTTGCTGGATGCCAGCTTAATATGCTGTCCGACTTTAAGTATTGCTTCTTCATTAAGATATCCAAACTCAATTTGTATATCCTGCAATAAAGGAAGTAATGATTCGCGCGAACCTGCTTTATACCTGTTAATAATTTCGTCGAGTGAGGCCTGCATTTGACTATTCGTGTTTATGATTCAAATTGCTGACTACAAAAATAATGTTTTGATTTAGAACAAATGGTATTTATTGTGAAAAAAATAACAATGTTATTCACTTCACAATGGATTTTGATATCCAATAATATCTATATTTGTTATCTGAACGAGACTTTATCCCACACTGAAAGAAATATTCAACAAGCTAAATAATGGAAATCAAAAAGAAAGAGTTGGTAATATGCCTGGGAAGTTCATGCTTTGCAAGGGGCAACAAGCAATTGGTCAAGGTTATCAACGATTACCTTCGCGACCATAACCTGCTGAATGAAGTGCGTTTTCATGGTGAAAGATGTTTTGGACAATGTGCAGTTGGCCCATCCTTAAAACTTGATGGCAAATTATTTGAAAGGCAGGATGAAGAAAGTGTTCATGCTTTGCTGGATGTTTTTTTTGAGTCGGTGGAGAAGTAATAATGGTTCGGGATTTAATAGTTCAAGGGGTTAGGGGTTAGGGGTTAGGGGTTAGGGGTTAGGGGTTTAGATTGAATGAGCAAGGTTAAGTATCTTGAGCCGATACGAACAATGAATGTTTACCCCAAAAGTTGACTAATTTCAGTCTGAGGATTAATCCATCAGGAGAAAACAAAAAAATAAAAAGATGCAAGCACCTTTAGTTTTTATAGAAGAAGATAAATGTAAGGTTTGTTATGCCTGCGTAAGGGTATGCCCGGTTAAGGCTATTGAACTTCGTCCTTCGGGTGATATTCCTTACATACAGCCAGATAAGTGTATCGGTTGCGGCAGTTGCCTGGAAGTTTGCCATCCGGGAGCAATAAAATACTACGATTCGATACCTGCTGTTGATGCATTAATAAAATCGGAATATAAAGTTGTAGCATTAGTTGATCCAAGTATTTCGGCTGAATTTGACGATATTACCGATTACAGAAAGCTGGTTCGCATGTTGCATGAAATGGGGTTCGATTATGTGCACGATGTTGCATTTGGAGTTGACCTTGTAGCAAAAGAATACAACGAACTGGTTTCGAATTTTTTAGGTAAATATTATATCCTTGCTAGTTGTCCGCCGATTGTCTCGATGGTTGAAAAATATTTTCCTCACCTGATTGATAACCTTGCACCCATAGTAAATCCGATGATTGCCAATGCAAAAGTTGTAAGGGAAATTTATGGCAGTGATATAAAAGTTGTTTACATAGGGCCATGCATAGGTGCCAAAGAAGAGGCAGACCGCTATAGTGACAATGCTAAAGTTGACGAGGTGCTCACTTTTGCTGAACTTCGGGAAATGTTCGATCAGCATGGCATCAAAGAGAGCACCATTGAATTTTCAGAGTTTGACGAACCCGGTGGATACAAAGGATATTTATACCCGATCAGTACCGGAATCATCCAGGCATCAGGCCTAAACCAGGATTTGCTATCGGGAACAGTAGTTACAGCCGATGGAAAAGACAGGATTAAAGCCGCCATCAGCCAGTTTGAGCAAGGCATAGAATACATCAAAAAGCATTTCAATATGTTTTATTGCGAAGGCTGCATGATGGGACCTGGCATGAAACCCGACGGAAAAAAATATAACAGACAAACATTAACCAGGGCGTATACAGCAAAAAGATTGAAAGAATTCAATATGGCCAGGTGGAACAATGACCTGAAGCTGTATCAGCATATCGGCCTAAAAAGAGATTTTATTGCCAATGATCAACGATTGCCCGATCCGCCTGAAGAAAAAGTAGAAGAAGTACTGAAAATCATTGAAAAAAGTAACAACACCGAAAACTTGGGTTGCAAAGCTTGTGGATATGATAGTTGCCGCGATTTTGCTGTAGCTGTTGCCAATGGGGTTACCAGGCCTGATATGTGTATCATGCATTCTTTAAAAAGCAAACAGGAATATATACGAACACTAAAACTAACCAATGATAAACTAGCTAAAACGCAGCAAGCCTTACAGAATTCAGAAAAAAGGGCTCTGGCTGAAAAACAGCTTGCGCAGGAGGCACTCGAGACTACCCAGACCATGCTGCATAAACTTCCAACTGCAGTTGTAATTGTTGACGATAACATGAAAATTATCGGCTCCAACGAAAGTTTTGTAACTATCCTGGGTGAAGACGCGGTAGAAATTAACGAGATAATTCCCGGTTTGATTGGTGCTGACCTTAAAACATTGCTCCCGGTGCAATTCTACAAGCTTTTCGCCTTTGTACTTAGCAGCAACGATGATGTTATCGGCCGCGACGTTCATATAAACGACAAATTGCTTAATGTCACTATTTTTGCTATCAAAAAGAACAAGATCGTTGGTGCAGTGATCAGGGATATGCACATGCCCGAAGTACGACGGGAAGAAGTAATAAACCGGGTAACAGAAGTTATTGAGCAAAACCTCGACCTGGTGCAGCAAATAGCATTCTTATTAGGCGAAGGTGCCGCCAAGACCGAAAAAATGCTAAATTCAATTATCGAGTCGCATAAAAGTAAGGAGTAAAGGGGTTTCGGGTTTGAAGAGTTTCGGGTTTGAAGGGTTTCGGGTTTAAAGGGTTTCGGGTTTGAAAGAGTTTCGGGTTTGAAGGGTTTCGGGTTTGAAGGGTTTCGGGTTTTGAAGGGTTTCGGGTTTGAAGGGTTTCGGGTTTGAAGAGTTTCGGGTTTGAAGGGATACGGGTTTGAAGGGTTTCGGGTTTGAAGAGTTTCGGGTTTTAAGAGTTTCGGGTGTGAATGGTTTCGGGGTTGAATTGTA
>JBBQUX010000048.1:0-23026 GCA_038212135.1 Bacteroidales bacterium | reverse complement strand
ATTGTTGGTAAACTATTTCCGGATATCATAATGGAAAGATTTGGAGGTTAAATCAATCAAGGAATTTTTTGGAAGGATTTGATCAGGTTCTGTAAATGCCGGCAAGTGTGTCTATCAATGCAACAAGTTCATCTTTACTCTTACCATTTTCCTGCTTGTTTTCCACCTTTGTAAAAGCAAGCAACAGCGACTCCTGTTCGGCAGAATTGAATGCTTTATCAGCCATCGGGAAAAGCACATTGTTCTCCTTGGCGATATGATTTCTTAGTAAACCGGCATATCCGGTCATATGGGAGGAAACATCCTTTATCGCTATATTATCGCCGAGCCTTAATAGCGAAATCCCATCTGCCATTCCTTTCACGAAATTACGACCCAGCTGGTGTTCATAAAGCATAACTGATACCGGACCTTTTTCGACAGAATATCCTTTCTTAACCATGAGCGGAAACAGTATCTGTTCTTCTTTGGCATGGTGCAGTCCATCGGCGAATTCGCGTATAACATCTACAATTAATTCAAGGTGTTCCACATCCGGATCATCGGATTTTGCAATCTGCTCCATTACTTCGATCAGGCGAAGTATCTGAAAATGATCGTGTGCGAGATTTTTTGTTGCTGTTGTCATTATCAGTTATTTTTATTCCGCCAGTTTCAATGCTTTCGGGTAAAGAATATTGTTTTCGAGGTGAACATGAATGTGAAGATCATCTTCGAATTGCTCAAGCAGTTTCAGCGCAACGCGGTATGTGTTGCAGGCATCTTCGGGAATAAGGTAATTATGTGTCAGTACATTTATTGTATCCATCGCACCGCCTGCAAATTCATGTTCGCCTTGCATACGTGTGATTTCGGAAACAATGGTTGATTCTACTGAGGACGACGCATTTTTTTCAGCTTCCTTTATAGCGGGGAACAAAACTTCTTCCTCATTTTTCAAATGCTGCAGAAGCTCTTCATTTATTTTGGTAAACAGGGAAGCTACTTCAATGAGTTCGGGGTGGTGATCGCTATGGACATTGGCGATTTTCTGAGTATAGAAAACCAGTTCGGGTAAATTCTTCAGCACGAATTTGTGATGTGTGTTTACAATATAATCGCTCAGAAAGCCAAGATCCCATTCTTTAAAATTCATAGCACCGCTAACAGGTATTTGTGCAAGTGTTTCCAGTTGCTGAATTAAATGGGATTCATCTGCACCTTTATCCTTGCAGGCTTCTGTAAGACTTTTATTACCTCCGCAGCAAAAATCAATGCCTGCGTCCTTAAACAGGGATGCAGCTCTGAAATCGTTGGCTACAATTTCGCCAATTGTTGGTTCTATATTTAGTTGAGTTGTCATTTTTTAAAGAGTTAATTACGGTGCAAAGATAAACATAATTTTATATAAAGGACTAAAAGGTCTTTTATTATTTTTACAATAATTTATTTATACCTTTGCCGGCACTACATTTTAGTATAAATCGTCACAATATGTTCAATAAGGAAACAGAATATGCCCTCAGGGGATTGGTTTACATTCAGTTGCAGAATTTTGAAGGCAATCGGCCAGGTATAGCCGAAATAGCTGAACAGATTGATGCCCCGCATTTTTATACGGCTAAAATTTTACAGCGACTTGTAAGGCAGGGATTTATTGAATCGCAGAAAGGAAAAGGCGGGGGTTTTTATTTTGATACCAAGAAACCGGATTTACCTATCAAAAAATTGATTATTGCCATTGAGGGCGATACCTTGTTTAAAGGATGTGGTTTTGGATTAAAACAATGTGATGAAAATAATCCCTGCCCGCTTCACGAAAAATTTGCACCCATACGCGACGCTTTAAATAAGTTGGTTTCGGAAGAAAATGTGCAAAGCCTGGCGCAAAAAACGTTGAGAGGGGAAGAGCTGTTTTTGCCGAGGCTGCGGTAAGTGTATGAAAGTAAAAAATATTATTCGCGATCCGCGAATTGCAAATCTTTATAATAACTTATTGAAGATCAGGTTCCCGGATAACTTCACCCCTGCTCAGAACATATTCGGCTTCTCCGCTGAGAATCATCCCTTCGTAAATATTCGAATCACATTTTTGTAACTGAGTTTCAACTGAAATAACAGATCTAACATCCGGGTTCCAGATCACAAGGTCAGCATCCGAACCAACTTTTATAGCTCCTTTTTGTGGATAAAGTCCGAAAATACGGGCTGCATGGGTGGAGGTAAGCCCGACAAATTGCTGAAGACTTATTTTTTTTGTTAAAACTCCATACGAGTAAAGCAGAGCCAGCCTGTTTTCAATTCCACCTGCCCCGTTGGGGATTTTTGTGAAATCATGAATTCCGATGTCCTTCTGGCCAAAAGTATTGAACGGACAATGATCGGTAGAAATCACATCAACAGTGCCATCAGCCAGTGCTTCCCAAAGTACTTTCTGGTCCAGCTTTGAGCGGATTGGCGGACTGATTACATATTTTAAGGAATCGGGCAGGGGTTTTGAATACACACTTTCGTCGAGCAATAAATACTGGGGGCAGGTTTCGCAAAATAGTGGGAGCCCTTCTTTTTTAGCTTCCCTGATATATTCAATGGATTTTGCTGTTGAAGTATGAACGATGTAGGTTTTGCATCCGGTTTTCCGGCAAAGGTCAATTACTTTCTTAACGGATTCGGATTCTACTTCTGCCGGCCTGGAAAGTGCATGATACAAAGGTTCTGTTTTTCCTTCGCTGATAAATTTTTTCTGATTTTGTACTATCGCACCCCCTTCTTCGCAATGCACCAGAACGATAGCATATAACGCAGTGGCCCTTTTCATTACTTGTTCAAGTTCCCAATATTCGATACCGATGCTGCCTTTGTATGCCAGGTAAGCCTTAAAGGATTTGATACCCAACTCGTTTACACACCATTCCATTTGCTCCGGAATGGTTTCGTCGTACCAGGTAATTCCCATATGCAAGGCGCATTCCAACAGGCTTTTCTCTGATTCTTTCCGACGGAGACTAAGTGCTTCCTTAAGCAATTGCCTGTGTGCAGGCGTTACAAAATCTACCAGATACGTTGTTCCTCCTCCAATAGCGGCCTTGCTTCCGCTTAAAAAATCATCGCAGGAAGGACCTGTAGGAGTTGGCAATTGCAAGTGGACATGCGGATCGATTCCACCGGGGAAAATGTATTTTCCTTTTGCATCGATGATTTTGTAACCGGGGAAGTCTTCGGGGATTAATTTACCAATATTTAAAATCACACCTTTACTGGCAGCAATATCTGCCTTAAAAGAGGATTCTCCGTTCACCAGAATTCCGTTTAGTATCAGTATTGGCTTCATTAAAGTTCTTTTAAAAGCGAAATCAGGTAGTGTCAGTCACCCGTTGGGTGCGCAGACACTAATTTACAGGCATTAAAACTTTTTCAAACCGGCCATCCGGGGTTTTCTCAAAACCCAGTTTTATAAGGTATTTGGAATATTTTCCGCTTCGTCCGTCGGCAACAACTTTTGTAAAGCCCTCTTTTATAAAACGATCCTTTAACCGAAGGTAAATGTACTTCCCATTTTTAAAATCACGGTATTCGGGCAATACAAAATCGAGGCCAACCGAGAGGCAATGATCCTCATAGCGATGAGCAAGGAAAACTCCGGCGACAGCCATATTGCGCAATACAAAAAAGCTGATCGTATTCATTTCCGGGTGGTAGGCAAATCCGGGAAAGAATTTTTGTATATCCTTTTCATGAAACTGAAGAAAACGCAGCAGGTAACGGTTATCCGCCCTAACTTCCAGTATTTCGAAAACCTCTTTTTTTGAATAGATTGAATTCAGGTAATAAATATCAACCAAAGCGATAAATGCATTGAGAAAGCCAACGGGCAAGGCTCCTATCAAAAAGCCGTATGTTGAAAAGGTAAGAGCACCTACCAGGTTAATCCACCTGAATTTCAGGATGGAACTCATTGTCATCGAAAGTGCAATCGCGATTGATGCCAGATAACCAGCCCATTGTAAAAGAGTTATTTCCATTGAAAAATATTAATTACATAAATTTCTTAGGTTATACAAACCTAACAGCCTAACAAACCTCAAAATTAGTCTAAAAACCCTATTCTCTCATTTTTGACCAAAGCCTTTGCGCCTGAACTTGTGCTTCGGCAAGAATTTTATCTTCATCAACGGCAAGTAATTTCCTGTTTTCGACTATAAGTTTACCATTCGAAATCACATGCTGTACATGTCCTGATTCCAGTCCGAAAACAAAATGTCCATAGAAATTTGCTTGATTGAATGGTGTGGGTGTGTTATAATCCAAAACAACAAGGTTGTTCGGGCCATGACCGGCGAAACTATTGCTGTTCAGGTATTTGTCAGCATTACGAAAACGCCTGTAAACACTTTCATAGCCAATAGTATCAAATTTCTGCCCGACAAAAAATGCAGCTTTGGCACTTCGGAGCATATCACTGTGCATACCATCGGTGCCTAACATTATGTTTTCACCAAGCCCTTCAGCATTGAAAAAACCAACTTTATTGTTTAGGTTGCTTTCGGTATTCTGAACCACCCAGGCGGGGCTATGGCTGATGATTTTCTTTTCAATTTCACTCAGGTGAAGGCAATGGCCGAGAATAGTTTTGCCAGATTCAAGAGCACCAAATTTTAGCAGACGTTCGATAACACGCATTCCATAGGTTGAGACACAATGATCCTGGTCACTTTCGGCTTCGGCTACATGAATATGAATGCCAGTATTGTAATGCTTTGCAAGCCTGACAGCCTTTTGCAGCGTATCATCCGAAACGGTGAAAGAAGCATGCAGTCCCACCAGACCCTGGTTATCCTCAAGGTATCCGGCAGTTTCAACCAGTCCTTTGAGTGCTTTTTCAGTGCCGTCGCGGTCCGAAATTTCGTAGCAAAGCAGGTGCGATGCCCCGACTTTTTCAAAAGCTGTTGCAATAATATCCAGCGATCCGCCAATGGCAAAAGGCGAGGCATGATGATCGATCACGGAAGTGACACCGTTTTTAATGCAGGCCATAGCGGTATAGAGAGCACTGGCTTCGATCATTTCAGCATCCAGAGCCTTATCGAGTGTCCACCAGATATATTGCAGGACTTCGTTAAAATTTTCCGGGTTTTTCTTTGGAGTACCCATTCCGCGTGATAAAGCTGAATAAACGTGATGATGCCCGCAGACAAAGGATTGGGTGATATATTTGCCGGAGCAGTCCAGGACAGGATGAAGGTTGTCTTGGGGAATTTCCTTGAGAAAACTTATTTTCCCGTTAACACCTTCCTCTACTAAAAGGTGAGAAGTGTTGAATTCAAGCGTTTCAGGATGAATGTAGGTTCCGTTTTTGAGAAATAACGACATCTTATTTTTTTATTTTGAATGATAACCGGAAGCTGAAAATTGTAATTGTGCGATCTCTTTTATGACTATTCTAATTCCCGGTTTTCTTTCCCGGGAGGTAATAAATTCTCGCCTGTTACAATGCTTTTTCCGGTTTTTGATTCCCATTCTTTGCGGGCATTTTTAGCAACAGATCCACCCTTTTTTCCTGCTCTGGCATTTTGAGATAAACCCTTTGCTTGTTCACTTTCAGCTATTTGCCGGGTCGAGAATTCGGCTTAAGCTGTAAAAATAAGCTCAGCTTCACTTATATGGGCACGTAGGTTTTGCGATTTCAATCCTTTCAGATCTTTGTGTTTCTTTACTGTAAGCACTGTCCATTCATGGCGGATAATATTGGTTAACATTGCAAATTCATCAGGCAACTCCACTCCGCTTTCGTTCCAGTAATCAGAAATTTGCTGCATGCGTTCGTATCCAACTTTAGCCAGCCATAACTTGAAAGGTTCTTCTTTGGGTGAAGGGATGGATTGGAAAAGTGTTTCGGTGTCAGCCACATCTGTTTCTCTCAATTTGCCATCACCAGCTTCCATTTTCAACTGTCCCAATTTTTGGGACAGTTCACTGCCTTCATCTGAAAGTTTTGTTTTTAAAGCATTCCAATACTTCCTTGGTCTCGGGCTTTCTGTTAGAATTTCAATTACATCAATCACCGAAAAATACCATACTTCTTTTTCCGGGTCGTAGTGGCTGCGGGCCTTTTTTTGTTCAAATAATTTTACAGGCACCATCTTGAAATGATTTAAACGGATTTGTTATAAAGATAGCGAATATTTTCAAACGGAGTTCTTCAAAGGCAGTTTATATCTGCGTTTCCCATCAAAATCACAAAATGCATTTGCCACTGCTGCTGCTGTGGGAACCAAACCAATTTCACCCAAACCTTTAGCTCCATAAGGACCAACCGGGTCTTTTACTTCAACTCCCAAAACCACAACCTCCGGCATATCTTTTGCCCGCAGTATTTTTAAATCGCGCATTTTTGTAGAAACAAGGTGGCCGTCAATCATCGGAAGATCTTCAGTTAAGGCATAACCTAACCCCATATGCACAGCACCTTCTATCTGTCCTTCGAACATTACAGGGTTCATGATTTTGCCGGCATCGTGAGCAGCATATACGGTTTCGACTTTGCCAGTTTCATCAAGAACAACCAGTTGGGTAGCATAGCCATATGCAAAGTGAGTGATGATTTCTTTTACATCTGCTCCTGGTTTGGTTGTCCAATCACAGGTATAACTTCCGGTGTATGTTTTGCCTGAAAGTTGCAACAGGCTATAATGTTTGAGATCTTCACGGATTTGTTTCGATGCATCGAGTATAGCATTTCCCAAAAGAGCAGTTGCCCGCGAAGAAGTAGTCATACCGGTAGGAATTCCGGCAGATGTATCAGCTATAACTTCAACAATTGATGGCGAAATCCCGGTTTCTTCACACAAAACCTGTGTGGCAACGGTATGCACACCCTGGCCCATTTCGGTCCAGCCATGATGCAAAACAATGTGGTTTTCCGACTTTATTTCAATGATCACATCGCTGAAATCGGCCATTCCATTACCAACTCCGCTGTTTTTTATTCCACATGCAAGCCCTTTGTAACGGGCTTTATCGTAATATGGTTTTACTGCAAGTAAGGTTTCCTGAACGCCAACACCTTTATGAAGCACCTGCCCGGTTGCAGTCATTTTCCCTTCGCAAAGCGCGTTATCATAGCGAAACTGCCATCGGTCGAAACCGCCTTGTTTGCATAGTTCATCCATGCAGCCTTCGAGGGCAAAAGCCACCTGGTTGGCACCAAAACCGCGCATGGCACCACTGGGAATATTATTGGTATAAACGGTCAGGGCTTCGAGATTTACACAAGGGAAATGGTATGCACCACTGGCATGGCCGGCAACCCGCTCCATTACTTTTGTCCCGACGGAGGCATAAGCACCTGAATCGCCAACGGCATAAAGTTTTAACCCGGTCAGTTTTCCTTCTTTATCACAACCAACGCTGATATCCATATAAACCGGATGGCGTTTGGGATGCATGCGGATGGATTCATCACGTGAAAGCACCACTTTCACAGGCTTTTTCAATAGCCAGGCAAACAGGGAAGCGTGCCCCTGAACAGTCATATCTTCTTTTCCGCCAAAACCTCCACCGGTAGAAACCAGCGTCACCCTGACCTTTTCCACCGGCAGAGTTAAGAGAGAAGCAACCTGTTCGCGGTCGACATAAATGCCTTGCCCGTTCGAAAACAAGTGGACACCATCTTCAAAAGGCATAGCCACGGCACCTTCTGTTTCGAGGAAGGCATGTTCGATACGCTGGGTCTGATAAATGCCTTTAGCGATAAAACCGGAACCGGCGAGTATTTCATCAGCATTTCCGCCGCGATATACCCGGCATGTTTCCAAAAGGTTATCCTGGTTGGGGTGAACGTGCAAAGCCTTTGGTTTGATAGCTTCGTGCGGATCGGTTACCGGCTTGAAAATTTCGTACTTTACTTTAATCAATTTCAAGGCTTCACGGGCAATATCTTCGGTTTCGGCAACAACTCCGGCCAATACATCGCCAATATAGCGGGTTGTTTCACCGGTTTTAATCATAAGAGGCCAGTCCTTGAAAATAAGCCCAACAAAACGATCACCGGGAATATCTTCAGCGGTAAAAACTCTTATTACTCCTGGCACTTTCCTGGCCTGAGCCGTGTAAATTTCCAAAACTTTTGCTTTGGGATGATCGGAAAAATAAAGTGCGCTATGCAGCATTCCTTTAAATTTCAGATCATTTACAAACTGGTGTTTGCCAATGGCCATTTCATAAGCTTCGTATTTTGGATAAGATGTTCCAACATTTCCTGAAAGGGTTATTGATATTGAAGAAGACTCATTTTGAAGTCTTTGAGCAGCTTCATAAATGGCCTCAACAATTTTTACATAACCGGTGCATCGGCATAAATTAAGTGTTAAAGCCTGTTTTATTTCATCGCGGGTAGGTGAAGGATTCTTCTGCAGCAAAACATTTGTACGCATCAGGAAACCTGGAGTGCAAAAACCACACTGAACGGCTCCTTTTTCGACAAACGATTTTGCCAGCATATCCCGCACCTTATCGGGCAAACCTTCCAGCGTATTGACTTTAGTGTTTTCGAGCTTTTTCAGTAGAGTAAGACACGATAGTTTTGCCTCACCATTGATCTCAACCATACAAGCACCACAGGCTCCCTGGCAGGAGCAACCATCTTTTACGGAAGTAATATTTTTGTTGTTTCTCAGGAATTTCAAAAGATTTGTTTCTGGATTTCCATTGAATATTAGAGTTTCTCCGTTTAATGTAAATTGTATCATTTTATAGGCTGTTAGGCTGTTTTGGGTTTTTAGGTTGTTAGGCTGTTAGGCTGTTAGGGTGTTAGGCTGTTAGGCTGTTAGGTTTTTAGGCTGTTAGGCTGTTAGGTTTTTAGGCTGTTAGGCTGTTTTGGGTTTTTAGGCTGTTAGGCTGTTAGGTTTTTAGGCTGTTAGGCTGTTAGGTTTTTAGGCTGTTAGGCTGTTTTGGGTTTTTAGGCTGTTAGGCTGTTAGGCTGTTGGGCTGTTAGCTTTTGCGGATTGAGCGAATTAAGGCTGCAAGTACTTTTCCGGTTTCTGTTATTTTCAATTCAAATTCATCACTCTCCTGTTGTTCAATATAACCAAGTCGTTTGGATAAACTAAATTGATAATGCAATTCACGTAACGAACTGAACGCTATTTCCAGGAATCTGAGATATTCTTTCTGACTTTCACGCGCACTTCCTTCTACAATATTGGAAGAAACTGATACAGCACATCTTCGCATTTGAGAAGTTAATCCAAAAATTTCTTCTTTAGGGAAATTCTTTGTTATACGATAAATCATAATTGCTATCTCATCGGCAAGTTGGAAAGCTCTAAGCTTTGTATGATCTCTCATAGTTGTTTTTTTCAAATACTTCAATAACACAACACCTAACACAACACCTAACACCTAACAGCATAACAGCCAAACAGTCTATTTATCTGACAGAAACTTTTCAACGGAATTCATATCCGGCGAAACAGGCAGAGGGATTTCAAACAGAGATTGAACTGCACTTAAGTCTTTGAGGCCGCTTCCAGTAAGCAAAACCACATTTACAGATCCTTTTGGAATCAAATTCCTTTTTTTGTGATCGAGAAATCCGGCAAAAGCAGCAGCAGCAGCCGGTTCGGCGAAAATACCAGTGTTTTTTGCCAGGATGGAAGAAGCCTTTAAGATATCATCGTCAATAACTGTAATGGTTTGTCCGTGATATTTTGTGATATATCCGGCGGCCATGTAGAAATTACGTGGAATATCAACAGAGATGCTGTCAGCGATTGTATGCGAAGGTGTTGACTGAAATTCCATTTTACCGATATTTTCAACCAGATTACAGCTTCCCGCAGCCTGAACTGCAATAATAACAGGCATTCTGTCAATTAATCCTAATTCAAGCAAATCTTCGAACCCCTTGTAAACACCCGAAATAATTACTCCATCGCCTACAGGCACAAAAACGAAATCGGGAATATACTGGTTCAACTGGCTGAATATCTCAAACGAAACCGTTTTCTTCCCTTCGATAGTTAGCGGGTTAAAAGCAGTATTGCGGTTGTACCAGCCAAAACGTCGGGTAGCTTCAATACTCAGGTCGAACGCCTGATCGTAATTTCCGTTTACCGGTACGAGTTTTGCTCCATACATCATAATCTGTGAGAGTTTTGCCTTTGGAGCATTGGAAGGAACGAAGATCACAGCTTTTTGTCCTTGTGCAGCACAAATTCCGGCTAATGACGAACCAGCATTACCCGTGGAAGCGGCAACAATAGTAGCGATTCCGTTTTCCTTTGCGAAAGCAGAAACCAATGCCGAAGCTCTGTCCTTAAAGGAAAAGGTTGGATTTTGAGAGTCGTCTTTAAGATAAAGTTCAAATTCATTAGCCTGGCCTTCGAGTGAATCGATTTTATAAAGTGGAGTTTTGCCAACACGAAGATTGGGGAAACTCGTCTGATCATTTACAGGTAATAATTGAAGAAAATCGTTTTCTTCAAGCTCCTGGAATGATAATTCACTCAGCTTTTTGTAATCGTAATTTACTTTCAGCACGCCAAGCGGTGGGAGGCCGGGCAATTGTCCTGCGTTGCAATCGGGGCACAAATAGATTATTTCCCCGGAGGGAATTTGCTTGCCACAATCGGAACATTCGTAATTAAATTTCTGATTCATTATTGATGAGATTGCATGTATCTTCCGGAATGTGATAAAATTCACTTGCTGATATTTACAAATGTATAATAATTACAGGAACTTCAGGATCAATTCGGACATGAAGTACCGCTTTCCTTTGCAATAGCTGTTTGCTTTCTCAGGATTGACTTAGTAAACTCATTCTGGTTTCTTAAGCAATGTTTAAAAAGCCTTTCTTCGATTGTGCCGGGTTTGTAAAATTCATCATGCATCAAAGGTTATAAATGTATTTCGGGAAAGAAATAGAAAATGTAGCAGGAAATCAACACATATCTGTTTTTAGATTTATTAACAATTTTATAACAAGTGAACTTACAGGGCTTTCAAAAGTAGCAGTACCTTTGCAAATCCATGAAAACAACACGTAAAGCTTTCTTCAGGATATTATTTTTTGTAGCAATTCTCACCGGCTATGGACTTAGCTCGTATTCGAACGATACTCTAAATACTTTTTCCGTTGAGTTTTCAGATGGAGCTAATAATAAAAAGACTATTATTTCTGATAGTGATTCTTTACATGATGATCAGATTCCCCAACTGAATTTTTATTATTCATATTCAAAACCAAAGTGCCTGGTTCCAATTTCAAAGGATTCCTTTTTAACTCCGAATTCAGCTTTCTCCATATGGCAGCCGCCACAACTTTAGCTGCATAATTTAGCTTCGTCGTACAGGTTCTGCATGAGATTGATTCTCATAGCATTATAACTTGATAATAGCTGATTGTGAATTAAATACAGCCAAAAAGCAAATGAATGACAGGATGTTTCTTTCGTAAAATCCAATAGGGCAATCCTTGTAAACAAAGCAATAATGAAAAAGTAACATTCTGTTCTCAAATACAGAAGCAAATAAAAGAAATGATAAAATTATGATAACTCAAGCAAAAATGATCGCAATACACCGTTATTACCGGATAACGAAGTTTTATGCGTTTTTAAAAGATACCGCCTATAAGGGTGGTGTAACAATTCTGATTTTTGTTGCCGTTTTAGCGGGACTTGAATATTTCTTCATTGATATTAATGCACTCCTCAACTCATTGGTTGAAAACTACTCACCTGGAATTGTTTTTTCGTTTTTTTTAATCTCGGAAACTTTTTTGGGTTTACTTCCACCAGAAATATTTATAGCCTGGAGTGCAAAATCAATTACCCCATGGATATTTTTATTCTTTCTGGCTTCTGCATCATATGTTGGCGGAATTATCGCTTATTTTACAGGACAGCTATTATTCAGGATTCCCTCCATAAAGTTTTATATAGAGCATAAGATCGCAAGGCATATTATAAATTTAAGAAAATGGGGTGGTTTTTTTGTAGTTGTTGGAGCCATGTTACCTATTCCGCATTCAATTGTAAGTTTGGCCAGCGGATTAATAAAATATAACTTCAGGAATTATTTGTTGTGGGCACTTTTCAGGTATATACGCTTTGTGGTATATGCACTGGTAATTTTTAAGATATATTAGAGGCAGTGATGAATTGGATTAAAAATATCTATCAATGGGTCCTTAACTGGGCACAATCACCATATGGCGCAATTGCACTTTTCATTCTTGCATTTGCTGAGTCCGTGTTTTTTCCCATACCACCCGATATTTTATTGATTGCGCTGGCTCTCGGAGCTGCGGCTAAATCCTTCCGCTACGCTCTGATTTGTACTGCAGGATCTGTTGCCGGTGCTTTTGTGGGTTATGGGATAGGCCATTATGCATGGCTGACAACCGGTGGAGAATTTACGGGATTTGCCAATTTCTTTTTCACTAATATCCCGGGTTTTACGGTCAGCTTATTCAATAGTATTAAGGATTTATTTATTGAATGGGACTTCTGGATTATTTTCACGGCAGGGTTCACACCCATTCCGTACAAGGTTTTCACAATTACATCGGGAGTTTTCGAAATAAACCTGGTCATGTTTTTTATTGCTTCGCTGATCAGCCGCGGAGCAAGGTTTTTCCTTATTGCCTTTCTGATATGGAAATTTGGTCCCGGAATTAAAAGGTTTATTGATAAATATTTTAATGTGCTTGCCTTAGGCTTTACCGTCGTTTTAATTGGAGGATTTGTTGCTATAAAATATTTATTGTGATGGAATATGATTATTCCAAATTTACGATTCCCGGTACCAGACCACCAAAAAGAGTGCAGCTACACAGTAAACAAGGGATTTCTCAACTGTTTGTACAGTGTGCAGACACCTGAAAAAGGTGTGCAGACACTTTACAACCGGGAGCGTTTGTAAAACTCATTTTAGACTTGTTTTCTTATACACGATAGTTACACAGTAAACAAGGGATTTCTCAGCTGTTTGTAAAGTGTGCAGACACCTGAAAAAGGTGTGCAGACACTTTACAACCGTGAAAAAGGTGTGCAGACGCTTTACAACCGTGAAAGCACCCCGGTTTCTTCATTAAAATCATTTATCATTTCATCCCAGCGTTCGGCTTGTTGAAACTGCTGATCCCAGATATCACGATCGTTCCAGAGCTGGTTCAGATCTTCGAGGTCTTTTTCCTGTTGTTCTATCCAGGTAAAATATTTGAGGTTATGGATGGCTTTGCGGTCGTAATAATTGAGCTCTTTCAGGTGATCGGTTCCCTGTCCGAAAAGACATTTTTCCATATCTTTCGCGGCTTGCAGTGTGGTATATGCGCCTTTTTCTGTGTTTAACTCTTCTAAACGCGAAGTGTACATTTCGGCTGCATCGGTCGCGAGGCTGATGATTACATCATCGCCGTTCATTTCGTAATATTTAGCTGTTTTAATGGCCGACAAAATATTCGCAATTCCTGAAATGCCTATCATGTCGAGCTTTTCGACAAAATCAGCATCAATTCCAATAGATTTCAAATAGCTTTTCCCTACCGTTTCGTTAAACAGCCTGAAAAGACGCATGCAATCTTCGTCATCAATAGCTGTAATCATATCGGTATTCTTAGCATTATGAACCCATGGAACATGCTTGTCGCCAATGCCTTCGATACGGTGGCCGCCAAAGCCGTTGTTGAGCAGGGTAGGGCATTGCAGTGCTTCGGAGGCAACAATTTTCATGTGCGGGAAATGCTTTTTAAGGTAGTCGCCGGCACCAATCGTTCCAGCTGATCCGGTTGCTGAAACGTAAGCAGCCAATTGTCCTTTCGTTGATTTTACCGAATGATAAACCTCTTCAATTGCCGGTGCTGTTACATTATAATGCCAGGCAGGATTCCCGAATTCGTCGAACTGGTTGAAAATAACGCAGTCCTTGCGGTTGCGGCGTATATCCCAGCATTTGTCGTAAATCTCTTTCACATTCGATTCGCAACCGGGCGTTGCAATAACTTCGGCACCAATTTCTTTAAGCCAGGTAAAACGTTCTTTGCTCATTTCCTCCGGAAGGATAGCGACGGCGGTTACGCCCATAAGGTGGGAGTCGAAAGCGCCGCCGCGACAATAGTTACCGGTTGATGGCCACACAGCTTTATGATAGCTGGGATCGAATTCGCCGGAAATAATACGTGGTGCAAGGCATCCATATGCTGCACCCACTTTATGTGCACCGGTGGGAAAAAATTTTCCGACAAGAAGAATAATACGTGTTCGTACTCCTGTAATTTCCGAAGGAATTTCAATATAGTTTACTCCGCCATAAAGCCCGCCTTTGGCAACCGGCTGGTTTTTCCAGGTTATCCTGAAAAGGTTAGCCGGGTGAAGGTCCCATAACCCAATGGTTTTAAGTTGTGTTTTAATTTTTTCGGGAACAAGTTCCGGGTTGCGCATTTGAGCAAATGTAGGCAGTACGATCCCTTTTTCGCGGAAGCGTTCAATGGCTTTTTGCCTGGCTGCCGGGTTTACTATTTTGTTGGTAAGTTTTATCATTTTTCAAGCTTTTACGCTACAAAGTTATGAATGTAAATTTGGTATTCCGATTAATTTCAGGAATGCTTTTTCCCGAGACTTTCGGGCACTGAATCAATCAGAACTTTCATCTCCGCTGCATTTTTCAGTACAATTCCGGAATTGCTGTCTTTTAGTTTTTGCACGTTAATAATTTGAAAATCAACCAGATCAAAACTTACAGTTATTTCTTCATCAGAAAATTTATATGCGTTTTCATCTTTGGTCAATTTCGTGACTTTATTTCCATTCCGGTGAAGCAAGGTTGTAGATGTAGAATCATTATGAAGAAAGAATCCGTTTTCGGTCTTGTCAAAACACTTTTCGGTGAGGCAGAAGCGCGGTTTGTCGCTGAATGGTGAGCCTTTGGTGGGGCAAAATGTGGTACAGTTTCCGCATTCGTTGCAAAAATCAGCCACGTTTAAAACCTGATATTTTTGTTCTGTTTTCAGATGACTTTCGATAACAAAAGAAGGTTTACCATCTGTGAAGACGACTTTCCAAATTGGGGTTTGAGATGCTTTGGTATGGTAATAATTATTGGCGCGATTCGGACAAACCGTAACGCAGACACTGCAAACATCACCACAAAACAAGCAACGGGAAGCTTCCTGAATGGCCGATTCCGCAGTGAATTCCGGATGATCACCGGCAACAGATCCATCTATTTTAACTCTTCCCGACTTCCGGGCAATAAAATCGCTGTGCGACATTTTTTTATCCGACGAAAGCTTTTCGGAAGGAAGGATAATTCCGGCTCTGGCAGCAATCTGTATAGCTGCTTTGCGACCGTCGCCAACTGCTTTTACAATAGTAGCCGCTCCACGCATGGCATCGCCGCCGATGAAAACTCCCGGAATAGCGGTTTCATACGAGCCTTTTTCAGTTCTGAGTTCAGAGGATGAAACAAAGTCAATATCAATTTCCTGCCCTAAAGCCGGAATGATTGTATCTGCAGGAAATTCAATAAATTCACCATCAATTTTTACAGGAGTGAGGCGGGAATCATTTTCGGTTTTTACCAACTCCATTTTAGCGCAAACAACAGAAGAAATTTTGTTTCCGTTTAGCACAAGTTTTTCGGGAGCCCGTAATTCATGCAATTCAATTCCTTCGGAAAGCAAGGCTTTTATTTCATCAACATCGGCGGGCATTTCGGCGCGGGTGCGGCGGTACAGGACTTTTACCGAACTTCCCGGTTTTGCAAAACGTTTTGCGGTACGTGCAACATCCATGGCGGTGTTTCCGCCACCAATAACAATGATATTTTTCCCTAAATCAACTAATTTTCCTTGTTTGGTGTTTTTGAGTAATTCAAATGCATTTAAAACTCCGACTGCATTTTCACCTTCCATTTGCAGGGTTTTAAAGTGCTGCGCTCCGGCAGCAATATACACAAAGTCATATTCCAACCGCAAATGGGTAAAAAGCGGGTTGTCAATCTTAGAGTTATACTTAATTTTTACCCCAAGTTTTTCAATCCGTTGAATATCCTTCTGCAACGATTCCATTTTTAGCCGGAATTCAGGAATAGCTTCGGAAACCATGCCTCCGGGAATGGATTTTGTTTCGAAAACCTCTGCTTCAAAGCCGCCCATCTGCAAAAAGTATGCACAGCTCAATCCCGAAGGACCGGCCCCGATTATAGCGACTTTTTTCCCGTTTGATGGCGAAACGCTGATATCTGTTTCGAATCCTTTCTCAGCCACAAAACGTTTTACTTCTTTGATTTTCAATGCCTGTTCGTAATTGATCCGGGTGCATTTAGTCTGGCATAAATGATCGCAGGCCACGCCCAGCACGTTCGGAAACGGATTTTTAATCATAATAACGTCAAAGGCTTTCTGAAAATCGCCCTGCGAAGTGTGATACAGGTATTCGGGAATATCCTGATTGGTAGGGCATTCATCCACACAAGGCGCATGGATGCAATCGAAGAAACCTAACGATCGGCTTGTTTTAATGCTTTTGGCTACAAACGGATCGCGTTTATAATCATCATTAAATACGACCTCGTCAGCATATGCGTTCAGTTTTTCAAGGGCGGTTTTAACGTTTTTCTGTGGTTTCTCCGAAAGGGTTTCAATATATTGATGCAACCTGCCATACCCCCCCGGTTTAAGAATATCGGAACAAACAGTAACTGGTTTCAACCCGCTTTCGACCAGGTCGTTGATATTAAAACAATCAGCTCCTCCCGAAAATGAAATATTCAGTTTGCCATTGAATTCATTTTGTAATTTTCGGGCAACATTTACACTAACAGGATGGAGAGCCCGGCCACTCAAATACATCATTTGTTCGTGAGCAGGAAAAACATTTTTATGATTCGTGCTTTCCAACGTATTGGTAAGCTTTACGCCAAAAAACAATTTTTCTTTATCCGCACTGTGCTGAAGTCTTTGGATGATCTCAATGGCATCAATATATTTCAAATCGTGTTCAAACGCGATATCAGGTATGGTATTCTTAAACTGAAGTTTGTTGTTTAAAATATCGCGTAGTTCGTCTTTGCCAAGAAGGGTTGGATTGAGTTTTATCAGCGTATGCAAGTGCTTCTCTTTCAACAGGTAATGCCCTATTTTTTCAATTTCGTCGGGCGGACAACCGTGCATAGTGCTGAGAGTGATATTGTCGGATATACAATCGGGAATGTCAATATCAGCAAGTTCTGGATAAAACGGCAGCAATTCGTCAATCATCCTCTTTTTAGCCTCGCCGCAATCCGACATGCTTTTCAGAAACCACTGTACATTCTCATTCTGAATACCTTCGAAATTATAGCCTATGCTCATATTGAACAAGAAACCACGTTGTTGCTGCTTGTCCCAACCAAATTTATGCTGCAGCAAATGAATGATCACCCAGGCTTTAAGGTATTCTTCAAACGATTCAGGTATGCGAAGCTCCTGCGACCATTCGCAGTTATACCCTTCGTCCTGCATATCAATACAGGGTTTCGATATCTCAAGTTCATCGAGGGTTTGTATGGTTTTCAGCTCGATATAACTTGCACCACACAGCCAGGCAGAAATTATATTCTGCGCCATTTGCGTATGCGGACCGGCGGCAACTCCAATGGGGGTATAAAGCTGTTTCCCGAAGATTTCCATCCGGAGATTTTGATTTTCCTGCTGTTTGAAAAACAAGGCTTCCGGGATAACGAAAATTTCTTTCCGCAAGTTATATTCCGCATCAATCAGTTTATAAAGTTTTGTGGCAGGAATTGTTGAAAATGCGGCAGAGTGCGTCATTTGGACAGGAAAATTTGTTAATTTTAACTTACGTAAAAGTAGGAAATAATCAGTATGGGAAGGGATTTATTGAGTCAAACTTCATGTATTATACTTTCGGCCGGTAGCTCAGTGCGAATGGGGGAATCAAAAGCGTTGTTGAAATTCAGTAAGTACGAAACGTTTATTCAGAAAATAACCGGAACGTATTGTCAATCAGGTGTAAAACAAGTAATTGTGGTTGTGAACAAAGAACTCTACAACTTAATTGTTGAACTGGAAATACCGTTAGCCCGTGAAGTTGAACTAGTAATTAATTCCTTCCCGGAGAAAGGCCGTTTTTATTCCCTTCAAACTGGAGCGCAGAAATTGAAAACCGGGAATTCCTGTTTTTTTCAGAATATTGATAATCCATTTACTACAGTAGAAGTTCTGAAATCGCTGTTTCAGTACAAAAAGGACGCTGATGTGATTATTCCTGCATTTGAGTGTAAATCGGGGCATCCGGTGCTTTTTAGTCCTGCCGTTGTGCAGAAAATTATCGACAAAAGTGATCCTGAAATACGAATAGATCAGTTTTTGAAAACATTCGCAACAAAAAAAATGGAACTTGCTGAAAAGAGGATTCTGACAAATATCAATTCTCCTGAGGATTTTTCAGAAGCCGGATTAGGAAAATAGAAAAATACAATTCCCGAATACGTATAACTTTACGGGAATACAGAATGAAGTACAGCCAATGGCTGCTCTGGAAAAACATTCTGCTCAGGGTGAGCAGGACAAAAAAAAGAGGACTACCGCCCTCCTTTTCAAAAAATATTTTGCTGATTTTATTCAGCCAGCACAACAATCTTGTTTTTTAGTATTTCGGCAACACCACCGTTTACCTCGAAAAATAAAGTTGCTTTTTTATCATCAATCACTTTTACCTTGCCTTTTTTCAAAGCAGCAATCATAGGAGCATGGTTGTTCAGTATTTCGAACGAACCATCGAGTCCGGGCAATTGCGCCAGCGAAACTTCACCTTCGTAAATGGTGGTATCGGGGGTTACTATTTCTATTTTCATTTGTTTTAAGGCTTTTGGGGTTGGGTTTTAGTATCTGAACTCTTGAGCTGATGTATTTTTTGGTACAATATTCAGATAGTACAAAATAAAGTCAAAGGTCAAAAAGCAAAAGTCAAAAGTCAAAGGTTTTTGCTAACCAAAAATTTACAATAAATAGGGAATCTGGCAAAAGAATTTAAACAATGTATAAGCTATTTGAAGTAAATGGTTTCTCTTAATACCTTCACTTTGACTTTTGACATTTGACTTTTGCACTTTGACTTCTTACCCTTTTTGGTTCTGGCTTGCCCAGGTTAGGGGTTTGGGATAAATCCGAAATTCTGTCTTCGGACTTCCGTCTTCCGACTAATTCCCGGCAAGCATTTTCTTGCCCTTTTCAATCGCTTCTTCAATAGTTCCTACCAGGTTGAAAGCGGATTCAGGATATTCGTCAACTTCACCATCAAGGATCATTTTGAAACCTTTAATGGTATCCTCGATATTTACAAAAGCTCCCGGAATGCCGGTAAACTGCGTAGCAACAAAGAATGGCTGCGAAAGGAAACGGGCCACACGTCGTGCACGCTGAACAACAAGTTTATCCTCGTCAGAAAGTTCGTCCATACCAAGGATAGCGATAATATCCTGTAATTCCTTGTAGCGCTGAAGAATTTCTTTTACGCGTTGAGCCGTATTGTAATGTTCTTCACCAACGATGTCAGGACTTAGAATCCGCGAGGTTGAGTCGAGTGGGTCAACAGCCGGGTAAATTCCCTGTTCTGCAATTTTACGGCTTAGTACGGTGGTTGCGTCGAGATGGGCAAAAGTTGTAGCAGGAGCAGGGTCGGTAAGGTCATCGGCAGGCACATACACTGCCTGTACTGAAGTTATTGAACCGCGTTTGGTTGAGGTGATACGTTCCTGCATAACTCCCATTTCGGATGCCAGGGTAGGCTGATAACCAACGGCTGAAGGCATACGGCCAAGTAAAGCTGATACTTCGGATCCTGCCTGCGTAAAACGGAAAATATTGTCGATAAAGAAAAGGATATCTTTTCCCCCACTCTGCTCATCTCCATCGCGGAAATATTCAGCAACAGTAAGACCCGAAAGGGCTACACGTGCACGGGCTCCTGGGGGTTCATTCATCTGCCCGAAAACAAGTGTTGCCTGCGATTCTTTAAGCAAATTGGGATCAATTAATGAAAGATCCCAGCCGCCTTTTTCCATATCTTCTTTAAAAGCTTCACCATAATTGATAACGCCTGATTCAATCATTTCGCGTAGCAGGTCATTTCCTTCGCGGGTACGTTCGCCCACACCGGCAAACACCGACATACCGGAATAACTCTTGGCAATGTTATTGATCAGCTCCATGATGATAACCGTTTTACCAACGCCGGCACCACCGAACAGGCCAATTTTACCTCCTTTTGAATAAGGCTCAATAAGGTCAATAACTTTTATACCTGTATAAAGAACTTCTTTTGAAGTTGAAAGATTCTCGAATTTGGGTGGATCGCGGTGAATGCTTGCCACTCTTTCGCGCGAAACAGCCGGCATTCCATCAATGGCATTACCGATTACATTAAATAGCCGGCCTTTGATTGAATCGCCAATAGGCATCGAAATGGGTTTACCAGTCGAAACTACTTCCATTCCACGGCTCAAACCATCAGTTGAATCCATAGCAATTGTGCGTACCGTATTTTCACCGATATCCTGCTGACATTCAAGGACTATAACTGTACCCTGTTCATTTGTAACTTCCAGCGCATCATAAATATTAGGAAGTGGAACCTTTTCGTCAAAAGATACATCTATAACAGCACCAATGATCTGTGAAATTTTACCGGTAATTTTTGCAGCCATATAAAACTATTTTAAAGAGCAAATTTATAAAACAAATCGGAAAGTTTAAAGCATTACCTGTTTAATAATCGACAGGTTTTTGTCCCTCGTCAGCGGTACTTGTATTTTCGGGGGATTCAGAATTAATATCTTCCTGGTTTTCAGTATGATTCTCATTATGGGTATGAAAAAACTGGCGTTGAAAGATCAATAAACTTAATACACCGGTTGTAATTGCGGAGTCGGCAATATTGAATACCGGACGGAAGAAGATGTAGCTTTGTCCACCCCATAAGGGCATCCATTGCGGATAGTTTCCTTCGAGGATCGGGAAATAAAACATGTCAACAACTTTACCATGCAGTAAAGAGCTATAACCTCCTTCGGCAGGCATAAACCTGGCCACATCAAAATAAGTGCTTTCGCTGAAAAGCACACCATAAAATGCACTGTCGATAATATTACCCAGGGCTCCGGCTAAAATCAGTGAAAATGCAAAAAGTACGCCAAAACCGGTTTTTTTATTTGCAAGGTGTATTATGTACCAGGCTAAAAACCCGACAGCCAAAATCCGGAATAAACTCAATGCAAGCTTACCGTATTCGCCGGCAAACTGAAGTCCGAAGGCCATACCGTTGTTTTCGGTGAAATGAATTATAAACCAATTGCCAGCAACCAGAAATTCCTGACCCAGCGTCATGTGGGTCTTAATCCAGATTTTTAAAGCCTGATCAAAAATCAGAACAATAAATACGATTAAAAATGATTTTTTCAGCACGAGGTCCTGTGTTCCGGTTATTTCTGCTTCAGTTTAGCTTCCATGCTCAGGGTTGCATGAGGAACACTGCGTAATCTCTCCTTCGAAATAAGTTTGCCTGTTTCACGACAGATGCCATAGGTCTTATTTTCGATGCGTACCAAAGCATTTTCGAGGCTCTGAATAAACTTTTCCTGCCGACCTGCCAAACGAGCATTTTCTTCCTTCGACAAAACCTGGTATCCTTCTTCCAATACTTTAAAAGTAGGAGAAGTGTCCATGATATCGTTTCCTGCACTGTTGGTGTATGCTTCGGTAAGCAAAATCAGGTCGTGACGGGCTTTTTCGAGTTTTTCGAGTATAAGCTCGCGAAACTCAACCAATTCCTCATCCGAGTAATGGGTTCTTCCTTTTTCTTCTTTTACATCTTCCGCTTTCATATGTTCCGGTTTTTTTAAGAGGTGGTACTAATTTATTTTAAGGTATTATTTTTTTTCTACTTTAACAGCAACAGTTATTTCATCAGTAAGTTCAAGGGTTTCGGAATTCTCCGGCAATGTATCGGAAACTGTAAGTGAATCAGCTAATGTTTCCGAGCAAATATAGGTATTAAAGTGTAAGATTGCATTTTCAATGAAATCATTTTTTTGCACCCTCAGTGTAATTTTATCGGTTACTTCAAAACCACGGTCCTTACGGATATTTTGAATACGGTTCACCAGTTCGCGGGCGATTCCTTCCTGCCAGAGTGGCTCAGTTACCGTGATATCAAGAGCTACTGTTAATGTGCCCTGGTTTGCAACTACCCATCCGGGGATGTCTTCAGTAATAATGTCAACATCTGTCAGTAGCATTTCTACCGTTTCGCTTCCTATTTGCAGGTTATACTTGCATTCACTTTCAATTTTACTGATATCAGCCTGTGTAAATACTCCTACGGCGGCAGCAATTTCTTTCATCAGTTTGCCATAACGCGGACCGAGGGTTTTAAAGTTTGGCTTAATCCTCTTTACCAGAAAACCTGCCGATTCGTCGAGGAATTCAAGTTCTTTAACATTAACCTCGCTCAAAATAAGTCCGCTTACTTTCTCAAGTTGTACTTTGATATGATCGCCCGAAACCGGAATCAGTATTTTTTGCAATGGCTGTCTGACACGCAGGTTGGTTTTTTTGCGTAAGCTCAGCACCATACTCGAAACCTGTTGTGCTAACTGCATCCGTTCTTCCAATTGTTTATCGATTTTATTTTCATCGGCAACCGGGAAATCAGTCAGATGAACAGACTCGGATTTATCAAGGCCCGAAACTTCGTTCAGGTCAATAAAGAGCCTGTCCATAAAGAACGGAGCAATAGGTGATGCAAGTTTTGCCACCACTTCGAGACAGAGGTACAAAGTTTGGTAAGCCGAAATTTTATCGCTGGTATATTCTCCTTTCCAGAAACGGCGACGCGATAAGCGAACGTACCAGTTACTCAGATGTTCGTTTACAAAATCGGTGATCAGGCGGCCTGCACGGGTAGGTTCATAATCTGCAAAAGCTTCATCCACATTTTTTATGAGGCTGTTGAGTTCTGAGTGTATCCAGCGGTCGATTTCG
>JBBQUX010000047.1:0-23072 GCA_038212135.1 Bacteroidales bacterium | reverse complement strand
GCTGGTGAATGAAATTTATAAAGTGACTAAACATTTTCCAAAAGAAGAATTGTATGGTTTAACAAGCCAGATCAGAAGAGCAGCAATATCAATACCTGCTAATATTGCCGAAGGATGAAGGAATTCGGCCTTTACTTTATTGGCCATTTCCTTTTTATCCACAGTAATAACATTGGTTGCAGCTGCTGTTGCAGTTTTACTATCCTGAGTATAGCCTGTAAAATAAAAGGCTGAAAGCACGATGCTGATAAGTGAAATTCGTACCGTTTGCTTCATATCCAAATTTAAAAGGCGAAGATATGGATTTCTACCCTATAACTTGTTGAAGCACTTGCTATGGTTAAAAAAGCAGCTACAGAGGCAAATCACGAGCTTAAATTATTGGATGACGACATTGCAGCAGCCATAATCAACGCTTGTACCGAAATACAGAACGGCAAACTTCAACTGCATTTTGTGGTTGACATGATACAGGGCGGCAGCGGGAACTTCAACCAACATGAATTGCCAACAAGGTAATTGCAAACCGTGCATTGGAGCTTTTAGGCCACAAAAAAGGAGAATATAATTATTGCCATTCCAGCAATCTTGTAAACCTTTCCCAGTCTACTAACGACGGGTATCCAACGGCTGTTAAAATTGCATCAACAATAATTTTACACTCATCGAAACTTTAAAAAAACTTATCGAATCGTTTAAAGCGAAAGGAGATGAGTTTAGTGATGTGATAAAAATGGGCCGTACCCAGTTGCAGGATGTCGTTCCCATGATGTTGGGACAAAGCTTTCATGCATGAGCCACCACCCGTGGAGAAAAAGTGGAACGACCGGAGGAAAATGTACGTTTGTTTCTCGAAATCAATATGGGTCCACGGCCATTGGAACGGGAATAAATTCTGACCCTGAATATGCAGCCACAAAACGCCTGGCTGTAAAACTCTCTAATACTTCGAACGATGTGCGCCTGTTATCACCCGCTCCACGGGCAGGATTCGGCGAAATAAACCCCCCTCCCATGCAGCCCGGTTCTTCTATTGTGCAAGTAAATCCTGTTATTCCCGAGGTGGTTAACCGGATTGCCTTTAAAGTAATAGGTAAAGACCTTACAGTAGTCAGGGTTTCACTCAAAGTAAACCCCTGACTAACCACAATAAGCGCAGCCATCTTTCGCCAACTGCCTCCGCTACTCTGTAAAATGTATTTGAAGAAGGAGAATTAGAAGAAAAAGCAACTTGTAAGGATTTCTTACAACTTCAAATTGAGGGAGACAGAGAGGTGAAACGGAAACGCGTCTTTTATAATCTGGATGCAATTATTTCTGTAGTTTATCGAATAAAATCCCATGTAGCAACAAAGTTGAGACAATGGGCGACAAATCAACTAAGACATTACATTGTAAAAGGTTTTGTGTTGGATGACGAAAGGCTGAAAAATCCTGATTTGCCATTCGACTATTTTGAAGAACTGGAAAATCGAATTCAAGATTTTCGTAGTTCAGAAAAACGGTTTTACAGGAAAATAACAGACATTTATGCAACAAGTGTAGATTATGACCCAACATTGAATATCAGTATTGATTTTTTTAAAACTGTACAAAATAAATTGCATTGGGCAATTACAGAATAAACTGCTGCTGAAATAATTAGTCCTTTCTGCATTTTCCTTTCCATGCTTTTGCCAGCAGATCAAAATAATATTTTGACCATTAAACTTTTAATAATACTTACTCATAAAATAAATGTATATTTGAAGTATGCTAAATAAGCAGCTAAGTTAATACAAAAAACTCTGTATCAAACACTTGAGGGCTTAATGTAACACACTAATTTTTGATATATACTGTTAGTGTGCTAAAATCAATTTAAACGTATAATTTCCGTGATTTAAAACACTGGATTTACAATGTTTATTAAATGAAAAATCAGGTTTTATGAAAATCAGCTGGCTTGTTGCATTTGTTTTTATACTTTTCAGCTGTATTACCGGGAACAATCCCGCTTTATGTATCAATGCACCTGAACAGCCGATTTCCGACAGCCTGGAAAATGCACTCAAAAATACGCATTCGCCGAAAGACAAAATCAGTACCCTTTATGAACTAACCAAAGCATATTACGGTTCATCCGAACTTACCAAAGCACTCGAAACAAGCAACACCCTTCTTGAACAAATAAGCAAACATGGCACTAAAACCGACTCGGCCAAATGTTTCCGGCTTACCGGTTTGATTTACCTCAAAATGGCCTGGTACGACAAATCCCTCGAAAACTTCATGAAATCGCAACAATTGTTTCACGATGCGGGGGATACTACCATGCAGGCCAGGGTACTAATGAACATTGGAATAGTACATGACTTAATGGGGAACAAACCCATGTCGTTATCATACTATAACAAAGCATTGGATTATTTTAAGAAAAAAAATGACGAAGCGGGTAAAGCCGATTGCGAGTTGAACATTGCAATTATCCTTACCAAGCAAAATAAATATGAAAATGCATGTGAAAACCTGATTTCTGCTGCCGGTTTTTATGAAAAAACCGGGAATGCTTCGAGCCTTACGGCTGCATATATAAATCTTGGGCTTACCTACAAAAAGATGGGTAACTATCCCCTTACAATTGACTATCTGAACAAGGCTTACAAAATATGTGAAAAAACTCAGGATCAAGGTCATTTATGTTATTACCACCTGAATATGGGTGAAATTATGCTCGAATTGCATAAACCGGATCAGGCACGCTATCATCTGTTTAAAGCTGAAGAGCTTGCAAAAAAATCGGATTCCAAAGGCCTGGAAGCGTTAGCTTATGAATTCCTATCCGACTACAATGCAGCGAAAAAAAATTACGAATCAGCATATTCATATCTTATTAAATCGAAACAGATAAACGACAGTATTTTAAACGCTGAAACCACAGAGAAAGTAAACCAGATTCAATACCATTACGAAATCGCAAAAAGAGAAGCCGATAACAATAAACTTGTAAAACAAAACCTGAATAAAGAACTCCAACTTTCAAAGCAGAACCTTTTCTTATACATTCTTTCAGTCATACTAATATTTATTGCGGTGCTGGTTGTGTTTTTAGTGAACCAGAATCGTGTTAAACGACAGGCAAACCTGCAACTCGAAGCCCAAAATGATCTGATCGAATCACAAAGAGATGAACTTATCAAACTGAATGCTTCGAAAGACAAGTTCCTTTCCATACTCGCCCATGATATTCGAAACCCGCTAAGTTCTATCTTTAGCATCAGTGATATTCTGGTATCCGATTATTATTCACTCACTGATAATGAAAAAAAGGTATTTACGAAGGACATTCATACCCTGTCAGAGAATCTTTTCGAAATAATAAATACACTACTTACCTGGTCAACTTCACAAGGCGGGATATTAGCATACAGTCCGAAATCATTCTTATTCGCTAAACTTTGCAGTAAATCAATGAGCACATTACAAACTGTTGCCAAACAGAAAGATATAACGCTGGTTAATAATGCAGATGAATCTCTTTGTGTAATGGCTGATGAAAATATGATTTATTCTGTATTGCAAAACCTGTTAAATAATGCAATTAAATTTTCATTCCCCGGCTCGGAAATCCGCATCGAAACCCGACAAATTGATGGACATGCTTCAGTTTCGGTAATTGATTCCGGAATCGGCCTCTCCCCTGAAAGCCAGGCTAAACTTTTCCAATATGACAAGCATTTCCTGAGCAAAGGAACGGCAGGTGAAGCAGGAACAGGACTGGGGCTTATATTGTGCAAAGATTTTGCCGAAAAAAATGGAGGCACTATCCGGGTTGAAAGCGAACTAAATAAAGGAAGCACTTTTGTGTTTACGGTTCCGGTGGCAACGGCTGAAAACTAGCTGTGTCTGCACACCCGCAGGGTGTCTGTCAGTACACTGCAAGCTAAAAGTCCTCTTAACTGCCCTTAAAATCCCATGCTGATATACTCAAAACGGTATTCGGTACCCTGGCCACCATAGGGTCCCTCAAAATTCGCGAAGGATAATCATCAAGGTTGTATTCAATAATATCAGCATCATCTGGTGCCGTATTTTGAATTCTGTTGAATTGAACTCAGATACTTACCGCATAATAAAAAGTCGGGCGGATAAAACATTATAGGCAAATCCGTGAAATTAAAAGGGTTGTTTCCTGAATCATATGTAAATGTAAGTGTATCCGATTCTTGATATTTTTTACTGCCAATACTTTGTAACTCGTTGTCCTGCCAGTTGTAATAACAGGTTTGGTAGGTTTCAAACCCGCATCAGGATCATTATAGCTGACGGAACGAACTGCCAGCCCGGAATTACCCTTGAAGTATACAGTCGAATCAAATAAGCGAGGGAATGAAGTCTGACAATCAACTGTATTTAAAGCAATTATTGAAGTTGAATTGTATGAATAATCCGTTTTATAGATTAAATATTCGTTTGAACCCTCGAACCGGGTTTGCGAAAGACGGTGTTGATTATCGAAATGGTAAACGATCCAGAAATCTTCGTAATACGTGTAGGTGAGATAGACTTTAATCTCACTATCCGAAGGATATTCAAACGCATAACCTGTAACATCCTGAGGGTTAAAATATCCTTTTACTCTATTTTCGAAACTTTAAATTCCTGTTTAACATGATCCTCCGTTTTCGAATAGGAAACTGTAATGACCATCATTAACAATGCACTGAAAATCCAATATTTATTCATAGCAATTATTTAAAACTCACATATATTTATTCTGGATATTTGACGAAAGGAATATTCGTTTAATATTCAGAGAACAGATAATTTTACTTTAACCGGATTTTACCATATTGGTATGGATTTGTATACCGCAATAGCATAATATTTAATTTTGAAAACACGAAAACCTCTATTGTTTTTAAATAGCTTTCAGGTGGATTATCGCCTAAAAACGCAAAGAACCCGCAAGTCCTCAACCTGCGGGTTCTTCCTTTTAATATTCCAGGTTTGTTTATTTCACAAACTGACCTGCGTAATATTTCGCAGTCAGTTTCTCACCGGTAGCTTTCTCAATCATTTCGTTCCAGCTATTGCGGGCTCCGGGTTTAAATACTTTTTCGATAAAGTAATCGCCAACTTCTTTTTTACCGTAGTAACACTGTCCGAAGTTATCCGATTTCAGCACGTTCGCAGCAATGTAGTGATTGAACTGCGATGCAAGCAATTCGCCCAACAGGTA
This sequence comes from Bacteroidales bacterium, assembly GCA_038212135.1. Lineage (GTDB taxonomy): Bacteria > Bacteroidota > Bacteroidia > Bacteroidales > UBA4417 > UBA4417. The sequence continues at coordinate 17,851 of JBBQUX010000047.1, read as the reverse complement.
GTTATGGTAATAGCAGGGAGAGGTCGCAATATGTATTTTGCTTGCCCAGTCGGGTTGGTTACGGTCAACGGGACGCTTAATCATCTGGTATTTTTCAACCAGATCCCACCAGAGTTTATTCAGATCCTGGTCAGGATCGGCATACAAAGCCTTTTCGAAACGGTACATTACCTGGGCCCAGCGGCTGAAAGTAAGCTGTTCGAGTCTCAGCACTTTAAATCCTACGGCTGAAACATTGTGTGCGTCGGCAGTATCTGTCAACTTCATATCAACTAAAAACTGAGCGTTCGAAGCCATCCTACCGAAAAACATGGCAATTGCTTCGGTAGTAAAAGTATGAGCCGGATTACGCAGCGAGTAGGGCAACTGCAAATCGATGTATTTATCGTAATTGGCATGACCGAATTCGTGAAGCATGGTACCCATCCAACTTGCGTTGGGCTTGATATTGCACAACACACGAACATCACCCTCATTATCAATATCAATGCAATACGCATGTTGATTTTTGCCTGGTTTTTCGTACAAATCACTTTTAGCGATCATATCCGTAATATCCAGGCCAATGCTTGCATAATAGTCTGTTGTGAGGGTCCCGATATTCCGGGTTTTGTAATATTTATCGAGATCAACGCTGTAAATGGCTGGTGCTTCCTGGAAAAAACGGTTCTGATAATGCCAGGGCATTAGTTCTTCTGCTTTAACATTATCGCGCTTCGAAAGGAATGTATCTATTTCGCCTTTCAGGCCTGCAAAAGCGTCGCGGGTAAGATTATCGAGTTCATCAAACAAGGAGCTGATTTCTTCAGGATCCTGTTCGCTGAGTTTCAGACTCATCTCGTGATATGTGTTGAAACCAAGTTGTTTTGCAATTTCATTCCGTTTTTTTACCAGGTTGATAATATCCTGTGCCACAACCGGGCCTATTGCCTTGTGGCCTTCCCATGCCTGCTGCAATTCCGGCGAACTGACGGAGGTTTTTAATACTTCTTCTACTTCGTTATCGCTCAGCTTTTTGCCATTCACATCAGCACGGAAATTCGAATATTTCTTTTCAATTTCGGTTTGCATTTTAATTACCGTGTTGAGTAAAGTGGTATCAACCTGGTTGCCGAGATAAGCGTTATACATTACATCGAGCTGGCGTTTCAGCAACTCATCGGTAATGGCTTCCGCATCTTTTATTCTTTTCAGGATTGCGAAATCTTCTTTGTTTGAGAAAACTTGTGTAAGTTCAATATTCAGTTTTTCTGCTTTTGCCCAGTCTTCGTCATTGCCGCTGATGGAAGCATTCCAATAAGCCAATGATGATTCTTTGCTCAGTGGCTGAACCACCGAATCGAATTTTTTAATAAATGTAAGGAGTTCTTTTTGCATTTTTGATTTGTTGTTTTTACAACCGTCGATCGCAATTACCGAAATTAATGCCATCAACAGGATAATACGGTTAAAGATTTTCATTGCAGGGGTTTGGTTTTAAGGGTTAGTATCTGAACTCTTGAGTTGATGTATTTTTTGGCACAATATTTAAAGTGGTTTTTAAATATCGAATATCGAACAAGGAATAATGAATTTCGAAGTATTGATGCTATTGAATTAGCAGTACTATCATTATTATGATTCATTCAATTCCATTCTTCTTATTTTTACTTCATTATTCGATATTCATTATTCGATATTCATTATTCAAATCTTTTTTGGTTCTGGCTTTTCCAGTATAGGGTTTAGGGATGGAAAGAGATAGGATGCAAAGGGGCTGAACATGCGTTAATAGTGGGATTTTGTGGATGAAAGTGATGCGAAGCATCGCGTCTGTACATCCGTGGTTAAATAATTCCGTTGTTGTTTTAAATTCAAAGTTAAGAGAATGTGGGGGTGCATCATCATCCTGAAATGTGGATTATTGTTATTCATCCGATATCCATAATTACGCATCCGACTTCATAATTTATTCCAACTCCCAATCAGCCCCGTCTTTAGTATCCTTAATTACAACTCCGGCTTGTGCCAGGGCATCACGCAGGCGGTCGCTGGTAGCCCAGTCCTTATTGGTGCGGGCTTCGCGGCGAAGATCAAGGATTATATTCATCAGATTGCTGATTACCTGGTTCCCGGCCTGTGGATCGTTTTCGGGCAATAAACCGAGAATGTCGAAAACAAATGTATGTAAAATTGTGCGAAGCAGGCCAATATCATCAGTGTTTAAATTTTCTTTTTTGTCGCTGGCCGAATTAATAACCCGTGCAGCATCGAAAAGGTGAGCTATCAGTATCGGGCTATTGAGATCATCGTTCATGGCCTCGTAGCATTTTGCCTGCAAGCCGGGAATATCAACTGTGGAATTATTTACCGGAATGAGTTTTTCGAGTGTAACAATACTTTTCATCAATCGCTGGAAGCCTTTCTCTGATGCCTGCAAAGCTTCGTTGCTGAAGTCGAGCGGGCTACGGTAATGTGCCTGAAGGATAAAAAAGCGAACCGTCATCGGGCTGTATGCTTGTTGCAGTGAAGCATGCTTTCCTGCAAAGAACTCATCAAGCTGAATGAAATTTCCCAGCGATTTACCCATTTTCTGCCCGTTGATGGTAATCATATTGTTATGAAGCCAGTATTTGGCAGGTGTTTTATGATTGGCGACCGTACTTTGGGCAATTTCACTTTCATGATGCGGGAAAAGCAGATCCATACCTCCGCCGTGAATATCAAACTGATCGCCAAGATAGCGGGCACTCATGGCTGAACATTCGAGATGCCAGCCTGGAAATCCGTCGCTCCAGTCGGAAGGCCAGCGCATAATATGTTCGGGTTGTGCTTTCTTCCACAGGGCAAAATCGGCATTGTTGCGTTTTTCCTCCTGTCCGTCAAGTTCGCGGGTATTCGACATCAGGTCCTCAAGTACACGCCCCGAAAGCACGCCAAACTGATGTACCTTGCTGTATTTTTCAACGTCGAAATACACAGATCCTTTGCTTTCGTAACCCATCCCTTCCTTCAGTATGGTTTTAACCAAAGCAATCTGTTCGATAATATGCCCTGATGCGCGTGGTTCAATACTGGGCTTCAGCACATTTAGCTTATCCATGGCAGCGTGATACCGGTCAGTAAAATACTGCACCACTTCCATGGGTTCGAGCTGCTCGAGGCGGGCTTTTTTGGCAATCTTATCTTCACCTTCGTCGGCATCATTTTCGAGGTGGCCTACATCGGTAATATTACGCACATAACGAACTTTAAAACCCAGGTGCTTCAGGTAACGAAAAACGAGATCGAAAGTAATGGCCGGGCGGGCATGTCCCAGGTGGGCATCACCATAAACAGTCGGTCCGCATACATACATGCCTACATGAGGTGAGTTTATTGGTACGAAAGGCTCTTTTTGACGGGACAAAGTATTGTAAACGAATAAATTATTTTCCATGCTGCTTTATTTGGCAAGGCGCAAAGGTAAAGAAATATAAGAATTGAAAAGTAGAGAGATTTAAACCGGTATTTTGAGAAACATCCCATTTGTGCAGGAGCTTTTCTTTAAATACTATATTTGCTTCAAAATCCGACTAAACACAATAATTCCGAACCGGTGAAGGCAATCTGGCAGTTTGTACCAAAAGACACATCTATTGTTCATTTGACTTTACGGTTTATAAATGAGGTATTTTCGCTTTTTTTTATCAGATATTTCTTCTCATTCACAACCAGAAAATCAGGTTGGTTACACAATTTCTCCGGGTAGCTTATGGCGATAATTACTAAATTATTGGGTTATTTTCGCTTACATCCGGATTATAAAAACCGGGTTTTCGGCCTTGATTTAATGCGGGCCATTGCCATTCTGATTGTTGTACAGGAGCATTCCATAATGCTTGAAAAAGCGAATACACGTTTCCCATGGATCAGGCTGATTAACGGAGTTGAGTTGTTTTTTGTACTTAGTGGATTTTTAATAGGAGGTATTTTATATAAAATATTCCAGACCTCAGAATCGTTTGGGATTAAGACAATCGGTAATTTCTGGATCCGCCGCTGGTTCCGTACTTTACCAAACTATTACCTGGTACTGGTATTAAATATTATTGTCGTTTATTTCGGCATCATTAAGGAGGATTTTAGCCAGTTCAGCTGGAAATTTTTCTTTTTTCTTCATAATTTTTCAGGTCCGTTCTATGGATTTTTCTGGGAATCGTGGAGTTTAAGCATCGAAGAATGGTTTTATCTCCTTTTCCCAATAATTTTAGGAATCGCTTTTTTTATTTTAAAGAGATACAAGATTGACAAAAAGCATATTTATCTCAGTGCCATTTTTATCTTTTTGCTCACACCACTGCTTCTCAGGGCTTTTTATGCTGCAAAGATTGATGTAGATCAGTTTTGGCTCGAAACAAAAATACTGAAGGTTGTAATTTACCGCTTAGACAGCATCGCGCTGGGACTTTTTGCCGTTTTTATCAAAGTTAATTATCCGAATATTTGGTATAAAAGCCGGAATATAAGTTTTATAGCCGGCATTATTGTCAGTTATATTATTATGTACTCAACATGGGTGCCAAACGCCTATGTTACAAAAGTTTTCGTGGCGTTATTTCAAAGTGTCGGGTGTTTTTTGCTCCTGCCTAAGTTCGACAGTATCCGGAAAGCACCTCCGATCGTTGTAAAAGTAGTGACTCACATAAGTTTGATTTCATATTCGATGTATTTGCTAAACCTGGCACTTGTGGCACAGGTCATGAATACCAATTTCCCACCCAGCGGGCCTTATACAGCATGGGCAGCCTTTGGGATATACTGGATTTTAGTAATAGTATTTTCGACCTTGCTTTATAAGTATTATGAAAAACCAATGATGGATTTAAGAGAAAGGTGGAAGAAATAAGGTGAGTTATTTATTGATGCGATCTTTCAAATCGAGGGTTGCTATTTTTTTGCAGAATAATTCCATACAAGAAACCAGATCATCAGAATGCCTGCCATGCAAACGCCCGAGATCTGCCCGATAAATGTATTAATTCCAAATCCTTCGGGTGCTACAAGAATATACGCTGAAACAACCGCCGACATAAAAACAGCTGGTATCAGTGTTATCCAAAAGAGTTTTCGCTCGGTTGCCAGGAAAATTGTTATAGTCCAAAGTACTATGGTAGCAAGTGTTTGATTGGACCAGGCCATGTAGCGCCAGATGATTGCAAAATCGATCTGGGTTAGTAAAAAGCCGATCGTGAATAATGGTGCCACCAGTACCAACCGGTTCTTAATACTTTTCTGATCGAATTTAAAAAAATCAGCCACAATTAGTCTGGCACTCCTGAAAGCGGTATCACCCGATGTTATTGGTGCTGCAACTACTCCTAATATGGCCAGCACTGCACCAAAGCGACCCAGCAGAGAATTTGAAATTTCATTAACTATCCAGGCTGCATTTCCTTTTTGTACTGCCAATACATCATTCAGTTCCCTAACACCACCAAAAAAGCTCATGGCAACCGCGGCCCATATCAAAGCAACCAAACCTTCGGTAATCATTGCTCCATAAAAAACGCGGCGACCAAATTTCTCGCTGGAGATACAGCGTGCCATTAAAGGCGATTGTGTGGAGTGAAATCCTGAAATGGCTCCGCATGCAATAGTAACAAACAGCATAGGGAATACCGGAAACTTATCCGGATGGGCATTCATATTAATAAAATTGGCAGGAATTAACTCTGGAATCGGTAAGCCATTCACAACCATCATTACGCCAATTCCTACAGCCATAAAAAGAATCGCAAAACCAAAAAAAGGATAAATGCGACCAATCAGTTTATCAATGGGCAACATGGTTGCTAACACATAGTATATAAAAATAATTGTTGCCCAGGCTGTTACACCTATTGTACCGCTTGTTAATCCTGATAGAATTTTAGCCGGGCCCATAATAAAAACCGCTCCTACCAGTATCATCATGGCGACAGTAAACAGGCTCATAAATTGTTTTACTCCATTTCCCATATATTTACCAACTATAGCATGAATGCTTATTCCGTTCATCCGCAGCGACATCATTCCCGACATAAAATCATGAACTGCTCCTGCAAAAATGGCTCCAAAAACAATCCACACAAATGCCACCGGACCCCAAACCGCTCCTGCGATAGCGCCGAAAATCGGTCCTAAGCCTGCAATATTCAGAAACTGGATAAGGAAGATTTTGGGCCATTTCATTGGAACATAATCCACACCATCAGCCTGAGTTGTGGCGGGTGTGGGCCGCGAAGTGTCAATGCCAAAAACCTTTTCAACAAAAGCTCCATAAAAAAGATACCCTAAGACAAGTGCAACAATTGAAAGGATGAAGGTGATCATGTGTAATGATTTTATGCAAAAATAAGTGAAGCTTTTTTAAAGCGTGGATAAACCAAATATAAATTAAAGGACATAAAAGCAAAAAGGGTAGCCTCTCAGCCACCCTTTTTCCCAATTCAGAAAGTTACAATTTTTTGATCTTTATATTCCGGTACCATACATCATCACCATGATCCTGCAGGCCTATAAAACCTTCGGGAGCGGTGTTAACGAAATAATTGAAATCCTTAAACTTGCTGTTGGCACACATTTTCTTCCAGTCATCGGTCCACAAGTGGTATTCGAGAACCTGAACGCCATTCTGGTAATGAACAACGGTACCTTTATATACCATAATTTTCACCGTATTCCATTCGCCTACAGGTTTTGCATTTTGTGGTTTGGCCGGAATAAGGTCATACAATGAGCCTGCCTGGCGGTTTCCGTCAACACCCATTTTTGCATCCGGATGCTTTGCATTATCGAGCACCTGCATTTCAGGGGCACTTTTCCATATAGGCTCTCCAGGAATTTCCTGGGCGAGGTAAAAAATACCGCTGTTTCCGCCTTCAGCTATTTTCCAATCAAGGGTAAGTTCAAAGTTTTTAAATTTTTCGTTGGTAATGATGTCGCCACCCTGCCCGGCTTCGCCTTTGCCTGAGCCTATGCAGTGAATAGCATTATCATCAATCACCCAGCCTTTTGGAAAATCAGTTTTACCATAACCGCGCCACATATCCGTGGTTTTACCATCAAAAAGCAATGCCCAGCCGTCAGTTCTTTCGGCAGCAGTAAGGGAGTTAGGAACTACCGGCGAAGCAGCGGCGACCGTTTTAGGCCCACTGGCTACAGGTGCCTTGGAACTTTTGCACGAAATAAATGCAACAGCAATGATCAAGATAAAAAGTAGGTTTTTCATAGAATTAGGTATTATTTGTTACGTATTATATTTCATTTTAAAACAATTGTTCTTTATCCTTATATTTTTCCGTTATTATATCGACCACCCCGCCCTGTAAGTGTGTTTAATATACTCTTCGGCAGCTTGTTTGGCGTTCATGGTATCGTGCCTGGTATCGAAATGCGGATGCCCGTCGATGATCTGGAATTTATCGCTCTTTACAACCCTGATTTCATCGGTATCGCTGATATTGGTAAAACGCATGCTTTCACCATCCCATTCCAGTTCGCGTTTCAGATCCTGCAGCCTGACAGCCACAACACCCATTACAACCATTTCGTTCATCGGGCCGGAATAGCCGAAATTGGAACTGGTTTCTACCCTGTTTTCAGGTGTTTCCTTGCAGGCACGCACCCAATCCATTTCATGACCGTCAACTCTGCGGAGTTGTTTTTCGGGGCGTTTATAGTTCTTGTCATAGTCGAGAGGAAGCAGGAACGGGTCTTTGCCATAACAACCGGTCATAATTTTACCTTTGGAGCCAATAAGGAGACAACCGCCGTTTGCGTCCCGTCCCATCATTTCACCGTCAGGCAGCTCTTCAGGCCGTGGAGGCAACAGTCCACCATCCCACCAGGTTACTTTCACTTCCGGCATTTTAACATGCTGAAATTTATCTCTTTTCGGGAAAGTGTAAGTTACGGTTTCGGCCAATGGTGGTGATTCGGTATTGAAAAGCGAGGAACTTCCCTGTACTTTGGTGGGGTATTTCAGTTTAAGCGACATAAAGATCGGATCCATAATATGGCAGGCCATATCGCCAAGTGCCCCGGTACCGAAATCCCACCATCCGCGCCAGTTCCACGGAGTGTAAATCGGATTGTAAGGACGCTCTTTGGCCGTTCCCAGGAAAAGATCCCATTTCAATGTATCGGGTGCATCGTACACCTCAGTAGGGCGTTCGAGACCTTGCGGCCATATAGGGCGATTGGTCCAGGCATGGGCTTCGCGGATTTCACCAATAGCACCATCCCAAACCCATTCGCAAACCAGGCGTATGCCTTCTCCTGAGTTGCCCTGGTTCCCCATTTGTGTGGCAACTTTGTACTTACGGGCAATCTCGGTCATTTGCCTCGATTCCCATACTGCGTGGGTAAGTGGTTTTTCGCAATATACATGCTTGCCGAGTTTCATGGCATTGATGCTGATAATGGCATGGTTGTGATCGGGAGTTCCGACTACAACGGCATCGATGGAATCTTTCATTTTATCAAACATCTCGCGCCAGTCGTAAAACTTTTTAGCATCGGGGTAATCTTTAAATATACCCTCCGCGTATTTCCAGTCCACATCGCAAAGTGCAACAATATTTTCGCTGCTCACTGCGCGTATAACTCCGCCTCCCCGACCGCCTACACCAACACCGGCAATATTTAACTTATCGCTTGGCATACGATGTCCCAGGCCAGCAATAACATGACTTGGCAGAATGATAAATCCTGCGGCTGCCGTAGCCGTGTTGCGGATAAACGATCGACGGTCAATCCCTGCGGTTTTGTTGTTTTCCATAGTTGTGTTTTTTGAATGGAATTTATATTAAATGCTTTTGAATGTATTTGCAACTCTGTTCGGCGCAGAATAAAGGTGTGCCTTCGGAATAGGATTCCTGTTCGTAGATAATTCTCTTCAATCCGGCTTTTTTCGACTGCTTCAATAACTCTTTGAAATTTATCCGGCCATTACCAACAATACAACTATCGCCATCATTTCCCATATCTTTTACATGCCACATCTGGAAACGCCCGGGATGTTTTTCGAAGTACTGCTCAGGTTTTTGTCCTCCTTTAATCACCCAGTAAATATCCAGCTGAAACGTAACCAGGTTGGGATCGGTTTCAGCTAACAAAATATCGTATGGCAGCTTCTCTTCCATGGGCTGAAATTCGAAATTGTGGTTATGGTATCCGAAAGTTATCCCCGCCTCTTTGGTAATTTCGCCGATCTGGTTCATTTCATGTGCCACTTTTTTGAAGTCGTCGATGGTTTTTTCAGGTCGTCCGTTGAATGATGGCAAAACCAGGTATTCAAGTCCGGCTTCAGCTGCTTTTTCGGTAACAAGCTGTGCATTTTCAATATTTATTCCGCAGTGCGTGCTGGTAATATCCATGCCCAGATCATTGCAGATTTTCCGGAAATCTTTGGCAGAATGACCATAAAAACTGCCATCAAAACCGTACGGTTCAAGGCTGTTGTATCCAATCTTACTCAATGCTGAAAGTGTTCCCACCAGGTCGTAATTGATCACATCCCTCAGCGTCCATAGCTGGATTCCGATTTTCATTTTTTTACCGGCTCCGGACAGGCTTCCGGCATGAAGCGGCGAAGCTGCAATTACTCCTGATAACAGGGTAATATTTTTTATAAAATTACGTCTTGTTGTCATAATGCGGATTTGTTTAAATTATCTCTTTTTACACATTATCCATTGGTTTATTTTCCTTTTTCTGTTCATCCCGGCTATCACGCCCATTAAAAGGAAATTATAATTGTATGATTCTGCCTTCTTGGTGACTGGTTCGGGCGGCTTCAATAATCCGGATGTTCAGTAAGGCATCTTCCGGTTTAACAATTGTTTCTGCACCAAAAACAATAGCGGAGTAAACATTATCGAAGAACGCCATGTAATTGCCTGGTAAAGTTTTGTAGCGGCCACGAATTGTTTTGCCAAAGGATGCAGTGTTCAGAATTCCCTGTTGAGCAACGGGTTCAATTCCGTATCCCTGGCTTCCCGGTTTTTTACCCTTGCGAAGCTGGGCTTCCTGTACATCGAGGCCATATTTCACGAATGATCCTGATGTGCCATGCGCCTGCAGGCGAGGCCCTGCTTCTTTTACAAAAACACTTGCTTTAAGTGAAACATTGAGGTCGGAATAAATCATTTTCAGGTCAATGCTATCGTCCGTAACGCTACCTTCGCGTTGGTTGAACAGCCTCGCGAAAACGCCTTCCGGAGCTCCGAACAGGCTAACTGCCTGATCGATAAGATGAATTCCAAGGTCGAACAAAGTCCCGCCACCTTCCTCCTGCTGGTATCGCCAGGCAGCACGCGAAATTTCGGGTGTAAACCTGTCGAAGCGCGATTCGAATTCCACAATTTTCCCCAGAGAACCCTGGGAAATGATTTGTTTCATTGTAAGCAAATCGCTGTCCCAGCGACGGTTATGGAAAGGAAAAACAAGTTTACCTGTTTGTTGTGAAATAACTATAAGTTCCTGGGCTTCTGAGCTTTTAACAGTGAATGGTTTTTCAACAATAACATGTTTACCGGCCAATAAGGCAGCTCTTGCCTGTGCATAATGCAATGTGTTTGGCGAGCAGATTATAACCAGGTCAATTGCCGGGTTCGCAAGAAGTTCCTCAAAAGAAGCAGTAATATGTACTTTTGGATACTTTTGAGCGGCTACTGTGCCTGATGAAACAATTGTATGAAGGTTAAAATGAGGATTTACTTGAATAAAAGGTGCATGAAAGACCTGCCCCGAAAGACCAAAGCCAACCATGCCGACATTGATTACCGGGGTGCTTTTGGCTGACTTTGTGTTTTCTTTTGACATTGCAATTCTGCTAAATCATTTTAATTTGAAAATTGGAGGCTGGTATATCTAAGAGATGTAAATATTTTATCCCCATTTCGCCCTTCGCCATGTCGCCAGTCAGTACAAACAAAATTTTCGAGTACTGAAAATCTCTACACAATCATCTCTTTCTCCTTATCCCAATATGTCCTTCTGCCTTCCTTGTAGGAAATAGTTCCCATATGCGCCGCCATAGCTTCCTGGAAAGCCTGGTCGATATTGCAGCTGGGCTGCGCCCCGTTACCCGCCCTTATGCAGTTGATCCATTCGCGCAGGTGGAGATGGGTAGTATCAACTGCTTTCCCATCACGGTAAGTGTAAAGAAGTCCGCGGCTCGCAAAGTATTTCTCGGTCGGTGAAGTAACGGCATCAACAGCACCCTGCCCCGGTACGTAAGAAAAGATCGGCATGAATGGTTCTACAATTCCCTGTTCCAGTTTTTGCTTGTAGCGCGTCGAACGGGGATCAACATTCACAATTAAAGTATCGCTGAGTTCGAGGTAAGCATCGTGACCCATAATTACTTTACCCCTGTTCTTTTCGCTGGCAAGTGTGGCACTGTAAAGTAAGGTAAGATCGCGGTCAGTATATTCCATCGCCATGTTGAGCACATCAGGCACAGTACGGCCATCTTTAAAGAAATAAATGCCTCCGGATGCCATGGCTGAATTGGGAATTCCCAAATCGAGTATCTGGTTAAGTGCGTCAAATTCATGTGTGAACAAATCGCCACTAAGGCCGGTGCTGTAATCCCACCAGCAGCGCCAGCGGAAAAACCGTTCCAGGCTGAAATCGTGCCAGGGGGCCTGCCCGATAAACTGTTTCCAGTCAATTGTTTTTTCGTTTGCCCCGGGAGCAATATCATACACCCAGGCACCATTAGGATCGTTTCGGTTGGTGCACACTTCGATAAGCGATATTTTTCCAATGACGTCCTGCTTAATAAGCGAACGGGCAACATTATAACTTTCGGTTTGCCGACCCTGGTGGCCCAACTGGAAAACAATGCCGGTTTTTTTAACGGTTTTACGAATTTCATACGTTTCGGAAACCGACCAGGAAAGCGGTTTTTCGCAATACACATGTTTGCCTTTGCGCGAGGCTTCGAGTGCAATGGGAACATGCCAATGATCAGGTGTTGCGATAACTATGGCATCAACATCATCGGCTGCAATTAATTCATTATAAGTGGAATACCGTTTTGGAGCATCATCCATTTTGCCTCCGGTACCGTTGCGGTGAACATTCGCCCCGGCTGCCATGCCGCGTTCTGCATTTTTATCAAATATATCGCAGATAGCGGTAATTTTGATATTCAGGTTTTCCTGAGCCCTGAATTCTTCGAGGTATTGCTTCCAGTATTTATCAGTTTTGCTATTGGTGGTATATTCATCAATCCTGTCAGGATGCACAAAACCCATGGCTTTCATTAAATAGCCTCCGCGGCCACCGGTTCCGACAATTCCGAGGCGAAGTGTTTTGCCTTCAATAAGCGGAGGAATACCGCTTTGTATTTCAGGTTTAATATCGCTGAGCAGACTTGAATTGAGTTTATCGGCCACAGCTTTATTACGCATCAATCCATAACCTATTACACCAACAATAGGTAACGCAGCCAGGCCTGCAAGTATATCACGACGACTAATTTTTCCTGATGTATTATCTTTATTCTCTTTTGTCATTTTAATCCAGAAATGTTTTGTTACTTTTTAGCAGACGTTGCATACCCAAAATATGTGATGTAGGGAATGCAAAAATGACCAGTAGAGCAAATAACTCGACAAGTGTTTTGTTCACAATAAAATAGCTGCCGTCGGAAGGGAACATGTATTCGATCCCTGTGAAAGCGGGATGCGACAGGTAGTACAACAGCAACAAAACCATGGCCGCTATGCTCGAAAACCGGGTAAGCAATCCTAAAAGAAGCGATAATCCGATCAGTGTTAGTCCCCAGGCATTTACCGAATCAGAAATTGCCAGCAGAGTTTGATTTTCGGCAATGGTTTCGAAGAATCCTTTCAGGAAGCCTCCGGAATCGAGCAGGTACGATCTGGCTGTCCATTGGGGATTTAATATCTTCACCCCTCCTTCGTAGAGGAAATGCCACCCGACAGTAATCCTGAGAATTATGAGTGCGAATGACTGGGTTTTAGTGTAGCGCATAGGCTTGTTATTTGCATCACAAACCTAATGAAATTTGTTTTACTAATGTGAACTTTCAGAAATAAATATTAAAGTATGACTATGGATTTATAACAGCAATAACCAACCTTTCAGGTACGATTTGTAGCATCAGGAAAAACTAAACAGGGCAGTTTAAAGACAGGCAAATAAGAATTTCAATAGAAAAACAGCAGAAGAGTTTTTTTGAAATAGCTGGTAATTTTTATCAAAGATAAGAATGAAATAGCTAAATCCCGCGTCGGAAATTTGTTTTATTTGGATAAAAGTGAAGTCCCCTGATGATATCAGGAGTATAAAGCAATTGAAAATACTCCGAACAATTGATACATGCCGGCGAAATCATATTCTATCCCCGACATTGGATCAAACCATTCATTTATAAAAGTCAAATCCTAGGTTCCAAATCCCAGGGGAAAAGTTTAAGACAATCAAAGTTAAAAACGACTTGAAAGGAAGGATTTGGAATTGGGGTTGTAAAAGTTTACCCTGTTTGCAGTATAATCCATAACAGGAAGCAATGATTTATTAAATCGTGAATTCTTCGCCTGCTGAAGGAATACTGATATTCTCAAATCCGATTTTCTCAAGGATTTTACTATAGGCTTCCTGTGCTTGAATTTCGCCATGCACAAGAAAAACTTTTTTAACCTGTTTCATATCCTGGCACTTCAGAAAATCTGCCATTTCGCTGTAATCGCCATGACCCGAAAAGGCTTCAATACGTTCTATTTTTGCCTTTACAGGATGTCGCACTCCAAAAATCGATACTTCATCAGCTCCTTCCAGTATCCTTGCTCCCAATGTTCTGGGTCCGCAATAACCTACCGCAAGAATGGTATTGTTCGGATTTTCGATATTATTTGCCAGGTGATGCTTTATCCGCCCTGCTTCCATCATGCCTGAAGCTGAAATAATAACACAAGGCCTGTTGTTCGAATTCAGTTTTTTCGATTCGTCAGGACTTTTAATGTAATATAATGAATTAAATCCGAAGGGATCAGGGTCAGTAAGCATCACATGTGCCACATCATCATTAAGTATATCCGTGTGAAGTCTGAAAATATCGGTAGCATTTACAGCCAGAGGACTATCTACATAAATATTCACTTTTGGCAGCAAGCCTTCATTAAAAAACTTGTTGAGCGCATACACAACTTCCTGTGTCCTGCCGATGGCGAATGAAGGAATAATTACTCTTCCTCCTTTTTCGACACACGTTTCCCGGATCACGCGTAAAAGTTCACCTTCGGCTTCCTGCAGAGGTGGATGAAGCCTGTTCCCGTATGTTGCCTCGGTAATCAGGTAATCGCACTGTGGGAAGGGCTCAGGCGATTTTAAAATCCTGCTAACCGGTCTTCCAATATCTCCGGTGTAGGCAATGCGTGTGGTTTTGCCGTTTTCGGTAATTTCGAGCAGAGTAGCTCCGCTGCCAAGCATATGACCGGTATTGGTAAACTTTACTTTTATTTGATCATCAATACGAAACTTGCGGTCGTAAGCAACACTTATAAATAGTTCCATACAGGCGCGTGCATCAGCTTCTTTATAAATCGGCTCAACCGGGGTAAGTCCTTTATGAACCCTCCGCTTGTTGAACCATTTAACATCACCTTCCTGAATGTGACCACTGTCGGCAAGCATAATGGCACATAAATCGCGCGTGGCACTTGTGCATATAACCGAGCCCCGGAAACCAAGCCTGTAAATATATGGGATCAGTCCGGAATGGTCAATATGTGCATGGGTTAAAATTACGTGATCTATCTCAGATGGATTAAACATCAGGTTGCGGTTCAACCCATCGGTTTCAAGTCCTTTGCCCTGGAACATGCCGCAGTCAAGCAGAATTTTCTTGCCGTTTTCAGTTGTAATGAGATGTTTGCTTCCGGTAACTTCGCGGGCGGCACCAATAAATTTTATTTTCATGATAAACCTTTTTATAGAGAACTTATTATTACGTCAAATGTAAGTGTTTTGAACAACAGTTTGCCTTTCATTTTTCTTTCGTTGGTGATTTTGCCACCAAAAAAGCAATACATTTGAATTTAATTTTTACGGAATGGATTATGGTTCTGAATTACATCTGGGTTGCTTTTTTTATCATTGCTTTTATTGTTGGTCTGATTCGTCTGGTCTTCTTTGGTGATACAGGGATTTTCCCCGAAATGATGAACGGAACTTTCGAGATGGCTAAGACCGGTTTCGAGATTTCGCTTGGACTTACCGGTGTAATGACATTATGGATGGGACTGATGAAAGTTGGCGAAACCGGGGGAATTGTTGCCTTGATGTCGAAAGCAGTTGGTCCTTTATTCCGTCGTCTCTTTCCGGATATCCCGAAAGATCATCCGGCTAATGGCTCTATTATGATGAATATTGCAGCCAATATGCTGGGACTCGACAATGCCGCCACGCCTTTAGGGCTAAAAGCTATGACCCAGCTCCAGGAACTTAACAGGGACAAGGATACCGCATCCAACGCCATGATCATGTTCCTGGTGCTGAATGCTTCAGGACTTACCATAATTCCGATCAGTATAATGGTTTACCGGGCTCAGGGCGGAGCGGCTGATCCTTCGGATGTTTTCATTCCAATCCTGCTTGCGACTTTTTGCTCGACACTAACAGGGATTATTGCGGTCTCGCTCTACCAACGTATAAATCTGTTTAATAAAGTCATACTTCTTTACCTGGGTAGTTTTACCATTTTAGTATCTTCCATTATCTGGTATTTCAGCACCATTTCGCAGGAGCAGGTTACAACTATTTCGGCTGTTTCCGGAAACCTGATCCTATTCAGTATAATCTTTTCGTTTATTGTGCTGGGACTTGTAAAACGGATCAATGTATATGACGCTTTTATTGAAGGAGCTAAGGAAGGTTTTGGGATTGCCATACGGATAATTCCTTATTTAGTGGCAATTCTTGTTGCAGTTGGGGTTTTCCGCACCTGTGGAGCAATGGATTTCCTGGTGAAAGGCATCGGACAGGGATTCGCAGCCATGGGTTTGAATACCGACTTCGTTGATGCGTTACCTACAGCTTTTATGAAACCACTCAGCGGTTCAGGTGCACGGGGAATGATGGTAGATACTATGAAACAATACGGGGCTGATTCTTTCGCAGGGAGGCTTTCGTGTATCTTTCAGGGAGCGGCTGATACTACATTCTATATAGTTGCTGTTTATTTTGGTTCCGTTGGAATAAAAAAGACACGCTATGCAATTACTGCAGGGCTGCTGGCCGACCTTGCCGGTATAATAGCGGCAATCTTTGTCGCATACCTGTTTTTCCATTAATATGAACATTTGTTAGCTGCCATGAAACAGGTTAACTGGGGTATAATCGGGTGCGGAAATGTTACTGAGAAAAAAAGCGGACCCGCTTTTAATAAAATAGAAGGATCAAAACTTGTCGCTGTTATGAGGCGGGATGCTTCAAAGGCTGAAGATTATGCGCTACGGCATGGCATACCTAAATTTTATCCGGATGCAACTTTACTGATCAATGATCCGGATGTTACCGCAGTTTATATTGCAACTCCTCCCGATACACACGCAAAATATGCTATCGAAGCCATGAAAGCCGGCAAAGCTGTATATGTTGAGAAACCTATGGCCCTCAATACGGCTGAATGCCAACAGATGATCAGGGTTAGCGAAGAAACGGGCTTACCCCTATTTGTTGCCTACTACCGGCGACGATTGCCCTGTTTTTTAAAGATTAAGGAACTGATTGACAGTAAAATAATAGGCGATATAAAACACCTGCATATTCAATTACACCATCCGCTTAAACCCGAAGAGGTAAGCCCCGTAAAAACAACCGTATGGCGCGTTTTCCCTGAAATTTCGGGCGGTGGGCATTTTCATGACCTGGCATCACACCAGTTCGATTATCTTGAATTTCTTCTTGGGCCTGTCAAAGAGGCTGGAGGCATATCAATAAACCAAACAGGATACTATCATGCTGTTGATATGGTTGCTGCTGCATTTCTCTTCGAATCAGGAGTTGCGGGAACAGGTTCCTGGTGCTTTTCGGTTCCGGAACACTTTAAAAATGATTCAACTGTAATTATTGGCTCAGAAGGGAAAATCACCTTCTCTTTTTTCGAACATCAGAATATTTTTGTTGAAAAAAGCGATGGCAGCAAGCTCCATTTCAATATCCCCCACCCGCAAATTATTCAACAGCCTTTAATTCAGACAATTGTTGATCAGTTGCTTGGCAAAGGAGAATGTCCTTCAACAGGAAAAACGGGCATCCGTTCGACTATGATTATGGATTGGATTACTTCGCATTAGCCTGTAAAGAGCCTAATTATATTTTGACACCCGTTAAACAACGCAAACTCACAAGGGTTTTCCCTTTTCTACTGGCGGGAAGGCAATTACGAAGTTGATTTTGTAATGGAGCACAAAGGGTGGGTTTTTGCCCAGGAGGTCAAAAACGGGATACGCCTGAGGGCAGCCGGAATGGCCCAGTTCAGGAAAAGCTACCCTGACTCGAAAATCATGCTGGTAGGGAGGGACAGAATTCGTTGGGAAGATTTTCTTTTATTTTAAGACATTTCAAGTCACGGGGTGACTTCGAGTCACCGCATGACTTGAAAACATTAAAAAAGCCGCCCTTTCGAGGCAGCCTTTTATGTATAAAATCAGAACTTTAGTTTCCGCAGCTACAACCGCAGCCACAGCCCCCATCTTCACTTTTAATAACACCAAGCTCTTTACCAACTTTAGTGAAAGCAGCGATGCATTTATCCAAATGTTCACGTTCGTGAGCAGCAGAAATCTGAACACGGATACGGGCTTTGTCT
>JBBQUX010000046.1:0-23717 GCA_038212135.1 Bacteroidales bacterium | reverse complement strand
GCACCCTGCTTCCGAGTTTATCCGAATAATTTCCGAAATATCCTTTGCTGAGACCGGCTGTGGCCTCGGCCATGCCTTCGAGAAGCCCGATCAATAGAACAGAAAACCCGATGGACTGTAAATAAACAGGCATTACCGGGTAAAGCATTTCGCTGGCAATGTCAGTAAAAAAGCTTACAAACGAAACAACTAAAACCGTGCGTGTGAGTATGGAACGCATAAACAGGAACTAATATTGAAAAAGTTAAAAGTTAACAGTTAACAGTGAAATAGGAAAATAGTACCATCAACCTTTGAAACATGATTTTGAGTATGTGGTATGAACTAATGAAACGTGAAACCATTCAAACTCTTCAAACCCTCCAATCCCTTCAAACCATTCAAACTCTTCAAACCCTTCAAACCCTCCAAACCCTTCAAACCCTCCAAACCCTTCAAACCCTTCAAACCCTCCAAACCCTTCAAACCCTTCAAACCCTCCAAACCCTTCAAACACTCCAAACCCTCCAAACCCTTCAAACCCTTCAAACTCTTCAAACCCTTCAAACCCTTCAAACTCTTCAAACCCTTCAAACTCTTCAAACTCTTCAAACCCTTCAAACTCTCCAAACCCTTCAACCCTTCAAACCCTTCAAACTCTTCAAACTCTTCAAACCCTTCAAACTCTCCAAACCCTTCAAACCCTTCAAACTCTTCAAACCCTTCAAACCCTTCAAACCCTTCAAACTCTTCAACCACTCCAAACCCTTCAAACTCTTCAAACTCTTCAAACCCTTCAAACCCTTCAAACTCTTCAAACCCTTCAAACCCTTCAACTCTTCAAACCCTTCAAACTCTTCAGACCCTTCAAACCCTTCCAACTCTTCCAACCCTTCAAACCCTTCAAACCCTTCAAACCCTTCAAACCCTTCAACCCCTTCAAACCCTTCAAACCCTTCAAACTCTCCAAACCCTTCAAACCCTTCAAACTCTTCAAACCCTTCAAACCCTTCAAACCCTTCAAACCTTTCAAACTCTCCAAACCCTTCAAACTCTCCAAACTCTTTAACCCCCAACCCCTAAAACCTAACCCCTTTTTGACTACTTTCGCACCCTTATTGTGAACTAAAGTGAAGGTAACTATTGATCCGGATTCAGGGTTTTGTTTTGGAGTTGAACGGGCAATTCAAACTGCTGAGGCTGAATTGGATGCAGGCAACGATGTTTACTGCCTTGGTGAAATGGTTCACAACAATGTGCAGATGGATAAGTTGAAAGCAAAAGGATTGAAAGTGATCACACATGCTGATTTGCCAGCAATGCAAGGGAAAAGTGTGTTGATAAGGGCACATGGCGAACCGCCGGAAACTTTTCAACTGGCAAATAAACTTGGAATTACATTGATTAATGCCACATGTCCTATAGTTGCAAAGTTGCAGCAGCGGATTAAAGAAAGTTATATTTCTGGTAAATCTGCTGATATACAGCTTGTTATTTATGGAAAACCCGGTCACGCCGAAGTCAGAGGATTGTTTGGAAATGCTGACAATACTGCAATTGTGGTTCAAAGAATTGATGATTTGGAGAATATAGATTTCTCAAAACCGGTACGATTGTTTTCGCAAACGACCATGGATGCTGAAAATTATCAGCTGATGGGTGAAGCAATCTTGCAGCGGATGAAAAATGCCGGAAATACTGACCTTGTTATAAATAAAAGTGTATGCAGGCAGGTTTCGGGCCGGGAACCTGCATTGCGCGAATTCTCTGCCAATCATGATGTTGTAATTTTCGTTTCCGGAAACAACAGTGCCAATGGAGCCTACCTTTTCGGTGTTTGCAAAGCGGTTAATCCAAAAAGTTATTCCGTAAGTAATATTGAAAATATCGATCGTAAATGGTTTGAAAATGCGAACTCCGCAGGCGTAAGCGGTGCAACTTCAACTCCCGGCTGGCTGATTGAACAGGTGGCTGAACATATTAAAACCATGTCTTAGTGTTCCTTAGTGCCCTTAGTGCCTCAGTGGTTTTATGTATTATACTGGATGGCTTTATTCAAATCTTGATAACAATTTGCACCGCTGCCAAATTAAAACACTAAATTTGTAAAGGAACAAATATACAATATCCATCTGAATAGCCAATTTTGCCGTGCATCTTAACACCCTGAAAATCATAAATTTCAAGAATTACGAAGAGCAGGAAATGGCTTTTTCGGATAAGATCAATTGCTTTGTCGGCAACAATGGGGCCGGTAAGACCAATTTACTTGATGCCATTTATTACCTTTCGTTTACTAAAAGTTATTTCAATTCAGTCGATCAGCTGAATATCAGGCATGGTGAAGCATTTTTTGCCATTCATGGGTCTTTTCAGCGAAATGGATCCAATCCGCAACAGGTTAGTTGCATCCAAAAGGCCGGCATCAAAAAGCAGTTCAGGATCAATCAGAAAGATTACGACAGGATTTCGGATCATATAGGGCAGTTTCCATGCGTTATGGTTTCGCCTTACGACAGGGATCTGATCAATGAGGGAAGTGATGTACGGAGGAAGTTTATTGATTCAGTTATTTCGCAGTTCGACAAACCATATCTCGATAATCTAATCCGCTATAACCGTCTTCTTGAACAGCGGAACAGCCTGCTGAAGCAATTTGCTGAACGACGGCAAACCGATCGCGGGCTTTTACTATTGATTGACGAACAGATGATGGCACCAGCCACCAATATCAGCACTAAGCGTAATGAATTTCTCGAAGGATTTATGCCGATTTTCAGGCATTATTTCGGCTTTATCAGCGGTGGTATCGAAGATGTTGGTATTGAGTATGAGTCGCAACTTACCGCAGGATCTTACCTGGATATTGTGGACGATGCATTCGCCAAGGATCAGTCGCTCAGGTATTCGTCGGCAGGAATTCATAAGGATGATTTTGTTTTTAATCTGGGTGGGTACCCAGTGAAACGTTTCGGTTCGCAAGGCCAGCAGAAATCCTTTGCAGTGGCTCTTAAACTGGCACAGTTTGATTTCACCCGGAACCTGGTTGGTTTTAAACCTATATTATTGTTCGATGATATTTTTGATAAACTGGATCCCAGCCGTGTACAGCAATTGATACAATTAGTTGATAATGATAGTTTTGGACAGGTATTTATTACCGATACCGAACCCGATCGAATAAAACGCACTTTCGAAAAAGCAGCTATTAACCATCGTGTATTTGAGATCAATAACGGAGCAATTGATTTTAAATATTAGATGCATTTGTCGTTAACCTATAGAAGTTGTACCAGTCAGTTATGAGAAAATCGAACGAAATACTACTGAAAGATGCTATTGAGGCTTTCCTGAAGGAAAATAACCTGGATACCAAACTCAATGAAACACGTTTGATCGGGGCATGGGAGGAGGTAACCGGAAAGCTTATTGCCCGGCACACCGTTCAGATGTACGTGAAAAACCGTGTTTTGTTTGTAAAAGTTGATGCTGCCGCATTACGCGAAGAACTCACTTACCAGAAAAGTAAACTGGTGAAAAAACTGAATAAAGCCGCTGGTATTGACGCGATAGATGATATACGATTTTTATAGCATTTTTACCTGAGTAGGGTCACATATCCGCGCTTCGCCACATTGTCATTATTAAGCAAACCACTCACACTGAATTTCATCACCCACGTATATACTCCCGGGGGACAGTCGGTGCCTTTGATTTTACCATCCCAGCTATCGTATAAATTGTCTGTTTTCCATAGCAACTGCCCCCAACGGCTATATATATAAAAATGATAGTCATCAATTCCCTGTGTGGGGCCTATCGCACGAAAGCGATCATTTAATCCATCCTGATTGGGCGAAAATGCAGTTGGCACATAGAGATCAAGCAGCATAATTTTAATGGTATCGCTTTGCATACAGCAGTTAGTGTCCACGATAAAAACATTGTAATACCCGGCTTCCGATGCCTCGAAAGTTTGGTTACCAGATCCATCCTGCCAAAGATATGTCTTCATGAAATCACCGCCATTCAGTAAAATTGCTGAACCGGGAAGGATATACAGACTATCATCTTCAAAACTTTTTGGCGGCAACTTATTAATTACAACTGATACGGCGGATTCGAAGGATTGGTTGTTAAACCATTCCGTTGCTTTTACATTATAGGTCCCGGAAGTTGAAAACCTGTGAAAAGGTTGCAAGGTATTTTCAAAATTGGAACTACCCGATGCCACATCAGCAAAATCCCAGCTTATTGAATCAATATTAGCTGTGTTGGTTAAATATAAATAGGTATCATCACCCTCGCATTTTGTATCATAGGTTATCGGTGGAATATCAAAATAACTCTGTATAAAGTTCGGCAACCCCAGTAACGATTTACTGCCATTCAGGCTTAGCCCGTCCTCAATAAAATTGCAGGCTGTGCCTGACCGGGTTGGATTTTCTATTACTCCAAGGAAACTTTTATTATAGCGGGCAACATAAATTTTTCCATCTACGGCTAACTGCAATGCCGTAAGATCATGAGCAATCTGGTTAACTAATACAGGAGTTGAACCGGCATCCAGGTCAACCTGATACAGGTTATTGGTCGCGTTGGTTGTGGGATTTACCGACGTAAAATACAGATACCTTGCATCAGGCGAGAATTCGATACCATATGGGCTTCCGGCATCCGGAGAAGGAATCTGTCTCACATTGGAAACTACTCCGGAGCTATTATCAAAGTCGAAACATTCAATCATATTGGCACCTAACACTGCAAGGGCGAGCCGTGATCCATCCGGCGATAACTTCATATATCCTACCGAAGTACGATTGGCGATTGTTCCTGAATGGATCAAACCAGCATTACTTACCACTGCAGCACTGTCAACCCCGGAATTTGTGACTTTATACGAATAAAAAGTATTATTGCTCCACCCATGAGCTACCACCCAATAATCATGGTTGTTTGCATGTTTTACACCGGTAAGTTTCTCGGGAGTTTCATTGAGTAATCTCTTTACCGGAAGTGTATCGGTTCCTGATGCTTTAGAAAGATCGATAAAAGAATAATTTAGTCCTTTAGTATTTAAGGGAGGTGGATAAAGAAGATGGGTTGTAAAAATATAATATTGCTGTTTTCCTCCGGGGTTTGGAACAATAAGCGAGGACTGGGTCGAACCAAGGTCACCATCAAGTGTTTCTGACAGCAGGTTTGCATTCTTGTCCCAAAGTTTCATTCCATCGCTGAAAAGTAAAAGGTTTCCGTTAGTATCGGATATGGATGAACATCCCTTTCCAAAGGAAAGTAACGGAGCTAATACTGAAGGCGATACATTACTTCCTTGAAATTTCAGCTGGATATTACTGTAAAAGCACCAGGTTTCCCCTTCTCTTGGTGGCCTGTACGAGCATTCATTGCCCGATTGCCCGTAGGTTGCAGCCCATAGAAAGAATGCAATGAAAATAGAAAGGATTAACCTGCTAATCATCCGTTTTGAAGTTTCAATCAGTGGTACAATGAGTTGTTAATACGTTTTGCTATAGTTGTATTATTTTTATGATTCGGATGAAACTGGTGTTATACAATTTAAGGAAGTAGATGCCCGAAGGCTGGTCAGTAATATCAATCGAAAAAGCTCCGTTCTTACTTTCAGGAAGTATGGGTTGACCCTGACTGATTATTTTACCCTGAAGGTTGATTATTTCAAAGGATAAATCTTTCTGTGATGATTGAACCTTACAGTTATACAGGCCGTTACCAGGATTCGGGTACACAAGAATCACTGAATTGTCATCGTTTTCGGGCACCCCATAACTGCATTCAGAGTAAGTGAAAAGAATAGTTAATGAAGCGGAATTTTTACACCCGGTGAGTGTGTTTTCCACATTTACTGAGTACGACAACATATCAAATGCCAACCCTGTTGTAGCTGAAATAATCTCGGGTGTTGTTGCACCATTTGACCAAAGATATATTGAGTTTTGGTTTAAAGCACTGAGCGTTAGTGTGTCGAAAACACAGGCAAGTATTGTGTCGCCGCTTATTGCATGAGCCCCGGCAGGAATAAGATTAATGGCTGGAAGCGGATTCACATGTAATTTAACACTGCCTTGTATTTGATTATATCCATCACTGATTTCTAAGTCGTAGGTAGTGGTAACACTGGGTGAAACCACCGGATCGCTGTCAGGGGGTAAAAAATTCCCACCGACACTCCACGTATAAGTATAATTACCTGATCCTCCTGCTGATAAAGGATGGAGTGTTGTTGAATCGCCGATACAGATGGGTGAGTTTTCAGCATAAGGGCTCACTGAAAGCGGACCACCTGAAATGGTAACCAAAACATCTTCCGAAGTGGTGCAGCCATTGGCATCAACTACGGTCAGAATGAAATTGGTAGTCTGTGTAAGGTTTACGGTTGTTGTTGAACTCTGGTTTGCCGGAGTTACCAATGTAGCAGGATCCCAGGAATATGTATATGGAGGATATCCCCCTGATGCGTAACCATTTAATGAAGTAGTAGTACCATGAGGAATTGTGATATTTGAGCCTGGAACTACAATAGGATTTGGATTCACGGTAATTGTTATATGGTTCGACATAGTGTTGAAACCATCAAATACCGCCACCGTGTATGTAGTTGTTACATCTGGTTTCACCGTTATATCTTCTATAGTTGAAATGAATCCAGCTGGATTCGAAGACCATGCATAAGAATAACTGCCTGATCCACCTCCTGACTGTGCATTTATTGTAGTAGTGCTGCCAAGGCAAATTGTTGCTGGGTCGGCAATTAATTGAACTGCAAGAGGCCCGCCTACAATTGTTACAGTAATAACATCAGAATGATAACAGCTGTTGCCAAGATCAGTTGCAGTGAAAGTAAAATCGGTCGATTCCGATAAATTTATTGTAACCGGATTTGCTACATTTGGATTGATCAGTTTAGCAGCCGGTTCCCAATGGTATGAGTAATTGCCGCTTCCGCCCGACGCTGTTCCCTGCAAAATCGTATTTGTTCCGAAAGCTATCGATTTGTCATCACCGGCATTGGAAACAGGAGTTGGATTTATTACTATTGGTTTGGTTTTTTTTCCAATGCAGCCGTTATTCGAAGTAACCTCAAGAAGTACATTATAAGTTCCTCCGTTTTCGTAAGTAAAAGTTGGATTTTGAATGTTGGATGTATTGCCCCAGACTCCAAAATCCCAATGCCATGCTGTCGCGAAACCACCGGGGATATTGCTTATATCGGTAAAAGCAGTTGCTGATCCCGAACAGTTATTACTGATGTTGAAATTAGCCAATGGTTTTGGATTCACGTTAACAATGGCCGTGCCTGTAGGAGTTCCGTTGCAAATTGAATTTGAAACACTTGAAATGGCATAAGTTGTTGTAACAATGGGATGTACATAAAAAGTGTACGGTGATATCAGGAACTGCTTGGTAACCGGATTTTGCCCGTTCGCAGTGTAGGTCACTGTCCAGGGAGAGTTGTTCTGACAGCTGATACTAAGTTGTGTGGAGTCTCCTTCACATATGGTTCCTCCTCCTGATAACGCTGCAGTAGGCTTATTAAATATGGCCACTGTGGTATGATTGGTATCAGCACTGGGTTGCCCGTTAACTGTCACAAACATGTCGTATATACCTGCCATTGAAAGCTGTACGTTGGGGCGCACCGGATTTTGAACGGTGGAGGTCCAGCCATCGGGTCCGGTCCAGTGATATACAGCATTATTCATATTTGCTGCGCCTAGCTGAAGGTTTTCGCCAACACATAAAGGGCCGTTATTGCCAGCTGCGGGCGGTAGAATTGTACAATCAGTTGTGCCTGGGCCTCCGGTTTTGGCAAATATAATATTGCAGGGTGCATTTGAATAATTGGTGATAATAAGGATATAATACTTGCCTGCAACTCCATTAGGAATATCTACAATTTCCGATGAGGCAGTGGAGTAGCTGCAATCAACCACCTTGCTGGAAGTAAGTTGCCCGCAGGCATTCTGATTATCGAAAGGCCCCCAAAGGCAGAAATCAATGTCGTGGGAAGGTTCGCTGTGCATGGTAATCTGCAACATTCCGGGATTCAGAATTTTCAAATAATACCAGGCGGGGTTGGGCCTGGTAGTCAGGCAGGAATAAAACGGTCCGGTTTGTCCGGTTCCTGCATTCACTCCGGCAGGGAAACTGTAAGAAGTTCCCGTGCAGAAAGGTAAAGCTCCTTCGCACAAATTATTGCCAACCTGGGCAAAGATTAATTGTGGGCTGAACAACAATACCAGGAAAATAAAAATTAAACGTTTCATAGCTTTCAAAATTTTATTTACCGGTATTTATCGTATTTTTTTAAAAGGTCATTCTTCTGCTCTTCATTAAGTGATGAGCCTGCGGTTATGGCTTTGTCACGATAGCTTTCCAGAGATTTGAGCAGTTGAACCGGGTTGTTTATTTTGTTTGAAAATAGCTCCATCGAAGCTCCGGAGATATTTGTATTATTAACAACCAGTTTTGAATCAGCAAAAATAAGGTCAAGCAAATAGGCTCTTTCAAAAAAACCTGGCAGGCTGGTCATATCCAGCCGGATATAATTATTAGTTTCGTCACTCTTTGTTAAAGAAGCAAAAGCATTCTCTGTATTGATGCCATTATTGGATTGTTGAGAGAAAACGGAAAAAGGAAGCAAAACCATAAGTAGCGAAAACACTACCTGTATTGCCTTTGAGTTTCGTCTTTTAATCGTATTTTTCATAGTGCCTGTGTAAATTAAATGATCCGAATCTGTTACTTCCTTGGTATCAGCATTAAACAATTATGAGAAGGATAATTCAGGAACAATGTTTAATACCTGCCTCAGAAGCTACAAGTAGCTTCTTTAGCACGGGGACTGCGCTGACGAGTAATCCTGGTTTTCAAGTATGTTAGTAAATGCAATAATAGGTAATATTTTGATTTAAAACTCAATACAGATAATTTTTTACCGCTCGCATCTAAATAATTGTATGCTGATAATTTATTCATATTCAAATTTATATAATTTCTCTCACAACTGTGATAGAAATTATAAAATGCAAATCACTCATAGCTGCGACAGAATTGTAAACGGGTCTTCTTAAGGGCGGTTCTAAAAATACCCTGTTGACAAAATTATGGTAAAATCTTTACCAAGGCGAGTATTCTAAATGTTTCCGTGAAAATTTGTGGACTAAATATTTACTTAATATTTACCGTCAGCATCTTCTTTTCTACGATATATGCTTCCAGTTTGTCGCCTATTGCAACAGGCCCAACTCCGGCAGGAGTTCCGGTAAAAATATAATCGCCGGTTTTTAGAGTCATAAACTGCGAAACATAAGCTATAATTTCTGTGTACGAAAATACCATGTCCTTAGTATTCCCGGTTTGAACAGTTTCTCCGTTCTTTTTCAGGCAGAATTCAATTTTCTGAAAATCATCAAATTCCGCAACCGGTATAAAACTGCTGATGGGAGCAGAGGCGTCGAAAGCTTTAGCTTTTTCCCACGGCAGGCCTTTTTCTTTGGCTTTCTGCTGCAGGTCGCGAGCGGTGAAATCAATTCCTATGCCAATTGCATCAATGTAACTTAATGCAAATTTTTCGCTGATACACTTTCCTACTTTATTGATTCTCAGCACAATTTCGCATTCGTAATGCAAGTCTTTTGTAAAATCGGGGTAAAAGAATGGCCGGTTACGGGTAAGCAGCGACGAATCCGGTTTCATAAAATATACCGGTTCGGTTGGAACGGCATTATTCAGTTCTTTGGCGTGTTCGGCATAGTTGCGTCCGATACAGATTATTTTCATTTATCAGGTATTATATATGACATTGTAATTTTGGCAGAGTGTTCCAGAAGCCTCGAAAATCCGCAATCCACAATCCGCAATCCACAATCCGCAATCCGCAATCCGCAATCCTCAATCCGCAATCCACAATCCGCAATTATTACCCTTTATTAAATCCCCTTAACTTTATAGCTGTAATTGTTCTTTTAGTCGAAAGTGGGAAATCGCCTTTCATCATCCAATCGTAGTAAGAAGGTTCAGTTTTAAAAATTTCCTCGACCACCTTCCCTTTATGTTTTCCGAAATTGATAATTTCCTCTCCTTTGGAATTAAAAATAATATGCCCGACCAGGTCTGCGTTACGGTTGTAGTAAGAAAATTTATCCAGTGCATTCATGTCATTTACAACAGGGTAGGAGGTGCTCCCATCCTTTTCGGTGTACTCAACACCTTCGTAACGTTGTAATTGTGCTTTAAGAACGTCGTAGGTTGCGCGTGTATCCGCTTCGGCAGAATGCGCATTTATCAGTTCGCTATGGCAATAGAATTTATAGGCAGCTTTCAGTGTACGTGGCTCCATTTTATGGAAAATATTCTGCACATCAATAATCCGCCGGTTCTTTAAGTCAAATTCAACACCGGCACGCAGGAATTCTTCAACCAGCAAAGGGATGTCGTATTTAATTGAATTATAGCCCGATAAGTCGCTGTTACCGATAAAAGCATTCAGATTTCCTGCAATTTCTTTAAAGGTAGGTTCATCTTTAACCATTTCATCCGTAATGCCGTGAATAGCAATTACAATTTCTGGCATTGGAATGGTAGGATTGATCAGGTGACGGCGAAACTCTTCATGCCCGTCAGGAAATACCTTGAGCATGGCAATTTCTACTATCCTGTCGCTACCAACGTTTACTCCGGTTGCTTCGAGATCGAAAATGATAAGTGTTTTGGTTAGATTAAGTTGCATGATATAAAATTTGGATTGGAAGTTGTATCCTCCGATGGCTAAATTATTAATTTTTCGGGTGTAAAAATAAAAACCCGGCGAATAAAAAGCCGGGTAAAGTTCTTTCAGGTTTAAATAAAGTTTCTAAAAGTTCTAATTTTCAGGTTAAGCGAATGCGTTGATTGTTGCTTATATTTCAGTGATTGACTATGAATTTGGGTAAGGACATCGCGCAATCCGCAATCCGCCCTTCGACTTCGCTCAGGGCTCGGTAACCCGAAACAAGCTAAACCGACATATTCACATCAAAGCCTTCCAGCAACTGCTGTACCCGTTTTATAAACCGGCCAGCCAATGCACCGTCAACCAACCTGTGGTCGTAGGAGAGAGAGAGCATGCAGATGTGACGGATGGCAATTACATCCCCATCTGCCGTTTCGAGTACCCAGGGTCGTTTTTTAATAGTTCCGATACCAAGTATGGCCACCTGCGGTTGATTGATTACAGGCACACCCGTAAGGCTGTCGAATGATCCGAAATTAGTAATGGTGAATGTTCCACCAGCAATATCGTCAGGATTCAGTTTGTTTTTCCGGGCACGGTCAGCCAGATCATTCACATCTTTAACTATTCCAAGCAGGTTCTTCTGATCCGCATTTTTAATTACCGGTACAATCAGGTTTCCATCAGGCAGAGCTGCGGCCATTCCAATGTTTATGGCTTTACGCTGAATAATTTTATATCCGTCAACTGATGCATTTACGTTTGGAAATTCGCGCAGGGCTTTTGCCGAAGCTTCTACAAACAAAGGCGTGTAAGTGATTTTCTGTCCTTCACGTTTGGCAAAAGTGTCTTTTATTTTTTCGCGCCAGCGAACAATGTTGGTCATGTCCACTTCGATAAATGATGTAACATGCGGCGAAACCTGCTTCGACATTACCATATGATCGGCGATAAGCTTGCGCATACGATCCATTTCAATAACAACATCGCCGTTTGAAGCTGTTACACTTGGTGCCTGTATTTTTGGCTTTTCACCAGGAACAGCAGCAGCATCCGGAACGGCAGGTTGTGATCCGCGGTTTTGAATATAATTGAGCAGATCCTGTTTGGTAAGGCGATTATCCTTGCCGGAGCCTGTAACAGAATCCAGTTCCTTCAAGGTAATATTTTCCTGTTTTGCAATGTTTCGCACCAGCGGTGAATAAAAGCGATCGCTATCTGAACCGGCTTCAGTAACATTTACAATAGTTGCTGCAGGCTGAACTTCGTTTTTTGTTTCCTTAATTACAGGTTCCGTTTCGGCTGAAGGAGCTGCCGCAACTTGTTCGTCAGCACCGCCCATATTTATAATGGCAATAACTTTTCCTACAGGAACCACATCGCCTTCTTTGAACAACAGTTTTGTGACGATTCCTTCGACGGGAGATGGAATCTCTGAGTCCACTTTGTCGGTAGCCAGATCGGCAATCGATTCATCTTCAATGACCTGATCACCTTCTTTTTTGTGCCAGCGCACAATGGTTGCCTCAATAATACTTTCGCCAAGTTTTGGCATTACCAGTTCAAAATTTGCCATGGTATGGGTTTAATCTAATTTAATTAATAATTCTAAATCGTCACTTCGTATTTGTTTTGTTCAATTCCTGAACCTTTATACCTCAACAAACAGATACATAGTTTGGTTCAATGTATACGCTATTTTCGTCCCAGGTGCCTGAATCCTTTGTATAAAAGCCTGAATTCGTTGCTGATCCTGTAATCGCGGGCGTAAAGCATATTTAGCCTGGCTATGGTTTGTGAATCAGGGTTTTGCTGATCCAAAGCATCAGTTGGGAAAATAATTCCTTTGCGAATACCGGGAAGTTTATGCTCATGTTGTTCAACAGGACAGTAACCGGTAATGGACTTAAATCCTAAAAGTACTTCAACCAGGTTTCGAAGATAATTTGCCGGGTGGCCCGTAATAAAAACTGTTATGGGATACGATACCATTAAAATGAGTCCCATAGCAACATCGAAAACCCTTTTACTTCGCTTGTTCTGAAATTTTCCAATTGAATTAATATCAATAACATACAAATCACCAGCAGTTTCTATTGAATTACTTCCGATTATCGACATACTTTCGGGTGGCGCAATTTTATATTCAACCTGTGTATGCTGAAGTGCCGACATCTGGTCGATAATATTTTCAGCCGGCATATCTTTGGCGCAGAAAATAAGTTCGTCAATCTTGTAAATAGTGATAATGTCTTTTATCTGGTTGATGTTGCCGAGGAAACCATTTTTATCTTCAGTAGTTAAATTGCTGTTAACCAATCCGATAAACCCAGGATTCGAAAGTGCTTTCTGAAGCAGTTCTGAAACGCGGCGGGCTTCAGCATCCTCGCCGATTACGACAAATCTTTTACTTTTCACAGAATTTATCCTGTAGCCTCCAATGTGTATCAAATGCATCAGCATCCGCGAAAGTGTAAGAGCAACTGCTCCCCAGACTGTACCAGTGAGGATAAGCAATCGCGAAAACCTGTAATGTTCGGGCAGGAGGGCATAAATTACGAGAATAATAATAGTTCCTGTTGCCAGTCCGCGATATGATTTCCATAAACTCATAGGTTTATCGAAACCACCTGAATAATAGATGCTTGTCATCCATATAACAATAAACGATGGAATTACAAACAAGTATAGTTCAACCGGATAATGACCTCCCCAGGGATAAATTACACGTTGTTCCCAGATGCGGGCACTTATTGCCAGACCGGCGTACAACAATGCAGCATCAGCCAACGGCAACAGCGTGTTTTTAAGTACGCGGCTGACAATGGACAGGAATGCCCGGAAGTAGATCGCCATGTTAATGAGTATGGAGAAAAGCTGTGCATTCTTGGCAGAGAAATGCTTCCGTGCAAAAATGATCATGGCATTGTAGAAAACAAAAACGTAGTTGAGGCTGCCTTTTTTCGTGCTTTCGCCTTTGTAATGGATAATACGGGCATCAGGATAATAATAATTGTGATACCCGCCTTTTATAATCCTGTAGGACAAATCAATATCCTCGCCATACATAAAAAAAGCCTCATCCAGCAATCCAACCTGGTCGAGAACTGATTTTCGCATCAGCATAAAAGCACCCGCAAGTATCTCAACCTGGTGCGTTTTTTCCTTGTCGAGGTATCCAAGATGGTATTTATTGAAAGTTTTTGACTTCGGGAAAAGTCTCGATAATCCAAATATCTTATAAAAAGCTACTACTGGCGTCGGCAAACCACGTTTTGATTCAGGTAAGAAGCGACCGGTACCATCAACCATTTTTACTCCCAGGCCGCCAGCATCGGAATGGCAGTCCATGAAAGCAATAATTTTGGAAAATGTATCGGTTTCAACTATCGTATCCGGGTTCAGCAGAAGGACATATTCGCCTTTCGACAGCCTGATTGCCTGGTTATTCGCTTTTGCAAATCCCGGGTTATCCTGGTTTGCAATGCAAATAACTTCGGGGAATTTTTCCTTCACCATTTTTACCGAACCATCAACAGAGGCATTATCAACAACAAATATTTCGGTTTCAATGCCTGTAATTGCGGCACGCACTGAGTGCAGGCACTGTTCGAGGAAGTGCTTTACATTGTAGCTGACTATGATTACTGAAAGTTTCAAAAGAGTGTGAATGGTTGGGAAAGCAAATATCTTAAAGTTTATGCAAAGTTAGCACGATTTATAAGCCACTATTACACTTTCCTGCAAATAAGCAGGTCGAGGTATTCCAAATAGTAGGTTCGACCGCACCATTGGCCATATTTGATGGTTTCCATTTTCAGACCTGCACTTTCCAACTTTATCAGAAGCCATTCTTCGTGATAAGCCACAATCGGGCTGTTGTAAGGTGCATTCTGAAGCCTGTAGAAGCCTTTATTTAATGGGAAATTCATGTGTGCAGGCTTTTTTATAATCAAATCCTCCGATTCACAATTTATAATGAAAAGCGACATCACACATAGTGCTCCCGTTTTCATGACCCGGCTAATTTCATTTATGTATTGCTCAATCTGTGGCGGCATCAGGCGTGTAAAAGCCGAAGTCAGAAAAACGAAATCAAATTGTTTTTCAGAGTAGGGGAGAATGAAATTTGACCTGTAATGATCATTCTCAATAAATTGGAAAGTGAAATCAGGATGGTGAGCAGCAATATTCTTATTACAAAAATAAATCTTGTTTTTATCAGAATCAAACCCATTATAATATCCTTTTTCGCTGAAGTATCCTAAGAGCGGGAGTGCCATTTGCCCGGATCCGCAACCTATTTCGAGAACAGCCTGATCAGGGTTCAATCCTGCCAGTTCTATAAGTTGTTGTAGAAAGTTTTCGTTTTGAAGTGAATGATTTCCGGCACTCAAATTGTTTTTACCTCCAAAAGTATCGGAAACATTCGGTTTGCCCGAAATTCGTATGAAATAGCTAATCAGTCTATTTGTTAATTGTTTGAAAAACAAACGCATATGAATTGGGAAAAGAAAATCGGGAATACTATTAAAGTTGCACTAAATGCCAGAGTTGAAAATCAATTTCTGTAGAAGTTTAACCTACTTAGCGGGAACTAAAAAATCTTCGGATATTTTCCCGGGTTGTAATCATGCATCAGGTTATAAATGCAATCGAAAACATCCTCCGCATTTGGGTTTGAGAAATAGTCGCCATCGGTTCCATAAGCTGCACGGTGAGCCTGGGCGGTAACTGTTCGTGGTTCAGCATCAAGGTATTGGAAGCCTTTTTGTTCTTCGATAACTTTCTGAAGCATGTAAGCTGTTGCTCCTCCGGGAACATCTTCATCGAAGAAAACAATTTTGTTTGTCTTTTTTAGCGACCCGGCTATCATATGATGTATATCGAATGGCTCAAGCGATTGAACATCAATCAGTTCAACTGATATTTTAAAATCACGCAGTTGTGCAGCCGCATCCTGTGCAATCCGTACGCAGGAACCGTAAGTGACCAGAGTAACATCTGTTCCTGTTTCAATCAATTCGGGAACGCCGACCGGGATGCGGAATTCACCTATATTCGATGGTCGCATTTCGCGAAGGCGGTATCCGTTCAAAGGTTCGATGATCAGAGCCGGTTCGTCAGATTGCAGCATAGTATTGTAGAAGCCCGCGGCCCGTGTCATATCGCGTGGAACAAGTACGTAAATTCCTCGTATGCTGTTGATAACCATGCTTAAAGGCGATCCTGAGTGCCATATGCCTTCGAGGCGGTGACCACGTGTTGTAATAATCATTGGAGCTTTCTGACCTCCCCGGGTGCGGTATTGCAGTGTAGCCAGATCATCGCTCATCAGCTGCAAACCGTAAAGAAGGTAATCGAAATACTGTATCTCGGCCACCGGACGCAAACCCCTGACAGCCATTCCAATTCCCTGTCCGATGATGGTAGCTTCCCGGATTCCTGTATCAAAAATGCGGTTTTCGCCATATTTCACCTGCAAGCCTTCGTAAGTCTGGTTTACACCCCCGATTTTACCGACATCTTCGCCAAAAATCACTATTTTTTCATTTTGTGCAAACTGGTACTCCCAGTTGTCGCGCAGTATTTCGCGACCCGGAACTAAAAGGGTATCTTGTTCATATACAGGCTCAACCGGAGCAATTTTGAGAGCTGATTCTTCAGAATCGCTGTATAACAGGGTGTTGAATTTTTCGCGGCTAACTAATAATTCTTTTTCCAGCCAATTAGAAACATTGATTTTCAATGAATTGGATGGATTACTGCACGAATCGCAGATCAGCCGCAATATTTTCTTTGCTGCTGACATAATATCCTTACGGATAGGTTCGGCAACATTACGCAAATCTTCTTTTATCGAATTGATCCGGTCGGTTTTAGCACAATTGCAAGTAGTTACATCTGCTATTTTGAGGAATTCATCCCGAAGCTGGTTCAGCGGTTTCTGGTAATTGTTCCAGGCTATTTTCCTTGCTTGTTTTACACGTTCAATAGCTTCTTTTTCAATGCTATCGAGTTCTTTACCTGATGCTATTTTTTCGGTAACAATCCATTTACGCATTTTCTGAATGCAATCAAATTCCTTTTCCCATTCGAGGCGCTCTGCAGATTTGTAACGCTCATGCGAACCCGATGTGCTATGCCCTTGCGGTTGAGTTACTTCCGTAATATGAAACAAAACCGGTACATGGTTTTTACGGCAATAATCTATACCTTCTTCGTATACTTTGCATAAACCGGCATAATCCCAGCCTTTTGCAGTCAGTATTAAAAACCCATCTTTAGTATCCGTTTTCTCAAACCCTTTCAGTACTTCCGAAATACTCGATTTAGTCGTCTGCAACTTATTGGGAACGGATATTCCAAACCCATCGTCCCAGACTGACATAGCAACCGGCACCTGTAAAACACCGGCAGCATTAATTGTTTCCCAGAAATGGCCTTCGCTGGTACTGGCATCGCCAATAGTTCCGAAAGCAACTTCATCGCCGTTTTTGGAGATTTGTGTCAGGTGAGCCAAAGCTGAATTATCACGGAATAATTTTGAAGTAAGCGCAAGTCCCAGTAAACGGGGCATCTGGCCTGCGGTCGGAGAAATATCAGCGGAAGAATTTTTTTGTTCTGTAAGGTTTTTCCATTGTCCTTTTTCATCCAGGCTGCGGGTTGCAAAATGATTGTTCATCAGCCGGCCGGCATTCATCGGATTGAATTGTGCATCCGTATCACCATATATCTGGGCAAAAATCTCTTCAATACTCATCAGCCCGGTAGCAAGCATAAACGTTTGGTCGCGGTAATAGCCCGAACGCCAGTCGCCATTGCGGAAAACCCTGGCCATGGCCAATTGTGCAACTTCCTTGCCATCGCCAAAAATCCCGAATTTCCCTTTACCGGTAAGTACTTCGCGTCGCCCCAATAAACTAGCCTGTCTGCTTTCGTTTGCAAGGCGGTAATCATTCATAATCTGTTCTTTATCAAAAGGTTGTGAGGTTTCCTTGTGTCTGGATTTTGCTGTTTTAACTGGCATGCGTGGTATTTTAGAGCGTGTTGTATATAAGTAACAAAAATAAGGGTTTCAATGTTTCACAGTGTTAATAATTCTCGGCAAGAATTTCGAAATAGGCCTGAGGATGTTCGCAACCCGGGCAATTTTTCAACGCTCGATCGCTTTCGTATATCAGGCCGCATTTCCGGCAGATCCATTTCACTTTCTTATCCTTTTTAAAAACGGTTCCGTTTTCGATATTATCAGCAAGTTTTTCGAACCGTTCGGCATAAAATGTCTTTATCTGCCTGAAAAGTTTCAGTTTTGTAGCAATCTGTTTATATCCTTCCTCCCATGCAACTGTTTCAAAATCAGAAAATAATGTGTTGGTTTGATTGCTTTCTGCTTCTGAGGCGGCTTTCAGGTTTTCGGGAGTTGTTCCAAAAGGTTCGGCTTCGAAAGTTGAGGTGATTTCGAGTTCACATCCTTCAAGAAAGCGAAATAAAGTTTTTGTATGCGATTTTTTCTGCTCGGCAGTTTCGGTAAAAATAGATGCAATCTGCTGGTATCCTTCTTTGGCTGCTATTTTTGCATACCAAAGGTATTTTTGAATAGCCTGTGTTTCAATGGCAAATGCAGTCAGAACATTTCGGGCGGTTAGTGAAGTCTTGAAATTTTCCATAATTTGTAAAATAATTCGAACTATAAAAATATGCAATATTATCTTTACAAGACTAATCTTTGATGTTTTGAGACTCAATTTAGACCAATTTTGATAATGTACTTTATAAATTAATAGGTTTGAATTGGTCTATCACAAACGTATAAATATCTGAATAACAATTAAATATAATGTATTGCTGAACTTAAATTGCTTCAGTTTTAAAATGCATCAGCTTTCATGAAAATAAAAAAACCGGTTTAGATTTCTCAAAACCGGTCCGGTTATACTTTGAAGATTCCTGGTTGCACTGTTATTTGCCAGTAATCCATTTTACAATCTGATCATCATTTGGTTTTGTCCGTGGCGAAGCCATATCAACCAGATTTCCTTTTTCATCGATCATAAATTTCTGAAAATTCCAGCTTACTTCAGCATCCATTTTGCCATTCAGAGCCTTGGTAGTCAGCCATTTGTAAATAGGGTCAATATCGTCACCCTTCACTGATATTTTCTGCATCATCGGAAAGGTAACCTGGTAATTCTCCGTACAGAATTGTTTTATTTCAGCATTTGATCCCGGCTCCTGGCTCATAAAATTATTGGCAGGGAAGCCGATGATCACAAATTTGTCACCTCCATATTTCAGGTAAAGAGCTTGTAAATCTTTGTATTGCGGTGTGTTTCCACATTTTGAAGCAGTGTTGACAACAAGAACTTTTTTGCCTTTCAGGCTGGCCAGATCAATAGGCTTGCCATCAATGGTTTTGGTTTTAAAACTGTGAAAGTTAGTTTGCTGCGCGAAACTGAACATAGTGGCAAAAAGAAGAACAATTACAATTGGTATGATTTTCATAGTTGTAGTATTATCGTGTTTAATTATTTGAGTGAATTATTAAACATTTAAACAGCAATAATTGCAGATTGTTCATGAATTAACTTTAATTGACCGCTTAGTAAAGTTAAATCGGAAGATTTTATGAAGTTAAGACGAAGGCAATAAAAGTATCTCCCGGTCAGCAAACCGCAAATCAAATTTTCCGGTTGCCCTAAAATATCATTTTATATATTCGATTTATCTTTTCGTATAATTCGCTGATTGATATATTTTTACTTTCCCTTATATATTCTTTTGCTTCAAAAAACGCAATAATAGTTGGTGAAGCAAAAACACCATATTCGGCAGCGGTTGCCGGGTAGCTTTCAGCATTAATCAGGACAAATTCCATTTCCGGGAATTCAGTTTCTATCAATTCCTGCACCTTTGGACGCAATACTTTGCAGGGAGCGCAGTTATCGTTATAAAAATAGAGAAGGATTGCCTGCTTTTCCAGAATAATTCTTTGAATATCACTTATTTCCATTCAGCTCAGTTTTATATATTAATTTTTTCATTTACTCCGGTTCCGAAAAGGGCAAAATCATATTTACCAGGGTCCGAGGGGTCAAAGGTACGCAGATGAGCTGTTAACTCTTCAACCGCCTGCCAATCATCCTGTTTGCGATTAAGCAGTCCAAACCTTCTGGCAATTTTGCCTGAATGAAGATCGAGCGGGCACATCAGATCCGCAGGGCTTATATTTTTCCAGATGCCGAAATCGACAGCATTTTTATCGTTTCTGACCATCCATCTTAAATACATATTAATTCTCTTTGAAGCTGAACCTTTCCTGGGATCAGGAACATGCTTATGTGTTCGGGGAAGGTGTTCAAAACTGAAAAATACATTCCTGAAATGGCTGATTGATTCTTTAATAGTTTTATTTCCCGCATATCCATCAGTAAAAACCATTTCAAGTCCGCCATGAGTTTTATAAATCTGCTGTAAAGCATGTACAAAATAAATACAGTCAACTCCCTGGAAAGTGCGATGTACAAATCCAGCCATTGAATTTATTTCCCTTTCGGAAGCCCGTGACACAAATTCAAACGGTGAATTATCCATCCGTTTCATTAATTCACGGCTTTTATTAATGATAGTTACCCTTTGTCCCCAGGCTAATGTAGCTGAAAGGAACCCTGCAATTTCGATATCTTCTTTTTTGCTGAATAGGTGAGGAATGCTGATAGGATCAGTTTTGATAAATGAAGGTTGATTGTAGAAGATGACCTTTTCTTCCAGCAATTCTTTAAGTTGGTCGTATTCATAAAGCATGTGGCAAAAGTAATATTTTCGGAGATTTATAAATACGTTTGAAGCGGAAGTCGATATTCTATAAAACAAATGAACTGTTATTATTCATAACAGTTCATTTATAACATAATGATAATCAATATTTTTAACTGAGAACGAGAACCGGAGTTATGAGTCCTTTTCCTGTTTCGATAGCTTTTTCGTTTTCAGGAATCATTACATGATGCCTCGCCGGAAGTGATTTCTCCAGGCCTTTATGAATATATTCCATATCCACAATCGGTTTCAGTTTGAGGAAACCTCCCAGAACAATCATGTTAAAAACTTTCGAAAGTCCAAGTTTGCCTGCTTTTTCAGCAGCTTCGATGGTGTAAATATTTATATCTTTCCTTTCAGGATGGCGGATAATGCCATTCGGATCGTAGATGAGCAATCCGCCGGGTTTTACTGTATTCTCGAATTTATCCATCGACTGCTGGTTGAGAATAATTGCAGTATCGTAGGCATTCAAAATGGGTGAACTGATGCGCTCGTCGCTGATGATAACAGTTACATTCGCTGTCCCTCCGCGCATTTCAGGTCCGTACGACGGCATCCAGCTTACTTCCTTGTTTTGCATTACCCCTGAGTAGGCTAGAATTTTACCCATCGAAAGTACGCCTTGTCCGCCAAATCCGGCTATGATTATTTCTTCAGTCATTGTCTTGAAATTTTAAACTTTTGAAAAGTGCTTCAGCTTATTTATCGTCATTCACTTTGATATCGCCCATCGGGTAGAACGGGAACATATTGTCGACCATCCACTCATTCGATTGCAGCGGGGTCATTTTCCATCCTGAATTACAGTTCGAAACGATTTCGACAAAAGAAAGACCTTTATTAAGTTTCTGGTTTTCAAAAGCTTTGCGAACGGCTTTTTTAGCTTTACGAACAGCTGACGGTGTATGAACTGCCTGGCGTGTAACATAAATTGTTCCTGGCAACTGGGCCACCAATTCAGTTATTTTCAGCGGGTTACCCATTGTGGCCACATCGCGCCCGTAAGGGGAAGTACTTGATTTCATTCCCGGGAGGGTAGTGGGAGCCATTTGTCCGCCGGTCATGCCATAAATACCGTTGTTAATGAAAAAGATGGTCATATTTTCGCCACGGTTGCAGGCATGGATAGTTTCGGCTGTGCCTATTGCGGCAAGGTCGCCATCACCCTGGTAGGTGAAAACAAATTTCTCAGGGAACAATCGTTTTATAGCTGTGGCAACTGCCGGCGCACGTCCGTGAGCAGCCTGCTGAATATCAATATCCATGAATTCATAAGCCAGAACCGAACATCCGACCGGAGCCACACCAATGGTTTCGGATTGAATATCCATTTCTTCTATCACTTCCATGATGATGCGATGCGCTGTTCCGTGTCCGCAGCCCGGGCAATAGCTCAGTGCCTTTTCGGTAAGAAGCTTAGTGCGTTTGTAAACCAGGTTTTCCGGTTGCAGTATTTCGGGGTTTGTTTTAAATTCTGCCATTTTCCTATCCTCCTATGATTTGTTTCTTCAATGCATCCACTATTTCTGAAGGGGAATGTACAATTCCGCCATAGCGGCCAAAGTGCTCCACTTTTACGCGACCTTCAACGGCTAACTGAACATCTTCTATCATTTGACCGGCGCTCATTTCTACACAAAGAATGCCTTTTACCTTCTTTGTCATTTCTTTTATAACCTTTTTTGGGAAAGGGAATAAAGTGATTGGCCTCATAAGCCCTACTTTAATGCCTTCAGCACGTGCAAGTTCTATTGCTTTCTGACAGATGCGGGCACTGGTTCCATACGCTACAAATGCATATTCAGCATCTTCACAGGCAATTTTTTCGTAACGGACTTCGTTCTCTTCTATTTTCTTGTATTTCTCCTGCAGAACATGGTTGTGCTGCTCCATTTTGAGCGAATCAAGATCGAGAGAAGTGATGATATTGTGATCGCGATCAGGAGTTTTGCCAATAGTTGCCCAGGGAGTGTTCTTTTTGATATCTTCCATTGTGAAGCGTGGTTTCTGAACATCCAACTCAACTTTTTCCATCATCTGCCCGATAGCACCATCCGAAAGAACCAGTACAGGAGTTCGGTATTTAAAAGCAAGTTCAAATCCAAGTCCTGCAAAATCAGCCATTTCCTGAACGGATGCCGGGGCAAGCACAATAAGCTTGTAATCACCATGACCTCCGCCTTTTGTACTCTGGAAATAATCACTCTGCGATGGCTGAATGGTTCCTAAACCAGGACCACCACGAACAACATTCAGGATCAGGCATGGGAGTTCAGAACCTGCAATATAGGAAATACCTTCCTGTTTCAGACTTATTCCGGGGCTCGACGATGACGTCAGGACGCGCTTTCCGCAACCTGCACCGCCATAAACCATATTGATAGCAGCTATTTCGCTTTCGGCCTGCAATGTTATCATACCTGTGCGCTCATGGGTTTTCTGAGCCATCAGGTATTCCATAACTTCCGACTGCGGAGTGATAGGGTAACCAAAATACCCGTCAGCACCTGCACGGATTGCAGCTTCTGCAAAAGCCTCATTTCCTTTCATTAACCGTAATTCTTTCATCCTTACGTATGTTTTTATGCTTGATCAATAAATTTCTTACGGTAAACAGTGATAGCTCCGTCAGGACAAACCACGGCACAATTGGTACAACCGGTGCACATATCGTTGGTTGGCATTGCATAATGATAGCCTTTTCTGTTCACTTGTTTTGCCATAGCTATAACGTCTTCGGGGCAAGCCGGCATGCAAACTTCGCATCCTTTGCACCTTTCGATGTCTACAACAATTTCACCTTTCATTTTTGCCATAATAATTAAGAGTTTCACTGAATTATGGCGGCGAAGTTAGATATTTATTGCATGTATGAAGAGTTTTTTATAAGACAATCGTCAAATAATAGTGTAATTTAAAATGAGTTTAAATTGTTTGATATTTATTTGGTTAAGATATTGACGATTTGATAATTTTCTATGTAAGATTGTAAACTGGTAACCCCAATTTCGATATGATGTGCGTATAAGAAAACGAGTCTAAAATGAGTTTTGCCTGCGCTCACCCCTTGGTCCCCGTAG
This sequence comes from Bacteroidales bacterium, assembly GCA_038212135.1. Taxonomy (GTDB): domain Bacteria; phylum Bacteroidota; class Bacteroidia; order Bacteroidales; family UBA4417; genus UBA4417. Next base: position 86 of record JBBQUX010000046.1, on the reverse strand, counting down.
GGGAAAGTCCTCGCGCACAGAAGATTGAGTTTTGCCTGCAAAGCCTAAAGTTTAAAAAAATGAGCATTTTTACTTAAAATGATGAG
>JBBQUX010000045.1:0-24011 GCA_038212135.1 Bacteroidales bacterium | reverse complement strand
CTCTCCGTTTTTTTATTTTTTTTTTTTTCTGTGTTTTAAAATTTTCCTTTTTCCTTTATTTTTTTTTTTTTATTTTTTCGCCCTTGGGTTGGTGGGGTGGGTTTTTTGGGGGGGGGGGGGGGGGGGGGGGGGTGGTTGGGCAAAAGGATTTCGGATTTCGGATTGCGGATTGGGGATTGGGGATTTCGGATTGAGGATTGGGGATTGCGGATTGGGGATTTCAGATTGCGGATTGTGGATTGTGGATTTTCAGTTACTAATTTCCAGTTTCCAGATTCCAGTTTAATAGATTCTCAATTTAAAATTACACTATCGAAATCCTCGTTCCTCCGTTATCAATACCCAGAAGGTTGGCTGAAGTGATGATGGCGTCGCGGCTGGTGTGTTTTACAAAGTGAATGGCGGCGCGGATTTTCGGTGCCATGCTGCCTTCGGCGAAATGGCCTTCGGCAAGGTATTGTTTTGCTTGTTTTACACTCATGCGGTCAATGGATTTTTCCTGAGGGGTGTTGAAATTTACACACACTTTGGGCACATCGGTAAGGATAAAGAGCTTATCGGCATTTATATTTCCTGCCAGCAAAGCAGAAGCCAGATCTTTATCAATTACGGCATCAATACCCTGTAATTTGTTTTCGGCCACATAAAATGCAGGAATTCCTCCGCCACCAACAGCAATAACTATTTGTCCGTCGCGAGCTATGCGCTCAATCGAACGTTGATTACTGATAACCAATGGTTTGGGCGAAGCCACAACTTTACGCCATCCTCGTCCGCGCGGATCTTCCTTAAAAATACTGCCGTTTTCGGCATTCATTTTATCGGCATTTTCTTTAGTGTAATACGGCCCTATCGGCTTGGTAGGATTTTCAAAAGCGGGATCATCGCGATCAACAAGCACCTGGGTAATAATGGTTATCACATCCCTGTCGAGGTCATGCGAACGGAGAACGTTACGCATCTGCTGTTCCAACATATAACCGATGAAACCCTGCGAATATGCTACGCATATATCCAAAGGCATCTCAGGCAGATTATAAACCTGGTTTCCTGCCGCATTCGAAAGCAAAATATTGCCAACCTGCGGGCCGTTTCCGTGAGTTAGTGCCAGGTTATAGCCACGATCGATCAGGGTAATGAGACGTTCGCATGTATCCAATGCATTTTTCTCCTGCTCCTCAATGGTTCCTACCTGATCGCCACGAAGCAACGCGTTTCCGCCAAAAGCAACTACTGCCAGTTTTTTCATAAAATATTTATTTGTTGTATTTTTTGTACTTTCCATATGGAGTATTTGAATAACGTTTGAAATGCTGTATTTACTATACACGATTACATTAAAAAACACTTAATCATTTTTGCAATCTTTTTTTGAAAGAAGCGGCAAAATTAGTGATTTAAACTTCCTGTGCAAGTACTTTGAAGCAGGTGAATAGAATCAATAAACCTTCTGGACAACAGACATTTGAACCTCTGCCAATGTACCATTTCGCGAAACTCCGTTAACTAAAGCCTTGTTATGTTTGTTAAAATATTGCTTGTATTTTTGCCAATGGAAATTCTTCCTGCCCCGAAACAATACCCATTTATGCACAATCAGTCAAAAGCTTACAGCCTCGCGCTTGTTTCAGTCGGATTCTGGTCAACTATGGGAACTGCATTCAAGCTTACACTCAACTACTTAAACCCGGGAATGTTGCTGCTGATTGCTACCTTCACCGCCTTTGTCTTCCTGGGAACAGTGGTTTTGATTAAAGGCAAGCTCACTGTTCTGAAGCAAATCACAGTGAAGCAAACCTTCAACTCGGCCCTGATGGGGCTCTTCAATCCATTCCTTTACTATCTTGTACTATTCGAAGCCTATAACCGTATTCCGGCGCAGGAAGGCGTGGCACTGAATTATATCTGGCCGGTGATGCTGGTGATTTTCTCCATCATTTTCCTGAAACAGCATATCCGTTTCCTAAGTATGATAGCCATCGTTGTCAGTTTTTGCGGAACGGCTGTAATTGCCATGCACGGGAATTTCGGTGAGTTGAAATTCTCCGACACATTCGGAGTAGTGCTGGCAATCGGAAGTGCTTTTTTCTGGGCATCTTTCTGGATTATTAATATGAAAGACCCGCGCGAAGCCATTGTTAAAATGTTAGTAAATTTCGCCTTTGGGTCCGGGTATATTCTTATATGGAATATTATCGAAGGAAATATTTCTATTCCACCCTTATATGGATTCGCCGGAGCTGTGTATATAGGGATTTTTGAAATGGGTCTCACTTTTGTTCTTTGGCTTACCGCCTTGAAACTTTCGACCAACACAGCCCGCGTTTCGAACCTCGTTTTTATTTCGCCGTTTATTTCGCTTATGCTGATAACGTGGATTGTAGGCGAAAAAATTCTTCCATCAACTGTCATAGGACTTGCTATTATAGTTGCAGGCATTGTCATTCAGCAATATAGCCAGTGGAGGGAGAAGGGGAATTGTGAATTGAAAAATGAAAATTGAGAATTGAAAATTCCAAAATCCAAGTCTCAAAACCACATTCTCCAGTTTGTTAAAAATATGTTTTTCAGGGTTCTCCCCAACGGTGAGATGTCCGCAGGACAGAGGGGTCTATTCCAAATCCCAAATCCGAAATCTAAAATCCGAAATCCGAAATCGCAATTGCACTACCTTTGCTCCATGACATCTAAAAAACGCATCGCTTTCCATACTTTAGGCTGTAAACTCAATTTTTCCGAAACAAGCACCATTTCAAGGCAGTTTGGAATTGATGATTTTGAAGTGGTTGATTTTAACGAACAAGCTGATTTTTATGTAGTTCACACATGTTCGGTTACGGCTGTTGCCGAAAAGAAATGCAAAACGGCTGTTAAGCAGGCTCACCGGCGCAATCCTGTAGCACAGGTTGCAGTTATTGGTTGTGCGGTGCAGGCAAATCCTGAAATGTTCAGTACTATGGAAGGCGTAAGCTGGGTGTTCGGCAACCAGGATAAGTTCAGGTTGGGAGAAGTGATTAAAAGTCAGGGCAGTGAAACCCATGCTTACGGGCATCATGAAGCGTATGTTTCGGAAATAAATAAAACCAGAGAGTTTATTCCCTCTTATTCCATAGGCGATCGTACTCGTTCATTTTTTAAGGTTCAGGATGGATGCGATTACTTTTGTACCTATTGCAGCATTCCTTTTTTGCGTGGCCGAAGTCGTAGCGAAAGCGTTGAAAACACCATGAAAGTAGCCCATGAAATTGCTTCCACCGAGATTAAAGAAATAATATTAACAGGAGTAAACATAGGAGATTTTGGCCGCCAGAATAACGAATCTTTTACTGATTTACTGAAGCAACTTGCTAATATTGAAGGAATTGAACGTATAAGAATCTCATCCATTGAGCCCGAGTTATTAAACGATGAAATCATCAGACTGGTTTCCGTTTCCAGGAAACTGCTTCCGCATTTCCATATTCCCCTGCAGAGCGGAAGTAATAAGATTTTAGAATTGATGAAACGCAAATACCAGCGCGAGGTCTTTGCCGGCCGGGTACAACGGATTAAGGAGCTGATGCCGGATGCATGTATCGCGGCTGATGTGATTGTTGGTTTTCCAGGCGAAACAAACGAAGATTTTGATGATGCGTATGATTTCATTAAAAACCTGGATGTAACTTATCTGCACGTTTTTACTTATTCGGAGCGAACCGGAACCAAAGCAATACAGATGGAAGGCAAGGTAGATGAACGCGAAAAACGCCGCCGCAGCCAGTTACTGCATGAGCTTTCCGAAGCGAAAAAGAAGAAATTCTACATCAGCCAGGTGGGAAAAACGGAGCAAGTCCTCTGGGAATCGGATAATATCAAAGGCTTTATGCACGGATTTACAGGCAATTATGTAAAAGTCGCAACACCATACAACAAAGAACTTATCAACCAGATCACAACCGTAAAAATCCTTTCCGTAAACGCTGATGATACCTGTTCTATTCAATTCCTGAACTAGCAATCATATCCTCTCATCTCCGCATTTTCAAATTCACTTCACTCAAATCCAAAGTTCCAAGACCCAACCCCCAAACCCTAACCCCCAAACCCTAACCCCCAAAATCGTAACCCCTCTATTCAGGTATCAGCCACCAGAAGGGCTTAGCCTTTGCTTTATAGATAAACATAAAATGCAACACCAGTTTGATCCAGTGCCCGGCCAAACCAGGTTCACCCATGGTATAGCTGATATCGCGTCCCCATTCCGGGTATTTTTCATAATCGGGAATCACAGGAAATACGGTCATAGTTGCCGCCATTCCATCGCGAAGACCATAGCCGGAAGAAATAATACATGCTGCGCCCATTTTCCCCATTGAGGCTTTATGTTTCAATTCTTTCCGCCCGGTCTTGATCTGTTCGGCAATATTTAAAGCAACAACTTTTCCCATGATACCCGAGGGCATGCCTGTACGCGGCGGCGTTGGGAATATGGCAAGACCATTCTTATTCGTCATGGGTTTCGAAATAGCGTGCGGAGGCGCAAACGCTATACCGGCAGCGAAAACATTGTCATATTTCGGGCTTTGATAAACTGACGGCCAATCAGAAACTGACCAGTTCTCAAAATCCTGTGCCTGGTAATTGGCATCCACTTTCATAAAACCGCTCGGAGCAAATAAATCGGATGTGATTTCAGTTCCATCATTAGTAAACGCCTTTATACCAACACCTGCGAATGCAGGAATCAGCATGGCAAAATCAAATTCGTGGGTGCTGGTTTCTCCGTCCAGAGTCTGGTAGGTTGCTTTACCGTCTTCAACTTTAGTGATACCGGCACGTTTGATCCATTTTATACCATACTCTGATAAAATAGATTCGGTAAAGATGCGTGTGGAAGTAACATACCCTCCTTTTTTAATAAAGGCTCCGCCCATGCCGAAATCACCGACTTCGTACTCGTTGGTTATCCAGGTAATCTCGGCCATATCGTTGAGTTTGCGCTTGTTTATTTCGAAGGCAACATTTAAGGCATACTCGAAAGCCGCACCCTGGCAGGTGGCTGTAGGATGGCCGGTACCGATAAGGAAACGTTGCTTTTCGCCTTTTGCCATTTTCCCAAGCGAAACCTGTAGCTTTTCCCAGGCATGAGCGGCATGCAGGTAAGTACATACCGATTCGCTGAATCCTTCGGGGCCGAGTCCTTCGGTAGCGGCAAAATTGAGTTTTGGGCCGGTTGCATTAATAAGGTAATCGTATTCCACCTTTTCGGCAGCACCAGCCTTATCCTTTCCCGTAAATTCAATAGCGACAAAGGGTCTGGCAATATTCACATCCCCTTCAGGAAATATGGCTGTTGCCTTAGCCTGTTTATATACAATTCCTAATTTTTTATATACCGGTGCCAGCTCGAAAGTTACATCCTTTCCAGTCATCTGCCCGATGCCTATCCAAATATTGGATGGAATCCATTGGTATTTTGTATTGGGGCTTATCACGATAACCTCGTGATGCTTACCCAGTTTCCGCTTCAGTATCTGAGCGGCAGTATGTCCGGATATCCCGGCACCAAGCACAACAACTTTTGCCATAATCAACTGATTTTTGTCTGTTAAAGATAGCAATAAAGGGAATTGTTCTATAAATATAATGATTTTTTTGTGATAATAAATCCTGAAATGTCTTTTATTAACCAAAAGGAAATTTCAAGGATATTTAAAATTTCATACATTTTATTTTTTTCTCGTAATAATTCTTCCCTTCATCAGAACAGATACCGCGTATAAACGTATCGAACATCACATCAAAAAGCACTGAAAATGAAATAGTTTCGTTTGGAAAGAAATCAGGGTTATGCATATCAATAAGCCTGCTGATATAAATACGCGAAACAAGTTCAGGGCTAAGATCGGGACGGTACATCCTTTGTTTGATCCCTTGTTCAAAGTTCGATTTTATTTTATCATTGACAAAACTTACCCTTTTATCCACGAATTTTTGCCTGACCTCAGGAAACAATGCCCGAAGATCGAAAGGTATACTTGGCACGATATTGGCAAATTTTATGCTGATTTCCTTACTTACCAGGAGCAAGCCATCAATTGCATTAATGTCGGTAAAATCAACTTCCGAAAAAATATTCTCCAGGTTTTGCTGTTCGTAGTTCAGAATTTCCTGAATCAAACCAGTTTCACTGCCAAATGCATTTATTAAATCATCAATGGATAGTTTGAGATCCTTTGCAAGGTTTTGGAAAGTAAATTCACTGGAAGTATAGCCTGAGAGCAGTTTTCTTACAGCTTCTAGCAACGGAAGGTTTGTATTGTGCATAAAAAAAGTCAGGTATGAAATGCCTCCGACAAAGTGATTATGTTCGTATTTGAAAAGGTAAAGGGGCATTCAATAGCCATAAAGTTGCATTGGTGTGAAAATCAGATGATACGAGGCAGTTAGTATGACATAAATACCTGGCAAAAGCAGGTAAAATATATTTCCCGAAAATTTTATTGCTTGCCAGGCTCTTTGTACCTCGCTCACACAGGGAAACTTACTTTTGATATACTATCTTGCGTTGTTTGTTGATTCCACTTCCGGTTAGCGAAAAATAATACACACCTGAAGGCAGATCATATTTACCGGGATCAAACTGTTTTATATATTTCCCCGGTTGGTAAAGCGAGTTATCAATTAACGTTGCAACCTTGTGCCCGAATATATCATAAACACAGAGGCTGATTTTTACTGTCCTATTTAATTTAAATGAAAATACTGTGCTTTCGCTGAAGGGATTCGGGAAGACCTGTTCAGTAGCCAAAGGGATAATATCCTCCTCCTTTACACCTGTGAAATAGGGATCGATTATGGCTATCCGGGCTGATAGATTATATCCATCAAGCCTTGTCCATATCGGGCGCACAATATTATTATGAGCCGATACACCTGTATAATCGCCGAAAAACACATTGGCATTCGGGATAAAGGGACTTTCACTGATTTTAAAATTTTCAAAGGTTTCTCCCCCGTCCTTCGAAACCGCCATATACACATCGGTGCGGGTATCATTGAAATTGCGCCGGTCGTAGAATACAAACCAAATATAGCCTGTAACCTGGTCGATTGTCATCCAGGTAAAAAACTGCTGCTTGCCAGGTGCATCATCATTAACACGACGGGGAGCACTCCACGTATTGCCGCCATCAGTTGATTTAACCAACCATACATCCACATCCTGATCCAGCCCGTTATTACTTCGTTCATCGGTCCAATTGATATAAACAGTACCCTTGTGAGGCCCTGCACTGAGGTCGCAGCAGGTAACAGGCAACCCATTGGCGCGGAATATTCCAGGAACCGAATAATCCCATCCACCCGGAATATCGCTGACAAAAATATCCTGATCGAGCCAGGTAAGACCTCCATCGAGTGAACGATCGAATACCAGGCCAGCCGGCCCGGCCCAGGATGTATAAATTTCACCATTTGGTCCCACAGCCGGAACTGCACCCTCAACAGTACTATCGCTGTCGACACAGTTACCTGATACTTCATTAATCTGTAATGCGTCACTCCATGTTATACCCTGATCTGATGATTTCGAAAACAAAATATTCGATTTCTTTTCAGGATTCGGCGATCCATAGGCGTCAAACTGCGTCCATGTCACATATATTTCGTTGTTCTGCGGGTTTACGCAGGCCCATTCTTTGTCCTGCTGCTTCGAAGCACTTAAACCTATTCCCGATCCATTACTCCACGACAAGCCGCCATTTGCGGAGCGTTGACAAACTATCCGATCCAACCAGTTGCCCGAAACAGGATCCGACAGGTGAAAGAAATACAAGTATCCGGCAGTATCAATTATAACACATGGGTCACCATAAACTCCAAGGGACGAAATCAAGGGATTCCTGTTCCAGCTAAAACCACCATCGTTCGAAAAATAGTACGAATTGAGATTTGCCCCGGCAATGATCTGTTTCGTGTTTTTAGGATTAATATAAATGCATGTCTCATTGGGATTGTACTCATCACTTACCAATATATTTGGATATTGAGCTCTGGAATTAAGCGCAAAGACTATGGAAATGATTGTTGCTGCACAAAGCAAAAGGTTTTTTTTCATAAAAGGATTCAATATAGGCTGTCTGAAATGTAAAATTACTATGTTTTCAATTCGTTTTCAGAAAAAGGATCAATAAAGTTTTCTGGGCAGGATATTATTTTGATGTGCCAGGCTATATTATAGCCTGAGAAAAATTTCTATTTTGATCTTTATTTTGTTCTTTTGTCATGACACAAAAGAACCAAAAGGTCTAGGCTTAATATAAATTTTACACAGATGTACGCCTCGGTAAAGGCTCGTGATCCCAATAAACTGGGATGAGCCTGAGAGCTTGGGAACCTCATCCTGACAGCACGTGAAGCTGATGTTTTGCTACACACGTGCCTGCGCAGTTTACCTTCGTCTACATCTGTTGTAAAATTTATATTAGGCCGGTCCCTACACCCTCACATTTTCGATAAAGTCCAAATCTATGTCCCACATTGCTGCCCAAAGTGAAAATCCTCTTAGAAGGGAACGGCATAAGAAAAATACGATAGCGGTTCTTGTCGGAGGTATGTGCGGATGGCTTGTGCGTAGCAATACACAGCAACGACAAATGCTTTGATGTGTGCCATTTTTCATGCCTTGTATTGCGAGAAAATACCTACGGCTTAGAAACGCATCGTATTTTTATTAAGCCTTGATTTTTTATGCACTAATTGCTTATTTTAAAGGTGTGCATGAGATCGCTATGCTAAGTTCTTTGTTACTTTACTTTTGCATCAAGGCAAAAGAAAGTAAAACTAACCTATTTATTTACCATGCCTTTTTTCTTATGATTCGTCCTTTCGTCTTGAAAAAAAACTTTAAGAAATAATGTGCCATACAATATTTAGATGCATTAAAATTCCAGCGCATCAAAATAATATGTAGCCGTTTTCTGGCTCATTTTTCCCGTTGTATAATGGGTCATCAACTGATAGTTGGCAGAACAATAGTACGATAAGCAGCTTAAGATAAACATTGGCTTTATAAGGTCTCATACCATAAAACAGAAAGTTTAGTTTACTCCTTTGTCCTGAATTCAATTTTGCATATTGAAATCCTTGTAATACATTTGTGGATGATTGCCCGAAAGGATATTTTTTTATAGCAGGGAATTTCATACATAGCGGGAACATTTATCCATTTAAATACATAACGGCACTTTAGGCTTTTCATCAAAATTAAATACCATGTTAAAACGTATTGCACTTCACTGGCAGATATTAATAGGACTAATACTGGGTGTGGCCTATGGAGCCTGGTTGCCTGAATATGTCGGGTATATAAGCTGGCTGGGAGTGTTGTTTCTACGTGCCCTTAATATGGTAATTGTGCCTGTTATCCTATGTTCGATAATAAGTGGTGTGGCAAATGTTGGCACCGCTGATAACCTCGGTCGGCTGGGATTAAAAACGATGGGATTTTACATGATTACCAGCCTTATTGCCATTGTAACCGGATTAATACTTGTTAATTTTACAAAACCTGGTATAGGTGCTGATATCGGCCTGATGCAGAAAGTGGAAGGCCTTAGCAGTACGCACCAATCAATTGGTGAGACCTTGCTCCATATTGTACCTAAAAATATTTTCCTGGCATTCAGCGAAGGCCAGATGCTTTCTATCATATTTTTTGCAATACTATTCGGATTTTTCATCACAAAAGTGAACGAAAAACCGCGGCGATTTCTCACTGACTTCTTCAACTCAAGCCTCGAAGTGGTTATGGAAATAACCATGTTCATTATTAAATTTGCGCCTCTTGGCATATTTGGTATTGTAGCCAACCAAATCAGCCAGGTGCCCGACCTGTGGATCCTTGCACAACGGCTGGGTTTGTATATGCTTACAGTAATTGCCGCATTACTATTCCATATGCTGATAACTCTTTCTGTAACATTAAAAGTGCTCGGAAAAGTCAATCCAATAAAGCACCTCAGGAATATGTCGGTTCCTATTTTAACTGCTTTTTCCACATCATCCTCCAATGCTACTCTGCCTCTAACTCTGGAAGCAGTTGAACATAAAAGCGGTGTTTCTAACAAGATTGCAAGTTTTACTCTTCCGCTTGGAGCTACCATCAATATGAACGGCACTGCGCTATACGAATGCGTTGCCGTGATGTTTATTGCTCAGGCATATGGCATTGATCTATCGTTTTCGCAGCAAATGGTTGTGGTTTTTACAGCCTTGCTGGCAGCTATCGGGTCGGCAGGCATCCCTATGGCCGGGCTGGTTATGATGGCAATTGTTATGAATGCTGTTGGATTGCCCCTCGAAGGAATCGGGTTAATACTGGCAGTGGATCGTATCCTCGATATGTTCCGCACAGTTGTAAATGTGTATGGCGATACGTGTGGTGCGGTGGTTGTGGCAAAATCGGAAGGGGAAATACTGCCGCGTTGATAGGTGTAAGTTGGAGAGAAGTGCAATTGCGCGTGGGGAAAGATGTAAATGGATATGGACAGCAAAATATTTTTTCAATTTGATTGTTCAATACTTCGTTAAACTTTTGCATTGGACTGAAAATCAAATAATTATGAAATCGGTTTATTTATATCCAAATATTTGAAAATCAGTTCTTTGCGTCTTTGTGTCTTTGTGTAAGAAAAAAAAACGGACTATTGATTGTTAGCAATGTATTAATATCAGGTCCATTCAGTTTGTATGTATCTTTGCAGTCGTAAATAAAAATCAGGATCATGGCACTTTCAACCCGGGGAATGAAGATAGGAATACTTACTGCGGGCGGCGACTGCCCGGGAATTAATGCTGCCATTCGTGGTGTTGGTAAAACAGCGATCATAGAGTATGGAATGAAAGTGATCGGAATATCTTCGGGTTTCCGCGGACTTGTTGACAAAGAATATGCCGAACTCGACGAAACCCAGCTTTCGGGCATGTTGACGGTTGGGGGCACCATACTGGGTACCTCGCGCGATAAGCCATTCAAGAACGATCCCGTTACCGGGGTAAATATGTCGAAAATTATCAAGAAAAATTATAAGGAAATCGGCCTCGACGCTTTGGTTGTTATCGGGGGCAACGGTACTCAGAAAACTGCTGCCAAACTTGCCGCCGATGGACTGAATATTATCGGCCTACCCAAAACTATTGATAATGATGTTTTTGGCACCGATGTAACGTTCGGTTTCGATACTGCAGTTACCATAGCTACCGAAGCCATCGACAGGCTGCATTCAACAGCCAATTCACACAAGCGCATCATGGTAATTGAACTGATGGGACATCATGCCGGTTGGATTTCACTGTATTCGGGTGTTGCGGGTGGTGGTGACGTGATTTTAATTCCTGAAATACCTTACGACCTTGACATTATCGCCCGATACCTCGAAAAAAGGGCAAAAAACAAAAAGCCTTATTCTATCGTCGTGGTGGCCGAGGGTATCGAAAGGCCAAAAGGGATGTCTGCAGCTTCATTTATTTCGCAATCCATACGGGAAAAAACCGGCCTCGAAACCCGCGAAACCATCCTTGGATATGTCCAACGCGGTGGCTCACCCACGGCCATGGACCGTATTCTTGCAACCCGCTACGGTGCTCATGCCGTGGAACTTATTGCTGAAGGAAAATTCGGACTAATGGTTACCAAAGACGGAGAAACCATTACCTCAGTCCCCCTTGACCAGGTTGGAGGAAAACTTAAGCTTGTACCACCCGATCATGCTATTGTAAAAAAGTCGCGGAAAATGGGTGTTTGTTTTGGCGACAGGAAAATGTGAGCGAGATTTAGGAATAATTGACTAGTGCGTATAAGGAAACGAGTCTAAAATGAGTTTTGCCCACGCTCACCCCTTGGGCCCTGTAGGGGAAAATCCTCGCGCACAGAAGATTGAGTTTTGCTCGCCAAGCCTAAAGCTAAAGGAAAGTAGCATTTTTACGTAAAATGATGAGTTTTCCTGGTGACCATACCAATACAGAAAAAGGATCAGATAGTTTAATTTTAGAAGTCCTATCCGCCTCGTCGGACCAAATCCAGCATTCCAGGAGGGATTGTTGTTCAGGTCCTGGTTCTGGCGCAGCCGGAGCGGCTATGATTTTAAAAATGTTTTATCCCGTTTAGAGTACAAATTTGACTTGCCCGTTATGAATATTATCTGCAATCCCCAAGACCTAATCCCTGACCCTAAAACCCTTTTTCAGAACCCTTCATCCTGTATTTCCCCATTGGAACCGTTTTTCTCCGACTTTTTACTGTAGTTGTTCAGTTTCAACTGGATTCCGGCATACAATACCCGCGATTCCATATATCGTTTATCAATCGAAACATAATTTGTCCCGGTGGTTGTGGAATTGAAATTGCGGGTATTGAAAATATCGGTAACCCGGAGCGAAAAGCTTAATTTATTCTTGAAAAAATCATGCCTGAGCGAAGCATCAACGGTAAAGTTCCCTTCCCTTGTTGATTGTACCGAACTGCTTGGCGATATATAATTTCCAATAAGCTGAAATGATCCGTTCTGCGAATAGCTGAGAGTAGCATTTAACCTTCCACTCCAGGTAAAGCTTTCTGTATAAGGTATCTCGTACTGAGGCACTTCGCTTACAAGGTATTTATAAAGGGATACGTTACCGTTGATCCTCATCCATTTAGAAGGATTTGCTGAAGCCACAAATTCCATCCCGTAGGATTGGCTGGTATTAATATTCTGCGGCATCGTATAGGATACACCGGTGGTATCAAGCAGGGTAATATTTTCAACCAGTCCTGTGGTATTGCGGAAAAAAAGATTGGAAGTTAATGATGCTTTATCCCAGTATTTTAACATGCCGAGTTCGAGCGAGTTGGTATATTCGGGTTGCAGAGCGGGATTTCCCATGCGTATATTGAGTGAATCGGAATAATCAACATAGGGATTGAGTTCGCGTGGCGAAGGGCGATCAACCCGGCGGCTGTAACTGAATTGCAGTTCACGGCTTTTACCCAGGTCATATTGCGTATGCAGCGAAGGATACAAACCATAATATGGATTACTATACGTTTGATTGGTTTGTTCAACTTTTGAATTCGCATAAACCTGCTCGTATCTCAGTCCGGCCTGGTAACGAAGTTTTTTCCATGAATGGCCATAGATGCCATAGATTGCATATATCTGTTCTTTATAATCGTAATGATTTTTTAAAAGAACCTGCTCGTCCCATTCCTCTGTATTATGGTTGTAAGTTGTATAGTCATAATCCATACCCAGATCGCGTAGCGAAACTTTATACCCGGTTTCAACTCTTGCCCCGCTTTGTAATGGATGGATATAATTTCCCTGGGCAGTAAAGAAGTAATTGTTGTTAAGGGCGTAGTTATGCTGCGACTGCACCAGGCCAACCGGCTGATCTGTAAAAGGATCAATATCCTGCTGATCAATCAGTTGGTCGTTATTCATCTGGTTATCGTTGAAAACAATATCCTGGGTAAACTCTCTTCCTTTTTCAGTAAAAGTATGTTTGTAGGAAAGGTTGTAACCCATGGATTGTATGCTTCGCTCTGATTTGGTATATCGCTCAAAACTACTGAGCAGTGAATCGATGCCGTAGTATGCGGCATTCATCATCCATCCTTCCTGGCCGAATGCCATATCCCTGCGCTGAACCGAAAATGTAATGTTGTTCCTGGTATCAATAAAATAATCAATTCCTCCGTTGAAATTCAAAGACTTGCGAAAGCTCTCTCCGTCCTGCGATTGCCTCAGCACATTTACCGCATCACCATAATTACTTGTCCGTTCGCTTTCGGAAGATGTTGTGGTCAGATTGTAACGTCCGTCAGCACCCGCAAAAAAGTTCACCTTACTGGTGCGATAGTTCAGATTAAATGAACCGTTGTATTTTTCGTTTGTCCCGACAGTACCCGATACCTGTCCGTTAAATCCCTGAAGGGCTTTCTTTTTTAAAACTATATTTATTATTCCTGAAGTCCCGTCAGGATCGTAACGGACTGATGGATTTGTAATAACTTCAATGGCATCGATTGCACTGGCCGGCAACTGGTTTAAGATATCGCTGCTGCTTATTCCTGCCTGGCTGGCTGGTTTTCCGTCAATCAGCAAGGTGATGTTCGAATTGCCCCGAAGGCTTACATTCCCTTCAGCATCAACGGCAACACCCGGAATATTTTCCATGATATCGGTAGCGGTGCCACCCGACAAAGCCATTGTTTTATCAACAGTTATGACTTTTTTATCAAGATTATTCGTAATCAGCGATTTGTCAGCTATAATTTCAACTTCCTTCAGGCTCGACAGGCTTGCATTAATATAAACGTCACCCATTTTTATATCAGCAGTCTGCTGCGAAATTGTAATTCCGGAAAAATATTTATCCTCATAGCCGATAAAACTGGCTCTGATATAATAATTATCCGGCAAAAGGTTACTGAATAAATACTTCCCCCTGGTACCTGTAATGGTTCCGGTTACCATTATAGAATCCTTTGCCCTGAATAACAGGATATTCCCGTATTCAACATGAGCCTTGGTTGATTCATCATGCAATGCACCACTGATAACGCCAAACCCCTGAACTGCATTATTCCCCTTAGGCTTATTCCCAGCTTGTCCACCTTGATTCTGGGCAGTTAACTGATTGGATATGAACAATATTATGACAGCCAGGAACAATCTGGTTTTTGTATTTTGAATCATTATTTATTATTTGGATTTAAACTTTGACTTTAAACTTTATTATAAGTTTAACATAACAACAGTAGAAAATGATATTTGTTGCAAAGGTACTATTTCGCGTCTATCGCTGCGACAATTGAGAATTTTGGCAGGATATTATTTTGATGTGCCAGACTATATTATCGCATGAAGAAAAACCGCTATATTGATCTTGATTTTGTTCTTTTGTCATTACACAAAAGAACCAACTTAGCGCAGCGATCTCATGAGTTCATATAAATTTTATTCAGATGTACGCCTCGGTAAAGGCTCGTGATCCCAATAAACTGGGATAGGCTTGAGAGCTTGGGAACCTCCGTGCCTGCGCATTTTACCTTCGTCTACATCTGTTGTAAAATTTCTATTAGGCCGGCCCCTACACCCTGACATTTTCGATAAAATCCAAATTTATGTCCCACATTGCTGCCCAAAGTGAAAATCCTTTCAGAAGGGAACGGCATAAGTAAAATACGATAGCGGTTCTTGTCGGAGGTATGTGCGGATGGCATGTGCGTAGCAATACACAGCAACGACAAATGCTTTGATATGTACCATTTTTCACGCCTTGTATTGCGAGAAAATACCTCCGGCATAGAAACGCATCGTATTTTTAGAAAGCCTTGATCTTTTATGCACAAATTGCTATGTGTGCATGAGATCGCTATGCTAAGTTCTTTGTTATTTTACTTTTGCATCAAGGCAAAAGAAAGTAAAACTAACCTGATTATTTATCATACTTTTTTTATATGATTCGTCCTTTCATCTTGAAAAAAAACTATAAGAAATAATGTGCCATACAATATTTAGATGCATTCAAGTTCCGGCGCATCAAAATAATATTTAGCCTATACGCGCACCGTATTGAATTAAGCCAATAACCCGACAATTTAATTTTTCATACTTTTGGATTGGTAAAGATTTCAAAATAACTTTCCCTATTCAAATAACGGAAACCAACGAATTTAACGCATGTCGGGCAGGTTTTAAAGCTAAATGCCTTTTGAAAAATCATATTTCACATATTTCCGGTAAAATACTCACAAATTTTTAGAAATTTTCGCCCCACGACAGTTTGAAGACCAATAATTTCCTACATTAGCGGCATATTTGGCACTTTTAAAGTGAACATACTGCCACAATAGATGTTTCTTTAAAACAAGGTGCAAAATATCTTGAATTTACTCACGATTGAACTACAATTAAATTCTTTAAATACTATTTATTAACAAAAATCAAACAAACGCCATGAACAAATCTGAAATGATTGATGCCATTGCCAAAGGTGCAGGCTTAACAAAAGTACAAGCAAAAAGTGCTATCGAGTGCTATCACGACACTGTTGCAAGCACATTAGCTGAAGGAAAACGTGTTGAAATTCTTGGTTTCGGTACTTTTTCAGTATCCGCAAGAAGTGAAAGAACTGGCCGTAACCCAAAAACCGGTGAAGCTCTGACAATAAAAGCAAAGAATGTTGCTAAATTTAAACCAGGCAAAGAACTTTCGAGCAAACTATAATATTTCTTTCCAACTCTTTAAAATTAAGGAGTAGATAAATAAAAGCGTTCAATATTGCTGTTTACCGGCAAATATTGAACGCTTTTTCAGTACAATCTTTAGTGTAATATCTATTCTTATAAAATCTTTCAACGACTAAAAACCGGACAATGCAAAATATATTTTTGGGTGCAGGAATAGCAATCTGCTTGGTTCTACTTTACTAAAATGAAAAATCAACATGTTTTTACCCTTGATCAGAAAAGAAAGACTGACTGAGCAGAAGATGTTTCTTCATAAGATTGTGTTAAATGAATTATTTAAATTAATTGTGGTTACTCATAATAATTACGAGTTAACAAACAAAACGACTATTTGTTGTCGGAATATAGAAATCAGTAATTTTATTCTGTTGGTTATTTCTAAATACAAATCAAGGGTTGAAATTGTAACTTAATAGTTGCCAGGCGAACTCTTTCAGAGTTTAAAACTCTGGAAGAGTTTAACGCCCCTATAAACAAGAAATGAATTCAACCCTTGATTCGAATTCTAATTCAAAATGTAATCAAAGTTTAGCAAAAGTGCCTGGTTCATAAAAGATCCAGGCACTTGTATTCACTATAAAAAGTCGTTTGTACTTTATGGTGTTATCTTAGCTATAAAAATGGCACTGTTACTATTAATCATAGTTATATCAGCCGAATGTATCAAACCGTCACCGTTAACATCTGTAGCAAGGTATCCTGAAAGGAACGAAGCCGCATCATTGTCAACCGGGATCAAATCATCAGAATCAATAATTCCATCCTGATTTACATCCCCACCATAAATAACGTATTTGCCTGAAACCAGTTTCAGGTTGCTGCCATACGCCATGTTAGCCGAAGTGGAAAAGTTATAATCAACTGCTGATCCGCTGAACGAAACGGATGAATTAGTCCATGATTCTATACTATTCCTGTGTTTTACAACTATATAATAGCTGCCATTCAATGAACCGGGAATGGTAACCGAGGCCGTGCCATCTGTTTTCAAATCCAGGGTATAAGGACCCCCAGCCAAAGCATAAGGTGCAGTCGAATTACGCAATTCAACCGTAATCTGGTCAGCAACATTACCCGTGAATTGGTTGCCAGTCGCATTTTGCGATTTGTTCATAGAGGAACCATTAAATAATCCTTCAAGGAAAACAGTCAGGTTCAGCGTTTTGGATTGAACACCAGTTACAGACACATCATCAATACAAACACCATATCCATATTTCGCATTTCCTTCAAAGGCAATATAATACTCACTACCCGGATTTGGCAAACTGATTGTTTCTTCAGTCCAGGTTGTGATATTACTGGTATAAGTGGCCAATGTCGTCCAGGTTCCGGCAGCAGAAGTGCGGTAATAAACTATTAACTGATCCTGATCCAGACTCCAGAGTGCCTGGGTATGCCAGAATTTCAGCACAGGGCTACCTAAGGTTGAAAGATTGAAGGGTGGAGTGATGAGTTTTGTTCTATTATCCGAGGTGTTAGCGTCTTTCAGGCAGGCATTAATTGTTCCTCCATGAGCAGCAGCCGGGTGACTATTCCCGCTACCGGCAATAAACGTCCAGTTTAACCCTGGTGTTGTAACATATTCCTGGCTCCAGCAAACAGGTATTGTTCCGCTGTTTTCGAAACCTTCGTTCCAGGGAAATGTGGATATTGCACCACAGCCAGTAGTAAAAGTAAGCTCTTCGCCGTAAGCTGTCCCGATAGTATTGGTGACACAGGCTCTTATGTGATACAATGTAGTAGCTGTTAAACCTGAAATGGAGCTGGTAAAAGCTCCTGTACCTGCACCATCATTTGTATGATTTCCGGCTATGGTGGGTAAAGCCGAGGTCGACCAGCAAACTCCCCTGGCTAATATCAGGCTTGAACCTTCACACGAAATACTACCGCCGCTTACTGCAGTGCTTCCGGTAATACCTGATACAGGTGTGGTTGAAACAACCACACCCGCTACAAGCTGGATATCGAGTGTAATAGTATTTTTATCAGTAACTACAATGTTTGCAAAGGTTTGTGTCTGGTAGCAGGGTGCTGTAACTGTAAGGGTATAAGTTCCGGCCTTTAATAAGCGATGGTAATCGCCGTTATTTGCCGAGGAATAGCATTCAGAATTGTCGATATCGTGTCCGATAATAAAAACTTTAGCGACGAGAGGAGTTCCTGTCAATGCATCCGTAATAATACCATGAATGCCATACCTGGCCTGTTTCATATAGAGAATCAGAGAACGCCAGTTATAATCCCAATGTGCTTCGAGAAGGCTGGCAGCCAATAGTTTTGTCATAGAGATTTCAATAGTTACCTCCCTGCAATGGTGCCAGTAGTTCATATAATCCTGCCTGCCTCCATGTACAATATACCATGCTGCTCCATTGGTAATTCCATTCACATATCCATCCATATACGTTGCCGGGGCATGTAAATGAACCGTATCCGCATATTCCCGGCTAACGTATTGCCACCAGTTGTCATCAGCATGAAGGGCATACCAAGTATCCCAGGGATAATTCACAACCTCTTCTCCTCCATGAAAATTTGCCGAAGAAACAAAATGTCGCTGGGAGGCAAAATCCATAAAGGCAATGGTTTCGGGCTGCCAGGCTTTACCATCCGGGTGTTGGCCCGAAAGCGGATCAGGGTAATTTCTGTTCAAATCAACATTATTGGCATTACCGCGGGTTGCGCTGCTTACAGTATTGTTGCCTCCTTTATATGTCCCGTCAGGATTGGATAAGGGATTAATATAAATCTCCAGGTTGTTAATCAATCCGGTAGCCTCAGGATTTGTTCCATAGTTCGATAGCAGGTAATCCATTAGATGCAACATCAGAATATACCCTGTCGTTTCGTCTCCATGAATTGAGGATGTGTATAAAAACTCCGGTTCCCCTTCATCAGTAGCAACATTATCCGAAATTTTGGCAACAAGTAATTTCCTCCCACTGGGCAAAGTTGCTATGGTTGTAACTTGGCAAATAGCGGGGTAATTCGCCTGAAAATCAGCCATAAGGCTCTCATAAGCAGGATAGGTAGGGTAAAAATTCCAGGTAGTAAGAGGCGAAAGCTGAATATTATCGTTCATCAACACATCAGGAACATCCCCGGGCGAAGGAAGTAAAGTAATATTATATCCTTTCTGCGAAAACTTCAGGAATTGCTCCATATTGGCATAGGCCCATACTGTGTCGTTCCTTACGTTATCGATGGAAATCTGCCTTGTGATAATAGGTATTTCATCGTGTGATGTTATCCGGAACAGGAAGTAAACTTCTTCCTTCCCTTTCGGGAAATTCTGGTTCGTGCTTTGCGCGTTGGCAACCCCTATAGCACTTAAGCTTACAAGTATCAGAAGAGCAACTATCAATTTCATAGGTCAATTTTCTTAAATCCAACAATCGGAGAACGCACAAACAATGTAAATTTAGGGTGTAATTTTCGCAATAAACAAAGCGGCGTTGTTATCTGTCAAAATCAAATCATTCGCATCAACCACACCATCCCCGTTCACATCTGTAGGGAGATATCCTGTAGTGAAAACAGCCGAGACTCCGTCAACAAGTACTATATCTGATGAGTTAATTGCTCCATTCTGGTTTACGTCGCCTGCATATAGCACATATTTGCCTGAAACCAATTTCATATTATTGCCATAAGCTTGCGATGCCGCACTGGTGAAATTGTAACTCACACTTGCCCCACCGAATGAAACCGGGCTGGCATTCCATGTTTCGATGCTGTTGCGGTGTTTGATCACTATATAGTAGCTGGAGTTTAACAATCCGGGAACAGTTAGCGATGCTGTTCCGTTAGTATTTACGTTAACTGTATAAGGCCCGCCGGCCAATGCGAATGGTGATGTTGAGTTATGGAGTTCAACCGTAATCTGGTCGGCAACCGTACCGGGAAATTTATCGCCGGTTGCATCTTTTGCTTTGGTCATTATTGCCCCATTGAACAATCCTTGCAGGAATAGTGTTAGGCTAAGGTTCTTGTCAGTGCTTTGAATATTAACGGTATAATCTTCCACTTCGCCATAACTGGAATTACCGCATGGAGTTGCGTTTGGTCCGGCACCAGAATCATGCAGCCTGACTCTCATGCGGGTCGCACCAAGGGTTGCCCCTACAGGAGCTGTAAAATTTGCGGTAGTATGCGGAGAGGTAAAAGAAGAACCACTTGATGAATACACATTTTCACCAACATCCGTAAAGATACCATTATGATTCCAATCGATCCAGATTAATACCTGATCCGTTGAGTAGGGGTTTGTAACAGTAATTGTGGCTGTTGCATTAACTCCTATTTGCATGGTAGTGATTTGTGACGTAAAATCCTGATATCCGTCGGTTCCTCTGCCTGAAGCCTGATTTATCGTTCCCATCGCAAAATTTGAGATATATTCGTAGGAGGTTGAAGTGGCTCCTGCTGCACAATAAACTATGGCAATCTGTCGGTTTCCCGCAGGATTAGTGATTGAGGGTGTTCTTACTGTTCCAACAGTCAGAGAAGTACATTGAGCATCAAGAAAATTATTCTGTACTGCGGTAACAGGCACATCGTAAGTAAGCCAGAAGTAATTAGTGCCATCACTTAATGCTTGCGTCCCAGTTAATGTGAATGCACCGTTCGGTGAATTCGTAGCCGAACCAAACTGAGCACTTGAGGCGAAAATATTACTTGTTCCGGTATAGTATATTTTTGCATTTGTTATATCAGTGGCTGGATTAGTGCTACCTGTCGTGTTAAAGGTAAAGGATGTGGCATTTAAAGGTGAAAGATTTCCACTTACTAATATCTCAATTCCAATAATAACCTGGTTTGTTTGATTTGGAGCTATCGTTGATGTATTAAGTTGGGTAGTTGTACTTGAAACATAAGTCATAGGAATATCTGTAATAAAAACCGGAGTTTCCCACAGACCCCTGCCAAAAGTAGCCGCTCTTAATTTGCTGTTTGGCGGGATGGTGGCATAATAGATTTCCAGTTCACCGATTGGAACATTAGGTAAGCCGGTGTTAAACGCAATCCAGTTAGTAGAACCTTTTTTGAAATAAACACCAAGTTCGGTTCCTACATAAAGCTGGACTTCAGTGGTTGATTGCTTATTCTGAATTATTGAATAAGCAGGAATCTGTGGAAGCCCGGTTGAAATATTCGTCCATGTGGTTCCACCATTAATTGATTGATACACTCTGTTGGCATTATAGGCGCTCATGGTTACCCAAACGGTATTGGCATCATCGTTTTTAACAGCAATAGAAGTAATGCTGCTGGAACCTACTGGTAATGTGCCGGTTATGGTTGCCCAGGAAGTTCCTCCGTTTGCTGTTTTCCACAGATTTGATTGATCAGCAACAAATAATATCTGGGTATTGGAAGGGGCAATAGCCATGGAACGGATTTTATCTAATGTGTTCATAGTGGATATTTTTGTCCAGGCACTTCCACTGTTCGTAGTTTTCCATACATCGGCATAGCCCGCATATAATATCAAATGATTGGCAGGATCAATTATGTATGGGGTCACCCAGGCTCCATCGCCAGCAGCCGATGGTTCAATTGCCGAGGCACTGGCCCAGTGATTAGAGGTTCGGCTGATTTGTCCGTTAACGTATGTACCATATTGAATATTAACATTTGTGTAATCAATCAGGCATTCCATACCATCACCATCTTTTACGTCGGACCAGCTTCCACCTGATAATAGTTTGGTTCCATTATCCTGCAGACCGGTTACAACTTCATTCGAAACTGTTGCCGAAACACCAAGTTTATACATCTGACTGATCACTATTCCATTGGTTTTATCAGTCCAGGAAGTTCCGTTATTCGTTGAAATATATACTCCACCATCGTTACATTCGAATAAGTCGCCATTAGCTCTGTATTTAATGTAGTGAACATCCGCATGCACAGCCTGCGCACCATATTCACCATACCAGTGGCCTACTATTGTCCAGTTCAGACCTCCGTCAGTCGATCTCCATGTATTTACACCTCCTACCAAAAGTGTATTGGCATTTGAAAGTGATGACGCCAGACTTAAATCGTACCATCCTTGTCCTCCATCATCGTCTCCCGGAATTCCATCGTACCAACCTAATAAGTTTTTGGTTGTACCGGCAAAAACCTGTGTGTAGCTTGCACCGCTGTTGGTCGATTTATAAATGCCGTAAAGTCCAGCGTCCGAATTCACCGCAACTGCATAAACCCAGGTTGGCTGGTTTGTAGAAACTGCCAGTTCAATTCTGTAGGCATTTGCATCGGTGAGAGCCTGGGTCCAGGATGTTCCTCCATTCGATGAAACATAAATGGAGCCATAAGTTGTTGAGCCATAAAGCGTATTGAAATCTCCGGGTTTGTATTCCATATCAATAAAACTGATTGAGGTCAACAATGTGCTCCATGTGGTTCCTCCATTTGTAGTTTTATATACACCGTCAGAAGTTGATGCTAGTATAATCTGATTATTGTTAGGGTCTGCTAAAAGCCGGTAAACCATTTTTCCTTGTGATATAGTATAGCTTATTCCTGTTGTATTCCAGGTAGCACCGCTGTTGGTCGATTTCAAAACGCCCACACTCTGGTTATCCCAGTGGTCCTTATCGCCTGTGGCAATGTATATAGTTTTTGAAGTTGCATAATCGGAGGGAATAATAATATCACTCACGGCAAGTGCTCCGTTACCATCTGTCAAACAGGTCCAGCTTGTGCCATTATTGGTTGTAACCCACAATGCACCTGAAGCTGCGCCTACCCAATACGTATTATTATCCGTAGGATGAAATGCGATGCAATTAAGACGGCCTATTCCTGCATACCCGCCTGTTGAACTGCTTGTTCCAAGTGATGTCCAACTGGCGGCACTTTTCGATTTTGACTGGTTAGTTGTTTTTAGATATTCAGTATAAATTTCTTCCGCAGTTTTTTCGGGGGAAGCACCGGTGGCAGGATTAATTTGATTTTCCATATAATATTCCCATCTTTTAAACTGCTTCCACCCGTAAGCCTTTTTCTGTATACCATTTTCCACATAGTAGCCTTTGTCAACGTTGTATGGCGCCCAATAATTTTCAAAAGCAGTCCGGTAATCATAAAAAGTGAGTTCTGCTTTCGATTTATTCTGAGGAAGATTTTTAATCCAGTTTTGCGAGAACAAACCGGATGAGACTACTATAAGTATAGCCAATAAAGATAAATTTTTCATTAAATGATGTTTTGGGACAAATAGTTCGTGATCTTATAAGGAAAGGATTTCTTGTTTGTGAAGGACAAATTTACAAAAAAATAGCTGTCGGCTAAATCTCTTTATTCACTGGCGTTTTCGCCATAGTTTTTTGTAAGGAATACCAAATAAGTGTTTCTATTATAACAGATTAAGGGATAGGTAAAAATATCAACCACACAGAAGCTAACTTACATAGAAATTCACATAGATTTTAAGGGTATTATTCTACATGTGCTCCAATGTTCCTGTTTATGCCTTCTATGTGGTTGAGTGAAATAAGCCTTTTTAATTTAGCAACATCCAATTATATTTGGTAATTCGCTACGTGTTTTACGGTGTAACCTTCACAATAAACAATGCCGAGTTATTATCCAACAGGATCAGATCATCTGCATCCACAATGCCATCTCCATTCAGGTCAGTAACTAAATAACCGTTTGCAAATGATATTGCCGCAGCATCAACTGATGAAATATCCAATTCATTTATCACCCCATCCTGGTT